>MHEA01000171.1:283-9708 GCA_001805085.1 Nitrospirae bacterium GWC2_57_9
CCGGGCCACGACCGAATAAAAGCAAGTATACCGGCGGCAAGGGGCCGGGAACGAGGTCCGGTCCGGGACGAGGCCCAGGGGGCTCCGGCAGCCGCGGTCCGCGACGATAGGAATACAAACATCACGAATGAGCTGAGGTGTGAAGCGTGGGGGCCGGTAAAACAGAAAATCTTCGCGCTCATGTCGTCATCCATGGTCTTGTGCAAGGCGTCTATTTCCGGGCAAGCACACGGGACGAAGCAATGCGCATCGGTGTGGGCGGCTGGGTCAGGAACCTTCCCGATGGCGGCGTCGAGGCATTGTTCGAGGGCGAGAAAAAGAAGGTGGAAGAGGTCGTCGGCTGGTGCTACAAGGGACCGCCCGGCGCGCAGGTGATGAAGGTCGATCTCAAATGGGAAACCTATAAAGGAGAGTTTAAACACTTCGATGTCCGCTACGGGTGGTAAAAATGCTCTGCTGAGCCTGGTGTTGCTCTTGCTGGTCCCTGCATGCAAGCCCGAGAAGCCCGTTGAGATCAGGAAACCGGAAGAACCAACGGTCATCATCAAGCCGAGGAACCCGGTGCTGACCCTGGAGCAGCGCGCAGAGCTCGCCATCGCCCCCGAATTGATCGGGAAGATCGAGCTGTCCGCAGGCGCAGAGGCGGAGCCCTTCTTCGTGATCGAAGTCTTTCCCTCGGAAAATCTCAAGGGTGAGAAGGGATTTGAACAGCAGAAACTGGCCGGCTTCAGCGTTCGGACGAAGAATTCCGACGAATTGATCCGATCGTACCGTGCAGGGCTTCGCGTGAAGGGGCTCCTCATCTTCAAGAGTCACCGGGGATACGGAAGCCTCCCTGACATCGTTTCCGTGGTTCGAGGCAACAACTCTTACGACATTCTGAAAATCCAGAGAACGGAAGCGGCCAGCTACAACCTGGACACGAGCGCGATCATTGCCTGGCTTAAAGAGCAGCAGAAGATCAGTTCTTTCGCCATAACCGGCGCCGGACCGGACTGGGTCGAGGCGAAGTTCATCAGGCAGCCGGAAACGCTGAACGAGTTCGCTGCCAGAATATATGCCTTTGCCCCCGATGTGCGCGGTGATGGACCGCAGACCGCCGGGAAGCTGGCCGAGAGGATCAGGAAAACCAACGGGTTCTATCTGGTCTGGGACTGACGAGTGCGGAGTTCGGAGTGCGGAATGCGGAGTTGAGCGAAGTCTCCGACCTTTCTCCGCTTTTTGTTTACTGCGTAGCTGTTCCCCCTTCTGTTCCGTCTTTTTCAATTGTTAATTTCCCGCTGTTCAACAACGCCTCTGGTGCAGGCTCGCGGTCTCTATTGTATCCTTTTTGTTTTGACAAGGGCCCTCTTTTTGGGCTAAGGTGCGGCATGTACATCCTCGGCATCGAGACATCGACCAAGACCGGCAGTATTGCGGTGGTCTCCGAGAGCGGGGTCATCGCTCAGTACAGCTTGAACATCGAAGTGACCCATTCCGAGCGTCTGATGTCCACGGTCGACCGGGTGCTCAAGGACACGGGGATTTCAATCCGGGAGATGGACGCTTTTGCCGTTGCCATCGGCCCGGGTTCGTTCACCGGGCTCAGGATCGGGCTTGCCACGGTGAAGGGTCTTGCCCTTGCACTCCACAAGCCGGTTGCAGCCGTTCCCACCCTGCAGGCCCTGGCAGCAGGCCTTCCCTTTGCCGGGTATCCCGTCTGTTCGATGCTGGATGCGCGCAAGAACGAAGTGTACGCCGCATTGTATCGCTTCGAGGGGCACCGCATGGTACGGATCATGGCCGAAGAAGCGATCCCGATCAGGGATCTTGCGGGGAGGATCTCCGGGAAGACCCTGTTCACGGGAGAAGCGTCGGTCATCTATCGAGCCGAGCTGGAAAGGCAGTTCTCCGAGAATGCCCTGTTCGCGCCGCTTGCTGCCGTGCTGCCGTCCGCTGCCACTGTTGCGGAGATCGGTCTCGCTTTGATCAAGGGCGGAGAGCAGGCGGACCTTGAAGGATTGGCGCCCCTCTATATCCGGAGGCCCGAGGCGGAAGTGGCATGGGAGAAAAGACAACGATCACCATAGAGCCGATGAAAAAGGAGGATCTCGACCAGGTACTCGCCATCGAACAGGCGTCCTTCAGCCAGCCCTGGTCGCGCAATCTTTTCCTTGGAGAATTTCGGAGCACAACCGTATCCACGCTTCTGGTTGCCCGCACCCGCATGAACGACAGGCAGCAGGTGGTCGGGTATATCGTCTTCTGGACGGTGGAAGACGAGATGCATATTCTGAACCTGGCTGTTGCAGAAGCATATCGGCGCCAAGGGATCGCCAACAAGCTGGTGCTGTCCGGGATCAAACTTGCATACAGGAAAGGCGCAAAAAAAGCTTTCCTTGAGGTGCGGGCATCCAATAGCGGGGCACAGAAACTTTATTCCAGCCTTGGTTTCATGGGCAGTTCCATCAGGCGGGGTTATTACGATCTGCCTGAGGAGGACGCCGTGGTCATGACTCTCGAACAGGGCGCAGTCGAAAGGATTATGAAAGAAACGAAATAAAACAGATAATTGCTTATTGCAGGTCCTCTTGCCTTTTGACGGGAACTGTGGTACATTTTTTTAAACTACTTATTGCTCTTATCGAACCTCTCATGGAACTTGTCCCTAACTTAATTACTGAAGGAGGGCCACTTATGATGAATGCGGAGGTAAAGGAAGAAGCAGTGATTGCAAGGCTCAGGACGGAAAATCCTGAGTACAAGAAGTGGGAAGAGGAGCACCGGCAACTGGAAAATTCGCTCATGACCTTTGAATCCCACCGGTATCTCACCCCTGAAGAGGAAGTAGAGCGGAAGCGGATACAGAAGCTGAAACTGGCAGCAAAAGACAGAATGATGGAAATAATCAGGCGGTCCCAGGTAGGACGGGCCTGACGACGGGAAAGGCAAGGGAAAGAACCCTTGCCTTTTGTGTTTTTACTCCTTGTAAAAACGAGAGAATCCCCCTTTTGCCAACTGTGGCGAGGGGGATTTTTTTATTGACTCTGTTCCCGTATCTATGTTAAAAATAACAAATTGTTAATAAAGTAGAATTTTGTGCAAAAGCATCAAAAGAAAGTCTTTTTAAAAATCGGCGCTTAAGGGCTTAGGCGCCGTCAATTATTTTAACAGGAGTGGACCCTTGAGAAGCGACCGGATCAAGAAAGGCCTGGAGCGGGCAGGGCACAGGTCTCTTTTATTCGCTACCGGCATTACCCGGCCCGAACTCGATAAGCCGATGATCGGTATTGCCACCAGCTTTACCGATCTCATCCCGGGTCATATCGGCATGCGCGATCTCGAGCGGTTCATCGAGAAAGGCGTTCATGCCGGCGGTGGCTGGCCGCAGCTCTTCGGTCTGCCCGGCATCTGCGACGGTATCGCAATGGGACACCTGGGCATGCACTATTCGCTGCCTTCCCGCGAACTGATCGCGGACATGGTGGAATCAATCGCCATGGCCAATGCCTTCGATGGACTGGTTCTGCTCACCAACTGCGACAAGATCACTCCGGGGATGCTGATGGCGGCGGCCCGTGTTAATATTCCGACCATCGTGGTAACCGCGGGGGCGATGCACTCCGGTAATTATCGCGGCAGCCGCGTGAACCTCATCACTGCCTTTGAAGCCGTAGGCAAGGTCAGGAAAGGCGAAATGTCCCGGGGTGAACTTGCAGAACTCGAGACCTGCGCCTGTCCGGGCCCCGGCTCCTGCCAGGGTATGTACACGGCGAACACCATGGCCTGTGTCACGGAGTCGATCGGCATGAGCCTTCCGGGATGCGCCACAGCCCTGGCAGTCTCAGGCGAGAAGCGCAGGATCGCATTTGACAGCGGCAAACGGATCGTCGGCATGGTGAAGGAAGATCTTACCCCTCGCAAGATCATGACGAAGAATGCTTTCGAGAATGCCATCCGCATCGACATGGCGCTCGGCGGCTCGACGAATACCACGCTCCATATCCCGGCAATCGCCCATGAGGCCGGCATCGGCGTCTCCATGGAAATGTTCGACCGGATCAGCCGCACGACACCTCATCTCTGCAGCATGCTGCCCGGCGGTCCGACCTACATGGAGGACCTCGATGCTGCAGGCGGCATCCCGGCGGTTTTGTCCCGCTTCATCAAGGTGCTCAAACCTGCCCGCACCGTGACGGGCAGATCGATCATCGATCAGGCAAAGGCAGGCCGCGTGGGCAACGCCGAGGTGATACGGACGCTCGATAACGCCTACCACAAAGAGGGCGGCATCGCGGTGCTTACGGGCAACCTGGCGCCGAACGGCTGCGTCGTAAAGCAGACCGCGGTCAGCGCCGGGATGATGAAGTTCGAAGGCAGGGCAATAGTGTTCGATTCCGAAGAGGAGTCGATGAAGGCCATCCTCGCGAACAGGATCAAACCGGGGCATGTCATCGTGATCCGCTATGAAGGACCCAAGGGAGGGCCCGGCATGCGCGAGATGCTTTCCCCCACATCCGCCATATCGGGCATGGGGTTGGGCGAAGCGGTTGTCCTGCTGACGGACGGCAGGTTCTCCGGCGGCACCCGCGGCCCCTGCATAGGCCATATCTCTCCGGAGGCTGCCGAGGGCGGTCCGATCGCGGTGGTCCGGAACGGAGACCGCATCGTGCTCGATATCCCGAACCGGAAGTTAGAGGTGAAACTCTCGAAGGCGGAGCTCAGGAAGCGGCTTGCCAAATGGAAGCCCCGGGAACCGAAGATCAAGAACGGGTGGCTCGCGCGCTATGCCAGGGTGGTGACTTCGGCGAATACCGGAGCGATCGTTAAATAGAAATCCTAAATCCGAAATCCTAATTACTAAACAATTTCAAATTACCAAAAATCAGTTTAGGATTTCGAAATTCGAGTTTCGGATTTGCTTCAAACAGGGTGAACTATGTCAGGCAAACAGATTACCGGTGCTGAAATTTTTCTTGAATCCCTGAAGAAGGAAAAGGTGGATACCCTCTTCTGCTACCCCGGCGGGGTCGTGCTCAAGATCTTCGATGTCCTGTACGAGCAGAAGGATATCCGGATCATTCTTCCTCGCCACGAACAGGGCGGCGTGCACATGGCCGATGGTTATGCGCGTTCAACGGGAAGGCCGGGTGTCGCGCTCGTCACGTCAGGACCGGGAGCCACTAATGTGGTCACTGCGCTCGCGACGGCATACATGGATTCGATCCCGATCGTGGTGTTCACAGGGCAGGTTCCCACTGCGCTTATCGGCAACGATGCTTTTCAGGAGGCGGACATCGTCGGCATCACCCGTCCCTGCACCAAGTATAATTTCCTGGTCAAGGACGTGAACGATCTTGCACGGACGATCAAGGAGGCATTCTATATCGCGACGACCGGCAGACCGGGACCGGTGCTTATAGACTTTCCCCGCGACGTCGTTACGGCCAAGACGGAATTCCATTATCCCGATAAGGTCGAGATCAGGAGCTACAATCCCACGGTTGCCGGCAACAAGTGGCAGATCAAGCAGGCGGCAGAGGCGATCGCGAAGGCAAAAAAGCCCGTTGCCTATATCGGCGGCGGAGTGGTCCTCTCGAATGCCTCAGCAGAGGTCCTGGAATTTGCCGAAATCACCAAGATCCCCGTCACCCACACGCTCATGGGGATCGGAGGCTTCCCCGGCACCCATGAACTTTCGCTCGGCATGCTGGGCATGCACGGGACCTACTATGCGAACATGGCGATCCACAACTCGGACCTGATCATCGCCATCGGCGCCCGGTTCGACGACCGGGTTACGGGCAAGATAGAGGGGTTCGCGCCCGAGGCCAAGATCATCCATATCGACATCGATCCGACCTCCATCAGGAAGAACGTACGCGTCGACATCCCGATTGTGGGAGACGTGAAGCACGTCATGAGCGACTTGAACAAGGAACTCCATAAGAGCAAGGAGCCCTGGGACGCGATCCGGAAGAGCTGGCTCAAGCAGATCGAGGCCTGGCGCGAGGAGCGGCCGCTGTCCTACGAGTATGCGGACGACGTCATCAAACCGCAGTTCGTGGTGGAAAAGCTGTACGAGATCACCCGCGGCGATGCGATCATCGTGACCGACGTGGGCCAGCACCAGATGTGGGCGGCCCAGTACTACAAGTTCGATAAGCCCCGTCAGTGGTGCACCTCAGGCGGCCTCGGAACCATGGGGTATGGATTCCCTGCGGCGATCGGCGCCAAGGTCGCCCATCCGGACAAAGAGGTCATCAGCATTTCCGGGGACGGCAGCATCCAGATGAATATCCAGGAACTGGCCACGACGATCGAGAACAATATCCCGGTCAAGGTCGTGATCCTGAACAACCGGTACCTCGGTATGGTGCGGCAGTGGCAGGAGCTTTTCTACCAGGAGCGCTACTCCTCGGTCGATCTCGGAAGCACCCCGGATTTCGTCAAACTGGCCGAGGCTTACGGAGCCATCGGGCTCCGTGCCAACAGGCCCTCGGAAGTGGAAGCGGTCCTCAAAGAGGGCCTCAAGGCAAAGAAGACCGTGTTCATGGATTTCGTGACGGCGAGATACGAGAAGGTATTCCCGATGGTTCCGGCGGGCGCTTCCATCAACGAGATGATCTTCGGCGAGGAAAAGAAGAAGGAAGAAAAGAAGCTGAAAGCAGTCAAGTAAAATCAGTTCGGAGTGCGGAGTTCGGAGTGTGGAGTGAGAAGTGCTTTTAAATCCGTGTTCATCCGTGTTCATCCGTGGTTCCAAATATTGTTTAAGGGTAGACTATGAAACATATCATCTCGGTTCTCGTTGAAAACAAGTTCGGTGTGCTGTCGCGGGTCTCAGGGCTTTTCAGCGGCAGGGGGTTCAATATCGAGACGATCTCCGTCGGTCCCACGCTGGACCCGTCCATTTCGCAGATGACGATCGTGACGACCGGGGATGACCGCATCCTGGAGCAGATCATCAAGCAACTGAACAAGCTGATCGACGTGATCAAGGTGACCGATCTCGCGGAAAAGGAGTTCGTGGAGCGGGAGATGTGTCTCATCAAGGTCAATGCCCCCGCCGAGCACCGGGCGGAGGCGCTCAGGATCGCCGACATCTTCAGGGCGCGGGTCGTGGACTCGACGATCAAGACCTATACCTTCCAGGTCACCGGTGATGAAAAGAAACTGGCGGCCTTCATCGAACTGCTCCGCCCGATCGGGATCAAGGAGATCGTGCGGACCGGTAAAGTAGCGATCACCAGAGAGTAATGGGGAGTGCGGATATGAAGCATACAGAATCAGCAAAACGGCGGCATTTTGGCAGCATTCTAACGATGGTCCTGGTCGCGTCCGTGTTGCTTGCCGGCTGCGTCCAGAAGGGGCCCATCCTGGTCGATGCCGTCTACCAGGTCCCGGTGGGAGTTACGCCGGACCGGGCGCCGGAAGCGGTCGTGGGGTTGATCCCCTTCAAGGATGAGCGTGGGAAAACGGATTCCGTTGCCGGGAAACGTTTCAATTCCCTGAGCGATACCACCAACGACCTGGTGGTGCAGGGGACCGTATCGGACAAGGTGACGACCGCGGTCCGTCGGTCGCTTGTCGCGCGTGATATCACTGTCAAGGAACTCGCCGGCTGGGACCTCACCGAGCCCGGCATTCCCGCCGCGCCGGTGAGCCTCGTCCTGAGCGGCGAGATCAAGACCTTCTGGGCCGAGGCCGTTTCCTCGGTGGCGAACACGAAGGTAACGGCGAGGGTCGAGGTCCGTGTCGTGGCTGCCGACCCCGTTCAGAAGAAGATCGTCCGCGTGTTGAACGTCAACAGCTCTCTTGAACGGACAAACGTCACCTTCTCCTCCGCATTTGTGGAGGCGACGATGTCGGAAGCGCTCTCCGCGGCGATCAATCAGATATTCAGCGACCAGGAGTTCGCGAACAGGTTCAAGTAGACCGTTTTTCATATTTATTCGATCTTGAAAGGGGACAGCATGAAGCTCTATTACGACAAAGACACCGATCTCTCCATCATCCGCAGCAAGAAGGTGACAATCGTCGGCTACGGATCCCAGGGGCACGCCCATGCGCTGAATCTGAAGGACAGCGGCGTCAACGTCACGGTGGCGCTGCGCGAGGGCTCGCCCTCGGTCAAGAAGGCGCAGAACGCGGGCCTCGCCGTGAAGAACGTCGCCGACGCGGTGAAAGAGGCGGACCTGGTGATGGTGCTGGCGCCGGACGAGCACCAGCGCAAGATCTACGCGGAAAACATCGAGCCGAACCTGAAGAAGGGGGCGACGCTCGCCTTCGCCCACGGCTTCAACATCCACTATAACCAGATCGTGCCGCGCGCCGATCTTGACGTTATCATGATCGCGCCCAAGGCCCCGGGCCACACGGTGCGAAACGAGTTCGTGAAGGGGGGCGGTGTTCCCGATCTGATCGCGATCTTCCAGGACGCTTCCGGCAAGGCCAAGGATACCGCGCTTTCCTATGCCTCCGCCATCGGCGGCGGCCGCACGGGCATCATCGAGACCACCTTTAAGGACGAGACCGAAACGGATCTCTTCGGTGAGCAGGCTGTGCTTTGCGGCGGCTGCGTAGAGCTCGTGAAGACAGGCTTCGAGACGCTGGTGGAGGCCGGCTACGCTCCGGAGATGGCGTACTTCGAGTGTCTGCACGAACTGAAGCTCATCGTCGATCTCATGTACGAAGGCGGCATCGCCAACATGAACTACTCGATCTCGAACAACGCCGAGTACGGCGAGTATGTCACCGGCCCGAAGGTGATCAACGAATCGAGCCGCGCCGCCATGAGGGAGGCGCTCAAAAACATCCAGAGCGGCGAGTACGCCAAACGCTTTATCCTCGAAGGAATGACCAACTATCCTGAAATGACGGGGCGCAGGCGCCTGAATGCCGCGCACCAGATAGAGATCGTGGGCGAGAAGCTTCGCAGCATGATGCCGTGGATCACCGCTAATAAGCTGGTGGACAAGAGCAAGAATTAGGACAAGCACGAAGCACGAAATCCGAAATCCTAATTATGAGTTTTCTTGATCGGTTCGCGTTTGTTTCGGATTTCGATATTCGAATTTAGGGTTTGACTAAAATTATGATGAAAAACTATGGCATACCGGTCGCGTCCGAGGGGTGGATCTTCATCGTCCCTCTTGCGGTCGTTACGGTCCTGTTGTTCCTGCTTGGCTGGAGGAACACGGGGATCGTGTTCCTCGTACTGACGCTGTTCGTCCTGTTCTTCTTTCGGGACCCGGAACGGAAGATCCCTGAAGGGAACACCCTGGTGGTATCCCCGGCGGACGGCAGGGTGATCGTGATCAAGGACATCTACGAGCCGACCTACCTGAAGCAGGACGTGAAGCAGATCAGCATCTTCCTGTCCGTGTTCAACGTGCATGTGAACCGTTCACCCGTCGGCGGGACCGTCGAAGCCGTGAAGTACAACC
>MHEA01000171.1:9722-12126 GCA_001805085.1 Nitrospirae bacterium GWC2_57_9
GTGGCATCCGTGGACAAGGCTTCCCTGGACAACGAGCAGACGGCAATGGTCATCAACACGGGTAAACAGAAGGTGCTCGTGAAGCAGATCGCGGGGCTCATTGCGAGACGCATCGTGTGCTATGCCAAGCCCGGCGATCAGATCCGGCCCGGAGAACGGTATGGGCTCATCCGGTTCGGTTCGCGGGTTGACATCTTCCTTCCCAGGGATGCTGAGCTCAAGGTGAAGATCGGCGACCGCGTCAAGGGCGCACGGGACATCATCGGGGTGTTGAAATGAGAAAAGGCATCTATGTCCTTCCCAGCCTGCTGACGCTCATGAGCATGTTCCTGGGCTTTTACTCCATCGTCCGGTCGTTCAACTCCGATTATGAGCTTGCCTCATGGTCCATCCTGGCGGCGGCCATTTTCGATGTGCTGGACGGCTGGGTCGCCCGGCTGACGCACACGGCAACACGGTTCGGCATCGAGATCGACTCTCTGTCCGACGTCATCTCCTTCGGCGTGGCGCCCGGGTTCCTGATCTATACCTGGACGCTCCAGTCCTTCGGCAAGATCGGCTGGCTAGGCTCTTTCTTCCTCGTTGCCTGCGCCGCGCTCCGGCTGGCCCGGTTCAATGTGCAGATGGGCAGCACCGAGAAGAAGCATTTTACCGGGCTTCCGACGCCCGCTGCCGCCCTGGCGATCGCCACCACGGTGGTCGCCTATGAAGAGATCATCCAGATCCTGGAGCAGATCGGGCTGATCGGAATGGCGAACGTCATCCGCCTGGACTACTGGGTGCTGGTTCTGACGTTCCTGCTGGCAGGGCTCATGGTCAGCAACATCACCTACCACAGCCTCAAAGAAGCGAACCTGAGCCAACGCAGGCCCTTCGGCATCCTCGTGGCCATCGCCGCATTCCTGGCGATCGTTGCGTATCATCCTTCGCTTGTCCTGTTCCTGGTCGCCATCAGCTATGTTGCGTCGGGACTCATCGAGGCGCTTTACCACCTCCTGAAGAAACCCAGGGAGGTCTCTGCCTGATCTGTTCTTACAGCGGTTTGGACGGTGAATAGCGGAGAGATCACGGAGACAAACGGATCTCTCTTTTCTTTCTGTATGCATCAATCGCCGGCTGAGCGCAGGCCGGCGTGGAGGAGAGCATGAGCACTAGCATAAGGATTTTCGATACCACGCTTCGCGACGGGGAGCAATCCCCGGGCGCCAGCATGAACGTTGAAGAGAAGATCACCCTGGCAAAACAGCTTTCGCGGCTCGGGGTGGATATCATCGAGGCGGGTTTCGCGATCAGTTCACCCGGTGATTTCGAGGCGATCAGGCGCATCGGCGCCGAAGTGGAGGGGCCGGTCATCTGCAGCCTTGCCCGCGCGCGCAAAGAGGACATAGACCGCGCCTGGGAGGCGCTCAAGGACGCACCGAAGCGGCGGATCCATACTTTTCATTCGACCTCGGACATCCATCTGAAGCACCAGTACCGGATTTCCCGGGAAGAAGCGCTGCGGCGCTCCGTGGAGATGGTCAAGCATGCGCGCTCCTATGTGGACGACGTCGAATTCTCTCCCATGGACGCGACCAGAACGGATATCTCCTATCTGTACGAGGTGGTCGAGGCGGTCATCCAGGCAGGTGCGGGGACCGTGAACATCCCTGATACCGTAGGTTACTCCACGCCGGATGAGTTCGGCGCCCTGATCAAGGGTGTCAAGGACAAGGTCGGGAACAAGGCCGTCATTTCCGTTCATTGCCACAATGATCTCGGACTGGCCGTTGCCAATGCGCTTGCAGCGATCCGGAACGGCGCCGGTCAGGTGGAATGCACGATCAACGGCATCGGCGAACGGGCCGGAAACTGCTCCATGGAGGAAGTGGTCATGGCGCTCCGGACGAGAAAAGACTTCTTCAACGCCGAGACGGGGATCCGGACCGAGGAGATCACCCGGTCGAGCAGGCTCGTGACCAAGATCACGGGCATCCAGGTCCAGCCGAACAAGGCGATCGTGGGCGCCAATGCTTTTGCTCATGAATCCGGGATTCATCAGGACGGCCTGCTGAAAGAACGGACCACGTATGAGATCATGACGCCTGAGTCGGTGGGGCTGATGAAGACCCACCTTGTGCTCGGGAAACATTCCGGCAGGCACGCGTTCCGGGACCGACTGAAGGACATGGGCTACGACCTTGCCGATGAGGACCTGAACAAGGCTTTCGAACGGTTCAAGCGGCTGGCGGACCAGAAAAAGGAAGTGTTCGACGAGGACCTCGAGGCGATCGTCTCCGACGAGACGCAGCAGGTCGAGGAGATCTACGTGCTGAAAAGCTTGAACGCGCAGAGCGGCACGGGCATGACGCCGGCGGCCACGGTCGAAATGCAGGTGGACGGCAAGACCGTCAAGCAGATCGGG
>MHEA01000171.1:12139-15935 GCA_001805085.1 Nitrospirae bacterium GWC2_57_9
CGGTAGATGCCGTGTATCGGACGATCGCGGCCATCACGGGCACAAAAAGCAGGCTCGATGCATATCTGGTCAAGGGCATTACCGGAGGTACCGATGCGCTGGGTGAGGTGACCGTCAAGGTCGAAGAAGCGGGCAAGAAGGTTGCCGGCCACGGCGCTGATACGGATATCATCATCGCCAGCGCAAAAGCCTATGTCAACGCGTTGAACAAGCTGGAGTACTGGAAAAAGGGGAAGCAGAAGTAGGAGCCGAGTTCGGAGTGCGGGTTCGGAGTAAAGCGCTGGAATCGCCGTGAATTTATCCGAGCCCTGGTAAACGATCCTGATTTTAACTTCCGAAAAAACAGTTGAATCTGAACAGGGGATATTGTATAGTCGAAAACCTATGATGACCATTACGGCAAAGATATTGGCCGCGCACTGCGGCAAGAAAGAAGTGCAGCCGGGCGAGCTGATCAACGCGAAGCTCGACCTCGTGCTGGCGAACGACATTACGGCCCCGATCTCCATCAAAGAGTTTCGGGCCGCGGGCGCGAAGAAAGTGTTCGACCCCGAGCGGATCGCACTCATTCCTGACCACTTTGCGCCGAACAAGGATATCGCGTCGGCAGAACAGTGCAACATGCTCCGCCAGTTCTCGCGGGAGCATGAATTGTCGCTCTATTTCGAGGTCGGCCGCATGGGCGTGGAGCACGCGCTTCTGCCGGAACAGGGTATTGTGGTCCCCGGCGACGTGGTGATCGGCGCCGACAGCCATACCTGCACCTACGGTGGGCTGGGCGCGTTCTCGACGGGCGTCGGCAGCACCGACGTGGCTGCGGGCATGATCACGGGCGAAGCCTGGTTCAAGGTGCCCGAGAGCATGAAGTTCATCTACAAAGGCAAGCTCGGGAAATGGGTCGGCGGCAAGGACATCATTCTCCATACCATCGGAGATATCGGCGTGGACGGCGCACTGTACCGGGCCATGGAATTCACCGGAGAAGTGATCCGGAAACTTCCCATGTACGGTCGTCTGACCATCTGCAACATGGCGATCGAGGCCGGCGGCAAGAACGGCATCATCGAGCCCGACGAGATCACCGAGAAGTATGTGGCGAAGCGGGCGCGAAGGAAGTACCGGTTCTACAAGAGCGACAAAAAGGCGAACTACGTGGACGTGCGCGAGTACGATCTGACCGGGATGGAGCCGCAGATCGCCTGTCCTCACCTTCCGGAGAACGTAAAGCCCGTGAGCCAGCTTGGCTCCATCAATATCGATCAGTCGGTGGTGGGTTCCTGCACCAACGGCAGGATCGAGGATATCCGCGAGGCGGCCAAGGTCATCAAGGGGCACAAGGTCCACCCCTATGTCCGCATGATCGTCATCCCGGCAACGCAGGCCGTGTACAAACAGTCGATCAAAGAAGGGCTGGTGGACGTATTCATCGACGCAGGGGCTGCATTCAGCACCCCGACCTGCGGACCCTGCCTGGGCGGGCATATGGGCATTCTCGCAGCGGGCGAACGCGCCATTTCCACGACGAACCGGAACTTCGTCGGGCGCATGGGCCACCCCAAGAGCGAAGTATACCTCTCGAGCCCGGCCATCGCCGCGGCTTCGGCAGTGCTGGGCAGGATCGGCAGGCCGGAAGAGCTGAAATAATATTGGCCGCGAATGAACGCGAATAAACGCGAATCAAGGAACTGCACCTCTTATCTGTGTTTATCTGTGTTCATCTGTGGTTACGAAAATGAGGACGTTCAATGAAATTCAAAGGCAATGCATGGAAATTCGGAGCTGACGTGGATACGGACGCGATCATCCCGGCCCGGTACCTGAACACCTCCGACCCCAGGGAACTGGCGAAGCACTGCATGGAGGATTCGACGAATCCCGACTTCATGAAGAAAATGAAGCCCGGCGATGTCATGGTCGCGGACAAGAACTTCGGCTGCGGGTCATCGCGCGAGCATGCTCCCATCGCGATCAAGGAGGCCGGCGTTTCCTGCGTGGTTGCCAAGAGCTTCGCCCGTATCTTCTATCGGAACTGTTTCAATATGGGGTTGCCCATCTTCGAGAGCGTAGAGGCTGTCGACGGGATCAACGAAGGCGACCAGGTCGAGGTGGATGCGGACGCAGGCGTTATCCGGAACCTGACGTCGAACAAGACCTTTAAAGTAGCTCCGGTCCCGTCGTTCATGCAGGAACTGCTCGCAGCCGGCGGACTCATGGCGTATACCAGGAAGAAGGCAGGAATCTGAGCTCCGCGACTCGCATTCCCCCGACCCTGACGGAGGAAATGCTCCGTAGTCCGCGGGAGGTCGCGTTATTCAAGGGGCCCCCGGCTCCAGCAGGAGGGGGCTCCACTTGACTGCTTGTTTCAAGCTGATGAAAGCGCTCCGGCCGAACGAACAGCACCCAACACGAACTTCTCGCTGCGAACCCTGCGTCTATTTCAGCAAGAACCTCGACAAAGCCGAGTACCCCGAACTGATGGAGAAACAGGACCACTGCGGATTGGGGTTCCTTCCCGGGGACAGCGGCTGTACCGAAATGCGGACGGATAATTGCAGCGCAAGGAAATACAAATCCTAAATTCGAATATCTAAATCCGAAACGAATGCGAATGACCGGAAGATGGTCAAAGTTTTTATTGAGCTAGACAGCTATTAGAATTTATTCAGTGTTCAGGATTTCGATATCAAGTTTCGAAATTGAGGGGTAATAAATCATGTCCAAGACCTACAAGATCGCAACCATCCCCGGCGACGGGACCGGGCCGGAAGTCGTGCGTGAAGCCATAAAGGTCCTGAACGCAGCAGCTTCCAAGGGCGGATTCAAACTGGAATTCACCGAGTTCGATTTCGGAGCTGCCCGCTATCTCAAAACAGGCGAAACGCTGCCGGACAGCGCCATCAGCGAGTTCAAGAAGTTCGACTCAATGTTCCTGGGCGCCATCGGCCACCCTGACGTCAAGCCGGGGATCCTGGAAGCAGGCATTCTGCTCAAGATCCGCTTTGCGCTCGATCAGTATATCAATCTCCGACCGGTCAAGCTCTATCCGAACGTGGAGACGCCCCTGAGGGACAAGGGGCCGGAGCATATTGATTTTGTGGTTATCCGCGAGAACACCGGCGGCATCTACACCGGACACGGGGGAGCGACCCGCGTCGGGACCACCGAGGAGATCGCAACGCAGCTCATGGTCTACGACCGCCGGACCGTGGACCGCTGCCTCAAGTATGCTTTCGAGCTCAAGAAAAAGCGGAACGCCACGAGTAAGAAGTACGCAGAAAAACCGATCACGCTGATCCACAAACGGAACGTGCTGACCCATTGCGGGGACCTTTGGTATCGGGCATTCGAGGAGATGGGCGCGAAGCAGTATCCCGAGCTCAAGCGGGACTATAACCATATCGATGCCGCGAACATGTGGTTCGTGAAGAATCCCGAATGGTTCGACGTGGCGGTCACGGAGAACCTCTTCGGCGATATCATCACCGACCTTGGCGCCATGATCCAGGGCGGGTTGGGAGTTGCCTCAGGCGGCAATATCAACCCCGAAGGAGTTTCCATGTTCGAGCCCATGGGCGGCAGCGCACCGAAATATGCCGGTCAGAAGGTGATCAACCCTATGGCAGCCATCGGTGCCGCAATGATGATGCTCGATTCACTGGGTGAGGCCAAGTCAGCCCAGGCTGTTGAGGCGGCCATGATCGCGACAATGAAGAAGATGAAGAGCCAGGCAGCGGGTAAGATGGGCATGTCCACGACCGAAGTCGGAGACATGGTCGCGGGGCTTTTATAAGGTGCG
>MHEA01000172.1:0-9839 GCA_001805085.1 Nitrospirae bacterium GWC2_57_9
CTTCAAGATCAACTTTTCCCACCTATTCCCGGAAGCTATCAACAAAATCAGCTCCGGAAGGAAACTGTGCACTCTCATTGCAGGCAACAAAAAAATCTCTCACCCCTTGGAACTTTATTCCAAACGCATGGAGGCAATACGGTGGTTTGAAAAACATCATCCTGGGGATTTTGAGTTTTTCGGGAGAGGCTGGGATTCCTATTGTTTTTCCGGTCCGTTGCCCGTAAGGGCCTTGAACAGGATAACGCTACTGACGCGTTTTTTTGCACCACATTTCCGTTCCTTCCGGGGAGCGGCCGCAAATAAAAAAGATGTCTACGCCCGGTATCGTTTTGCTATTTGCTACGAAAACGCCCGCGACATTCCCGGCTACATCACGGAAAAGATATTCGATTGTTTCTTCGCAGGGTGCGTTCCGGTATATTGGGGCGCGAGCAATGTGACTGACCACATCCCAGCTGAATGCTTCATTGATAAGAGGATGTTTGATAATTACGAATCGCTCTACGATTACCTCAAGAACATGAGCGATAAAAAATATATGTCCTTTCTCGACAATATAGAACTGTTTCTGAAAAGCAAAAAAGCTTGTCTATTCTCTGCAGATGCCTTTGCAGACACGGTCGTTCATGAGATGATGCGTGGATAAACATTTCTTGATCATATCCATCGGCAGGCTTGTCCAGATATTCATAACCCTGATCATGGTCAGAGCCTTTACGAGCCTGCTTTCAGCCTCGGAAGTCGGCAATCTGTACCTGATCAATTCTCTGGCTATGTTCATCGGCTTGAGCCTGGTCAACCCGGTCGGCATGTACATAAACAGAAGGCTGCATCAGTGGCTGGATGAAGGAAGCATCTTCAACAATTTCTTCATTTTCAATCTCTATATGATTTTCTTATCATTGCTATCCGTCATTATCGTCTTTTTTCTGAACAAGGCGGCAGGTGTCGGCAGCAGCATCGACTTGAGACACTTGATGGTTTTCATGATGTTCTCGGTCTTTTTCGCCACCTGGAACCAGGTGTTCATCCCTTCGCTCAATATGCTGAACCACCGGGTGAGTTTTATCATTTTCACTCTACTGACCCTCTCACTCGGGCTCGGATTCTCAATAGTTCTGGTCAAGACCGTTGCGCATACTGCCGTCATTTGGCTGACGGGGTCACTTCTGGCGCAGATGCTCGTAACGGTTTTCGCTTTCTTCTACTTTTCAAAAGTGACCGGCATCAGGCTTGACCTGAAGGCAGCGCGAGCGACGATGACCCGAGAGAATCTTTCCGTTGTCGCGGCATTTTGCCTTCCGCTGGGCATCGCTACATTTTTCATGTGGCTGCAAAACCATTCCTATCGAATGGTGATCGAACGCACCATCGGGCTCGAATTTCTCGCTCTTATAAGCCTTGGCTTTTCCATTTCCTCGAACATAGCTCTTGCCGTTGAATCGGTTCTGCATCAGTTCTATTTTCCCTTTTTTTACCGCGACATCAACACTTACGATGAAGACAAACGTGCTGCCGCCTGGAAGATCATGGCAGAAGGCACCATTCCTGCTTACGTATCCCTGACCTTGATGCTGTCCTTTCTTGCGCCTTATCTCGTCAATATCCTGGCCGGGGACAAGTTCGAGGGTGCCTGGATATACGTGGTCTTCGGCGCCTGGGCGGAACTGTTCCGGATGTCAACGAACATCCTTGCTGCCGTTGCACACTCGGAAATGCAGACCAGGTATCTCATAAAATCCAATTGCGCCGGCGGGCTGCTCGCAGTATTCGGAGTCTATTTCGCTTCGAAATGGCCGTTTTTTGAGTTGACGATCCCTATTGTTCTCGTTACCAGCTGGTTCGTGACAACACAGATACTGTATGGCGATATGAAAAAGATCATGACGACCATCAGCATAAACAGGCGGGGGATCGGAAAAGCAGTACTCCTTTCATTGCCGTTTGCCCTGGCCGTATTTCTGAACCGGGATCGCGGTCAAATCTACCACTCCATCGCGGTCAGCACGATCTTTGTACTTTACTTTGTCGCCATCCAGTTAGTGACGTTAAGACCGTTGTTGAAAAGGAAGCTCCCATGACCGGCCCGCCGTCCGTCTGCGTCTGTGTACCGACCTTCAATTCGTCCCGGACGCTGCCGGCCACGCTCGACACGATCCTCCGGCAAAGCTATACGAACCTTTCGGTTTTCATCATCGATAATGCTTCAACGGATGACACGGTTTCGATCGCTGAAGCATATGGACGGCGGTACGACAAAATCAGAATATTCCCATTCGGCGAGAATGTGGGAGCTGAGGGGAATTTTACGAGGTGCATCCAGCTCGCGAACGGCGATTACACGGCGATCTATCATGCCGACGATCTCTATGACCGGAAGATTATCGAGAAGCAGGTAGATTTTCTGGAACAACACCGGGAAGCAGGCGCGGTATTTACCGGTGCTCACTTTATTGACGAAAAAGGCAGCATAATCGGGCGGTACCGAATCCCGAGGGACGTCTTTGCCGGAAACAAAGTGACCTTCGAGTTTCAGGAAGTGTTCAAAAGTGTTCTGAAGTTCTCGAATTTCCTGATCTGTCCGTCCGCGATGGTGCGAACATCGGTGTACAAGGATGAAATAAGAACCTGGGACGGGAAGAAATATGCCTCTTCCGCTGATCTCGACGTTTGGTTCAGAATCCTTCAGAAGCACAAGATAGGGATCATTCAGGAACCGTTAATGAGCTACCGGGTCAGCGCTCAGAGCTTCAGCTACCACTACACCCGGTCAAGGACCGAACGTGCGGATCTCTTTCTTGTTCTCGATGATTACGTAGCCCGTTTCCGGAAAACGCTTTTGGACGATAGCGACATCCGTAATTATGAACTGCTGCAGGTCAGAAATGCAGTATCCCGGGCGGCCAATCTCGTGATCCAGGAAAACAACAAAGGGGCGAGGAAATTGCTTCTTCCTTTGTTGTCATGGAAGGCCGTTGCTTCAGGGTTTGCCTCAAAACGCTCGTTTAAGATCGTGCTGACCGGTTTTTTTATTTTCACGCTCAGTTACCTGCCGCTCGGCCGTACTGGCAGAGACCTGCTATTGAGAATACGCACCAGCAAGAGGATACAGGTATGAACCGACCGTCAGTGCAAAATAATGACAAGCTGCATGTGATGCAAATAGTCGGGGACCCGGTCGGCGGCATACGCAAGCACGTGCATACCATCATACAAGGCATCGATCCGTCACGGTTCGTCCAAAGCTATGCCTATTCGCAAAAAACCGATACACGATTCAGGCACGAGATTTCCGATTTGCACGACCGCTTGTCGGGTGAATTAAAACTGAAGATAAAGAAGAAGCCCGGGCTACTTGACATCGTAAATCTGTATAAATTGATGCGCTACGTGAAGCGCCACAAGGTCGATATCGTGCATGGACACGGTGCGAAAGGCGGACTGTACGCACGGGTGGTATCTAGGTTATGCGATATTCGATCCGTTTATACACCTCACGGCGGATCGGTTCATAAGATGTTCACGCCGCTGGCCGACGCTATTTATATTTTCACCGAAAAACTCTTGTTCAGCATGACAGACTTTTTCCTCTTCGAATCCCGCTATTCCGCAGATGCCTATCATTCCAAAACAGGGCAGATTTCAGACTGCTGGATGGTTAATTATAATGGCACGATACCGCCAGGGAGGAACAACCTCCTGGAACGCGCAAGCGAGTTCGGCTCTGTTTCTGAGCAAAATGGCACAATCCGGGTGGGAGTATTCGGGATGCTGCGTCGGGAGAAAGGACAGATCTATGCGATCAAGGCCATCGAGATGCTCCGAAAGCAGGGGAGGAAGGTGTCCCTTCATCTTTTCGGCGATGGACCGGACAAGACCGATCTGATGGAATATGTTGGCAAAGCAGGACTGCAGGATGCGATACTATTTCATGGAGAAGTTGCTGAAACTGAAATGCACATGATAGGGATGGACCTGATCATGGTACCGTCCTTATTCGAATCCTTCGGGTATGCAGCAATTGAGGCCATGGCGCTTGAACTGCCGGTCATCACGTCGGAAGTCGGAGGCCTGCGGGAGATCGTGATCAACGGGAAAACAGGGGTATTGGTCAAGCCGGCAGACCCGCATGCGCTTGCTGACGCCATCACTCGTTATCAGGAAGTTCCTGCTGCATTCAAACAATACGCCGCTGCAGGATACGAACGGTATCTGGAATTATTCAACGGGAAAAGAATGATAAGCTCCGTCGAAAACGTCTACAACCGTCTGGCTGAAAAAACGTCCGATCAATAAGAGGAAGCCTTTGGGCCGGATGCGAGCACGTACGATTTCCGGCAGAAAAGGACAACGGCATGGAGATGCCTTGACCCTTCCCCCGGTCAGCGAGCCCCTTCTTTTTTAAACACTGCAGTTACGGTTTTGAGTATGATTACGATATCAAGCCAGAGGTTCCAGTTGCGTACATACCACGAATCAAGAGACACCCGTTGTTCATAAGATGTGTCGCTCCGACCGCTGACCTGCCAGAGACCGGTTATACCGGGCAGCACGCTGAAACATAACGCCGCTGAATTTTTGTAATGAAGGTCTATCTCCTCTTTTACGACAGGGCGGGGGCCTACGAGGCTCATATCGCCTTTCAGCACATTGAACAGCTGCGGAAGCTCGTCAAGGGAAGTTTTTCTTAATAACCTTCCAATCCGCGTTATCCGAGGATCGTCTTTCAACTTCCACGATCTCTCCCATTCACTTCGCGCGTTCGGGTCCGATGAAAGGATCTTTTTCAGCCTCTCTTCGGCATCCTTATACATGGTGCGGAATTTGTAGCAGGGAAAGCGACGCCCCTGTTTCCCGATCCTGCCGTGGCTGAATATGACAGGTCCGGGAGAAGACACTTTCACCGTAATAGCCAGGACAAGAAGCGGTATACTGAGAAGAATCAGCACGATAAGACTGACCACGTGATCGAAGGCCCTTTTCGCGAACTGATTGATGGGCCGGGCAAGGTTGTTCTTTATTTCAACAGCCAGGAACTGGTCCTGAAAAAAATGAACGAGTTCCGCGCCCATGACCGCCATCCCTGAAAAATCGGGTATATACAGAACGCTTCTGGTAGCGTGCTGCAATCTGTCGACCAGCTGAGATAGGTCTTTTTTTGCAATGCCATCTATTGCAATGACCGTATTCTGCACATCACAGTTCCGAACATACCGTTCAACGTTGTTGAGATACCCGTACACCTTGAGACCATGCACGTATTTCCTGTTTTCCGTCGGCGCTGCCTTGATGAAGCCGACGACCTGGTAGCCTAGATTCGGTTCGCGCTGCAAAGCCGAAAAAACCCGTGATGCTGTTTCTCCGGTGCCCAGGATCAGCACGTTGCTCGTCAACAACCCCGATCGCACCAGAAGCCGCTTGATAGCGATCCGGGCAGGAGGGAATACCATCAGGGACAATAAGCCCAGGAGAAGGATGACGGTACGCGAAACGGAATGGCTCAACTGTCCCAACGAGATGATCGTCAGAATGGAAATGGTGGCGAAGAAGGTTGTTTTCCAAAGCATCTTAACTTCGTCCCAAAGCGTCAATTTTTTTGTGTAAGCTCCTTCATAGGCGATGATAGCCATCCAGATAGGGAAGAACCACCATAGATTAGCAGAATTTCCCGAAAATGCAGGGAACGCCGGAACTACCAGGGGAAGAAGATTCCTGATGATAAGAGCCAGCAGAAGGATTAAAAAAAGGATGACAACGTCCGCCAAAAACAATATAATTACACCGATTCTTTGCCTGGAAAGCAACATAAACCCTGCCCTTATGGAAAATTTTCCGTATGCTACCATAGGACCGGGAAAAGGGCAAATATTCTTATGAGCGGCGCCCCCCTCGAATGCGGTATTTGAAGCTCCCTGCAGCAAAGGTCTCAAAGGCATCAACAGGGAATGTCGATTCTCAGGGACGGAACAGCCACATATCCGCTCGCTAACCCGGCAGCACGTGCGTGCTTTAGCGCTCACTCCAGAATTCAAATAGAGGTTAAAAAAATGTACGCAATCATCATGGCCGGCGGGTCCGGAACGAGGTTCTGGCCGCTTTCCCGGGAAAAAATGCCGAAACAGCTGCTGAAGATCGGCGGCGAAGACACCCTTATTCGTCTGACAGTCGCCCGCGTCCTGCCCCTGGTCCGGATGGAGGACATTTTTATCGTAGCCAACCAGTCGCTCGCCGACACCATCAGCCATCAGCTGTCCTCAAAGTTCCCCCGCTCCTGGGACGGCAACTTCATCCTGGAACCGGAGGCGAAAAATACGGCTCCCGCCCTCGGCCTTGCCGCGCTGCATCTGTCCCAAGTAGACCCGGAGAGCATCATGGTAGTGCTGGCAGCCGATCATTTCATCCGCAAATCCGCTGATTTTCTCGACCTGCTGAGGACTGCCGCAAAGGCGGCCGAGGGGGGATACCTGGTTACGCTGGGCATTAAACCCGACCGTCCGGAAACGGGCTATGGATACATCAAGGCCGGAGATGCTTGCTCCGAACCGGACCTGAGCAGTATCTACAAGGTGCAGGCCTTCGTGGAGAAACCGCAGCGTGAGACCGCACGGGAATATCTGAAGGACGGAAGATATTACTGGAACAGCGGGATCTTCGTCTGGAAGACAGGAACTCTCCTGTCCGAGATCGAAAAGCATATTCCGCCGCTCCATGCGGGCCTCATGGAAATACGCAAACATATCGGCACCGACCGTGAAGCCGAGGTCGTCAAGGAAGTCTTCAAGAGTCTCGATCCTATTTCGATCGACTATGCGGTAATGGAAAAAACGGACAGGGCAGCCGTGATTCCTGCCGACATCGGCTGGTCTGATGTGGGAAGCTGGACCGCACTTGATGATGTCTCTGAACGCAACCAGGCAGGAAATGTGGTGGCGGGAAATGTGATCGACATCGGCAGCAGCAACTCTATCGTGTATGCCGAAAAACGGCTGGTAGCAACGATCGGATTGAACAACATGGTGGTCGTGGACACCCCTGACGCGACCCTTGTTTGCAGCAAGGACCGAGCCCAGGACGTCAAAAAAATCGTCGATGAGCTTAAGAAGCGCAAGGCTGAGGAGCACCTGATCCACCGCACCGTTTATCGTCCCTGGGGCTCCTATACCGTGCTGGAAGAAGGCGACCGCTATAAGATAAAACGCATCGAGGTGAATCCCGGCGCAAAACTGTCCCACCAGATGCACCATCACCGGAGCGAACACTGGGTGGTGGTCGCAGGAACGGCACGGGTCACCAACGGTGACCGCGAGTACGATGTTCATCCCAATGAAAGCACCTATATCCCGATCTCGACCAAACACCGGCTCGAGAACCTGGGAAAGATCCCGCTCCAGATCATCGAGGTTCAGAACGGTGAATACCTCGGTGAGGACGACATCGTCCGGTTCGACGATGACTATAACAGGCATGCAACGAACACGCGAAGGCCGCTTCCGCAGGTCAATAAAGAGGTTGTATGATTAATCACGAGATCTTTCGGGAATATGACATCAGGGGGATCGCGGACAGGGACCTGACATCACCCGTCATAGAGGGATTAGGCGCCGCTTTTGCTGCCTACATCTTGGGGAAGGGGATAGCATCAGCGGCCGTTGGTTATGACGCCCGGGTCAGCTCACCGCGCCTCTGTAACGACATCGTAAGAGGTCTTTCTTCGGCCGGGGTGCACGTGACCGTCATCGGCCTCTGTCCCACGCCGGCCCTTTACTTCTCGCTTTTTCACGGCACCGCCGGCGCCGGCGTCATGATCACCGGAAGCCATAATCCGGCCGAATTCAACGGCTTCAAGCTCTGCGTCGGGAAAGACACGATCTACGGAGAAGAAATCCAGAAGATCCGGAAGATAATGGAGCAGGCGGCATCGGCTCCTGAATTCAAGAAGACGGCCGGCAGCGTCAGCAGCCAGGAGATACTCCCTGATTACATAAACCATCTAAGCGGCCTATTCCCGGGATACCGGGATATCCCTCTCAGGGTAGTTCTTGATTCCGGCAACGGCACCGCCGGTCTGGCAGCTCCCCGGATCATACGGTCCGCGGGGTGCGAAGTCATAGAACTGTTTTCCGAACCAGACGGGACCTTCCCCAATCATCATCCCGATCCAACGGTTCCCGGAAATCTGACTGCTCTTATAACCGCTGTAAAAGATGCGCATGCTGACGCCGGGATTGCCTTTGACGGTGATTCGGACCGGATCGGCGTGGTCGACGAACAGGGAAACATCCTCTGGGGCGACCAGCTCATGATCATTTTTTCCCGGGACATCCTTCGCGAACGCCCGGGAGCCACCTTTGTTTCCGAGGTCAAGTGCTCGCAGACCATGTACGACGATATCCGTGCCCGCGGTGGGAACGCGATCATGTGGAAGACCGGCCATTCGCTGATCAAGGCCAAAATGAAGGAAATTCATGCAGCAATGGCGGGTGAAATGAGCGGACACTTGTTCTTTGCCGACCGCTATTTCGGGTATGACGATGCGATCTATGCGGCGTGTCGCATCGTCGAGATCCTGAAAAAACTGAAAGCTGAAAAAGGAGCGAAAGCACGGCTCAGCTCGCTGCTCAGGGACCTGCCGAGGACCTTCAACACCCCGGAGCTACGGTTCGACTGTCCCGATCATGTCAAGTTCAAGGTGGTGGAAAAGGCGAAGGAAATTTTCCTTTCAGGCAAGGATCTGGGTCAGACGCCCCGGGAAGTGATAACCGTTGATGGTGTGCGCGCCATATTCGACCGGGGGTGGGGGCTCATCCGGGCCTCCAATACTCAGCCTGTCCTGGTCATGCGGTTCGAAGCACAGGATGCCGAATCGCTCGATGCCATAAGAATCATGATGGAACAGAAGGTTCGCTCGATCATTTCCGGCCTCACTCCCTCCTGAAAATCCGGCACTCTCCATCGTATGAACAGATACTCCCTGGTGCTTGTCTTGCCCGTATGATATTCGGAGTTCTGGTTCAACTCAATAAGAACAAAAGAGATTCGTTGCAGCCATGCAAGAACGGGAGATCCGTTAACTATCTGAAAGGTTAAAAAACATCTGGTTGTTAACCATTGCTGATCAATCGAGTTGACAATTCAGATAATATCAGGTAAAAGAGGAGCCATGACCATCCAACTGCGGCAGCATTTATCGCAAATAGTCGAATCAGCGCTTGAAGGGCGGGGAATCGCTCCGGAGACGGCAACGGGACTCGCAAGCGTAGAGGGTCCGGATCTCTGGGACCTGCTCGCCGCAGCGGGCCGGGTCCGGCAGCGGTTCCGGGGCGATGCCGTCGATGCCTGTTCCATCGTGAACGCCAAGTCGGGCGCGTGCAGCGAAGACTGTTCCTACTGCGCGCAGTCGGTCCATCACGCGACGACAGCACCGGTGTATCCCCTCGTGTCCGTGGACCGCATGGCCAAAGCAGCGGACAGCGCGCGGCAGAACGGGGCGAGACGGTTCTGCATCGTAACGAGCGGCCGCGGCATCGAATCGCAGGCCGATCTGGAGAACATAGGCAGGGGGATAGCACGGGTACGGGAAATCGGACTTTTCCCCTGCGCAACGCTCGGCACTCTTTCGAGGGTCCAGCTGGCCTATCTCCGGGATGCGGGTCTTCACCGGTATCACCATAATATCGAGACATCCCGGAACTATTTTTCACGTATCTGCACGACCCATAGTTTCGATGAACGCCTGGCGGTACTGAACAATGCCCGTGAACTGGGGCTTTCAGCCTGCAGCGGGGGCATTTTCGGAATGGGCGAGAGCATGCAGGACCGTATCGATATGGCCTTCA
>MHEA01000172.1:9955-15830 GCA_001805085.1 Nitrospirae bacterium GWC2_57_9
CTGTTCAGGCTTATCCTTCCCGACAGGGAGATCCGCATCTGCGGCGGGCGCGGAGGGACTCTGGGCCAGCTCCACCCCCTGATCTTCATTGCCGGGGCTGATGGATTCATGATCGGAAACTACCTGACAACAACCGGACTCAACCCTGCCGACGATCTGAAAATGATCAGGGACCTCGGACTTCATCTGTAAACCATGGACTGCAGGAACTATTACAGCGTTCGCATGCATGCTTCCGCGCTTGGACGGCATATTTCGGGAGCCGAACGGATCGTAACCCCGGATAAGTTGGATTCCGTTGCCCGGGAATTGCTCTCCCGCGCCCTCGCCAAGGACCGGTCACCCGACCATATCGTCGTCACGATAGATGACCTGTCGGGACTTATACACCGCTCCTTGACGGCACTGGACGTTACGACCCTCAATTCGTCGGCAGACCCCGCTGCAGCAAGAGCGGACGCCGCGCGGCTGCTCCAGGCAACCGGAGTCGGGGCAGATGCCGTCGAAAAGGCCTTCTCTCTTTTGTCCAGAGGCGCTTCTCCTTCGGGCGGAAATATGCGCGGCGCCATGATAATGGATGCGCGCACGGGAGAACGGCTCGAACCTGATCAGGAGCGCGGTGTCCGGGCATCCCGATTCGATTGGACCGGCGAGGCCGGGGAAAAGATGCGAACACTCCTGAACGAGCAGGGATTGGTCCACGAACGGACCTATGAAGCACTTGCGCTTGCTTCCAAAATAGCGGATTCGCCCGGCTTCATTTCGGAACTGTGCTGGTCCGACGATCCGGAATATACAGCGGGTTATGTCTCTTCCCGCCTGACCGGATATGTGCGGTTTCCCTGTTTGAAGAAGGAGGGAGACGCGCGAGGGGGCAGGGCGGTGTTTATCGATCGAAAAAAGTTCGATGCCGCACAGTTCCTCTCCTTTATGGAGGAAGAAGCAGTCTTGATCGAGAGAACAGGACAATGCCGGCCTGACACGGATGTCGACCATTTTCTTCAAAGGATAGGATCTGATGTTCGAACAGGATCTTGAACGGTTGAAACGAGAGCATCTTCTGCGACGGCTCACGGTCCTCAATGCCGAAAGCGGGCCGATCGTAACGGCTGCCGGCGAGCGCTTATTGCTGATGTGCTCGAACGACTATCTCGGGTTATCGACCCATCCCGCCCTCTCTCAGGCGACACGTGCCGCCTTGGACAAGTACGGTTGCGGGGCAGGCGCTTCACGGCTGGTATCGGGGACAACTGCTCTTCATGCGGAACTCGAGCTCAGGATAGCAAGGTTCAAAGGGACCGAGGCGGCGCTCCTGTTCAATTCCGGTTATGCCGCCAATACCGGTATCATCCCCGCGATCGCCGGCCCGGGGGACCTGATCCTGAGCGACAGCCTGAACCATGCAAGCATCATCGACGGCTGCCGCCTGAGCAAGGCTCGCACCGAGATCTACCGGCACTGCGATCTCTATGACCTGGAAAGGCTGCTCCAAAGCAGCTCCGGCACGAACCGGACCTTGATAGTAACAGACGGTGTTTTCAGCATGGACGGCGATCTTGCGCCGCTTCCGGGGCTGGTCTCATTGGCCGATCGCTACAATGTTCTGCTTATGGTCGATGATGCTCATGCAACCGGCGTTCTCGGCAGGACCGGAAGGGGCTCTGCCGAGCATTTCGGGCTGGAGGGCCGCATCCCTATCCAGATGGGAACGCTCGGCAAGGCGCTGGGATCCTTCGGCGCTTACGCGGCGGGGAGCCGGGACCTGATCGATCTGCTCGTGAACCAGGCAAGAAGTTTTATGTTCAGCACTGCTTTGCCGCCCTCTATCTGTGCGGCATCCATTGCCGCGCTCGCTATCGTTGAACAGGAATCCGGGTTCAAAAATAAACTCTGGGAGAATCGGGAATATTTCGTCGGCGGGCTGCATGCGATCGGCATCGACACCGGCCGGTCAGAAACGATGATCGTCCCTCTTGTCGTTGGAAAATCGGAAACTGCCGCCGCTTTGAGCGAAAAACTCTTCGATGAAGGCATCTATGCAACAGCGATACGACCGCCGACCGTGCCGGAAGGGTCCGCCAGGATCAGAATGACGGTCATGGCTTCCCATTCCAGGGAAGACCTCGACCGTGTGATCCGGATTTTGAGCAGATTAAAACAGGAAGGCTGCCTTTGACCAGGACGGAGATACCCCGCGTTGTTGTCGTGACCGGCGGATCGCGTGGTCTCGGCAGAGCCATAGCTCTCAGGTTCGGCAGAACAGGCGACCGCGTGGTTGTGAACTATCTGTCCCACGAGCAGGGAGCAGCCCAGGTCGTGAAGGACGTAATAGCCTCCGGCAGCCAGGCTGTCACTTGCCGGGCGGATGTGAAGAACAGGGGAGAGGTCGATGCCCTGTTCGCAAGCGTGGTGGACCAATGGGGCCGCATCGACGTGCTCGTTAACAATGCAGGAATAACCAGGGACGTTCTGATGCTGCGGATGACCGAAGAAGACTGGGACAGCGTGCACCAAACGAACCTGACGGGTCCGTTTTACTGTATCCAGGCTGCTTCCCGGATCATGGAGAAACAGCAAAGCGGCCACATTATCAACATCACCTCCCTTGTCGGTGTGCAGGGAAGGGAGGGGCAGGCCAATTACTCTGCATCGAAAGCCGGACTGATCGGCCTTACCAAGGCATCGGCCAGGGAACTGGGCCGCTTCAACATACAGGTGAATGCGGTGCTGCCCGGTTATCTTCCCACTGAAATGGGAGGGTCCGTTTCGAAGCAGGTGCGTGACCGTGTAACTCGCGAAAATGTGCTCGGCCGGGTTTCTGACCCGGAAGAGGCTGCTCTCTTTATCTATCTGCTCTCGACCATGAAAAACATATCGGGACAAATATTCAATCTGGACAGCAGGATCTTATGAATAAGATGAGTGCCGGCATATTCATCACCGGAACCGACACGGGAGTTGGAAAGACATACGTGGCGGTCAGGATCGCTGAGGGACTTAGACGCCACGGGGCCGATGTGGGGGTCATGAAGCCGGCTGAGACCGGATGCATTCGCCGTGCAGGAGAGTTGGTGCCTGCTGATACCCTCCGCTTAATGAAAGCGGCCGGCTCCCTTGACGCGCTCGGTCACGTGAACCCATACCGGTTCCGCAGGCCGCTTGCGCCTTCCGTTGCTGCGGGCCTGGACGGGTCCCGGATCGAGCCTGCAAAGATCCTCCGTTCATTCCGGCATCTTTCAAAAAAACACGAGTTTATGATAGTGGAAGGCGCGGGAGGGATCCTGGTGCCGCTGTCGGACCTTTACAGCTACCTTGATCTCGCTAAGGACCTCCGCCTCCCCGCGCTTATCGTGGCCAGGCCGGGCCTGGGTACCGTAAACCATACGCTCCTGACCATCGGGGTGCTGAAAAGCCGGTACGTTCCCATAACAGGCATTGTGATCAATCATACCGAGGACAAGAGCACGGGATCTGCCGAAAGAACGAATCCCGCAGTAATCGAAAGGATATCAGGTGTGCCGATCCTGGGAATCGTGCCCTACGGTGCTTCGGCTTTGGGGGAGATTGTTGACAGGATAATCGGCCCCCCTGCGTCGTACAGGGGGACCGGAACGTAGGGGATCAGCAGCCAAAAGCCGCTTTTTTATTTTTTTGTGTTTCTTTTCCGGCCAGACTGTTGATATAGAGTATCATTGACTTCATCTCGATGGATTGTTCATCGAGTTCCTTGCCCTTCAGTGCCTGCGAGATACATCCGTTCACCCTGTCTTCCAGGTCTTTGCTTCCCGCTGCCTTGTCAACGCCTTTACCGCCGGGATGGCAGTCATTGCACGATTTTCCCGTTGTGCCCAGTTTCGGATCATTGAAGAGTGCCTTTCCCTTCTCTGCGGATGCCTCATGATGCGCCGCAGCTGCAATACCTCCTCCTAATAAAGCCGCCAGGACAATAAAAACCATTACTCTATGCCATTTCATACCAGTCTTCCTCCTCACGAAGAATTGAACGACCCGATTGCGGCAATGATAACATACCTTGCCGCTTTGTCAAGGTGACAGGAAAAGGGGAAACCGGTTTTCTCCGGGATTGACAAAGGGAGGCGCTGTTGATATTATTCCTCCAATATTTTCAGGCAGCATAGGGGAACTACACGGGGGAATATGTCCATTGTCACGTTGACGAGCGATTTCGGGTCCAAAGACTCCTTTGCCGCGAGCATGAAAGGGGTAATTCTGAGGATCAACCAGCAGGCCCAGATCGTCGACATCACTCATGAGATCGGTCCCCAGGATATATGGGAAGCGGCCTTTTCCCTGAAAACCGCATACAGTTACTTTCCCAAGGGCACGGTCCATCTTGCCGTGGTCGATCCCGGAGTGGGCAGCGGGAGACGGCCCATCATCGCCGTGACCGAAAGCTATTATTTTGTCGGACCCGATAATGGCATCTTCAGCCTGATCTATCAGGAGGCGGAACGGCTCCGGGTGCATCATATCACCGCTGCCCATTACTTCCTTCCCAATCCGGGACCGACCTTTCACGGACGGGATATCTTTGCCCCTGTCGCGTCCTGGCTGTCGAAGGGGATCCCCTCAGGCAACTTCGGAGACGTGGTTGAGGACTATGTAAAGCTGAATGTGCCTCTTCCCAAGGTCGCGGCGGGCGGTATCGAAGGGCATGTCATTCACATCGACCGGTTCGGCAACGTGATCACGAATATAGGGTTCAAGGACCTCCGTTCGCTGTTTCCCGAGGGGACCGAGGTCGGTCCCGTTACGATAACCGTCGCGGGCAAGGAGATAAAGGGGATGAAGAAGTTCTACGCTGAAGCGGGTCCGGGCGAAGCTTCGGCCATATTCAACAGTTCCGGCTACCTGGAAATATTCCTGTTCAAGCAGAACGCACGCACGGCGCTTTCTTTGAAGCGTGGGGAGCCCGTGCGTCTTGCTCTCCAGAAATAACAGCATTCCGCTCGTTCCGCCCTGAATTAGCAGTTGTGATAGACCCTCCGGAGTATTATAATAACCCGATGAAATCATTCCATATCATTACTTTCGGCTGCCAGATGAACGAACACGATTCCGAACGAATGACGGGCATTCTCGAGGGCCGCGGCTGTTCACTGACCGCTCACCCAGAGCAGGCGGACATGGTCATCCTGAACACCTGCAGTATCCGCGAAAAGGCCGAGCAGAAATTCTACAGCGAACTGGGGCGGCTGAAGGCGCTCAAAGACGGGAACCCGTCCCTCAAAATAGCCGTCTCGGGCTGCATCGCCCAGCAGGAAGGTTCCCGGATCCTGGCGCGGGCGCCCCATGTGGACCTGATCTTCGGTCCCTCAGATATAGCGCGCCTGTCCGGCATTCTGGAAGCAGGCCTTGCAAATACCTCCCCGGTCATCGACATTGCCGGAGACCCCGACTATCACCGAAAGAAGATACCGACCGTCAGGACCGACAGGTTAAAAGCCTGGGTCTCGATCATGTACGGCTGCGACAACTTCTGCACCTACTGCATTGTCCCCTATTTGAGGGGCCGCGAGCGGTCTCGCCCGCCTGAGCACATCCTCGATGAGGTCCGGGACCTGGCTCGCCAGGGGTACAGGGAGATAACGCTGCTCGGGCAGAATGTGAACTCCTACGGGAAAGGGCTGGAACAGGCCATTGATTTTCCCGGCCTGCTGCAGCGCGTCAACGAGGTCGCCGGGATAGAGCGAGTCCGGTTCGTTACCTCCCATCCCCGGGACCTTTCGGAGGGTCTCATCTTTGCGGTGCGGGATCTCTCCAAGGTGTGCGAAGCGATCCACCTGCCCGTGCAGAGCGGCTCCGACAATGTCTTGCGAGCCATGAACAGGAAATACACCCGGCAGGATTACCT
>MHEA01000172.1:15918-16815 GCA_001805085.1 Nitrospirae bacterium GWC2_57_9
TCTTGGCGTTCAAGTATTCGAAAAGGCCGGGCACGGCCGCGGTCAAACTGGACGGGCATATCGCGGAGGGCGCGAAAGAGGAGAGACTGGCGGAAGTGCTCGCGCTTCAGAAATCCATAACCATCAAAAAGAACAGAGAACAGATAGGAACACGCAGAGAAGTGCTCATCGACGGTCACAGCAAAAAAGGCGGCACTCTGGCCGGCAGGACCAGGGGCAACAAGGCTGTGAACATCGATGGCCCCGCCTCGCTCATAGGATCTCTGGTTTCCGTCGAGATCATTGATGCGGGCGTGAATTCTCTGACGGGACGGATATGCGAATAGCCTTTACCACCCTGGGCTGCAAGATCAACCAATACGAGACAGATCACCTCCGCCAGGACCTGCAGTCAAGAGGCAATACGATCGTGCCCTTCGACGGGGAGGCGGACGTGTATGTTATCAACACGTGCTCCGTTACCGGGAAGAGCGATACTCAGTCCAGGCAGATCATCAGGTCGGCCGCCAGGCGAGCTCATGGTGCCAGGATCATCGTCACGGGCTGCTATGCGTCGACCCGACCAGAGGAAATCGCCCGGATCCCCGGTGTCGGAATGGTCATCCATAATCGGGACAAGGCAGCATTGCCTGATCGGATCATGACGCATTGTTCCGGAAATGTCCGCGCACTCTGTTCAGAAAACCATATCCCCGTACAGTCGTTTTTCGGACGAACACGGGCCTTCCTCAAGATCCAGGATGGCTGCGACAACCGGTGCACCTACTGCATCGTTCCGCTTGCCCGTGGTGATTCCCGAAGCGCCTTACCGGGGGACATTTTCAAGGAGTTCGATCGCCTGGTGCAGCAATCCTGCCCTGAAATTGTTTTGACGGGGATCCATATCGGGATGTACGG
>MHEA01000173.1:0-2084 GCA_001805085.1 Nitrospirae bacterium GWC2_57_9
AATGTTGACGGCTCGGTAGATGTTCTCGAGCAGCTTGGCGGCCTCCGCCACCCGGGTGGATGAAACGGGCACGGTCCGCTCGACGACGGCGCTGTAGAGGGCATCGGCTACGGCCAGGCACTCCTTCGTGTATCCGCCAACGATCTTGGGGATCGTCCGCGTGGTAAAGTTTCTGTTGTTCGGGTCCTCCCGCTCCGGCGAGAAGGCCAGAAAGAAGTCGCGCCCGGCCTTGAGCCCGCCGGCCTCCAGGACCTCCCGCAGGTCGGTGTCCGTGGTCCCCGGATAGGTCGTGGATTCGAGCACGATCAGCTGCTTTTTGCGGAGATGCTGCGCGATCGTCCTGGCCGTATTCAGCACGTAGGAGAGGTCCGGCTCCCGCTGTTTGCTGAGCGGCGTGGGAACGCAGATGATGACGCAGTCGGTGTCCTTGAGCCCGGCGAAGTCCGCGGACACCCTGAAACTGCCGCTGCGCGTGAGCGTGCTTATCTCTTCGGTGGAAATATGGTTGATATAGGACTTGCCTTCGCCCAGGCACCGGACCTTCTCCTCGTCCAGATCGAACCCGGTGACGGTGAAGCCGGACTTCACGAACTGAATGGCGAGGGGCAGGCCCACGTATCCGAGCCCTATGATGCCTATCGATGCCGAGCGGTTCTTGATCCTGTCGAGCAGTTCCATGGAATACTCCTTATCGTGGAAGATAGATGGGTCTTGCGTCGGGGGGTTCGGAAGGCTCTTCCCGTTCTTCAATACGGCCGGGCTCATGAGGTCACCCGCACCGCGTCTGCGTGGTCCGCGGATTCCCGGCCGGGCTGTCCCGGGTCCTCGGACACGGAAACCGTCGACGACGTCATGCGGGCGGCAGCCTCCACAAAGGAAATCCGCGGCGCCCAGTGCAGGGTCTCCCGGATCTTCGAACTGTCATAGCGCACGCTGCGCTGCGACGAGATCAGGCGGTACCGGGTCAGGAACGGCGCGCGGTTCAACAGCCGCGCCAGGAACTCCTGCGCCGCGGTGGCCGCGTACAGAAGGCCCAGGGGGCAGTACAGGACGAGCGCGCGCGGATGGATCCGTTTGACGACGGCCTGCATGTATTGCCGCTTGGTTATCCCGTGCTCGTCCGCGACATTGAAGATCCGGTTGTCCGCTTCCCGCGACTGGAGCGATTTGATGATCGCGTCGACCACGTTGTCGATGTAGACGTAGGGCAGGATGAACCCGCCGAGGCCGAACACGACGAACAGCTTGTCGAAGAGCGACAGGCCGAGCATGGGAGAAAACACCTCGCCGCCCGGGCCGTAGATCGTGCCCGGCCTGAGGATCACCGCGGGGAAGCGGCTCCGCTCCAGCGACCAGCGCACCAGGTCTTCGGCCGCCTGCTTCGAAGCCGAGTAGTCGCCGCGCCGGTTGGGGAAACGCTCGAGCGCGGAACCTTCGGTCACCCGCTGGTCCGTCTTGCAGTCGGCCACGCCGTATACGCTGCAGGAGCTGATGTAGACCAGCTTCCTGACCTTCCTGCCTTCGCACAGCTCGAGGACATTACGGGTGCCCTGGAGCGTCCCCTGCTCGCAATCCTGCTTTTTGCCGCTCGTTCCTGCAGCGGCATGCACCACGAGGTCGACGCCTTCGAAGGCGGCGGCAAGGGAGGCCTTGTCCGCAACATCGCCGAAATAGATCTCCACGTTCCCGTTCCGCAGGCCCTCGATCGGGGAGAGCTTGCGCGCGAGCACGCGCACCTGGTAGCCGGCCTGCGTCAGCCCGCGGACCACGTTCTTTCCCAGGAAGCCCGTTCCCCCGGTCACCAGCACCCTCTGTTTCTCGGCACGCGTAGAGGACGGCGGGATAACGGGATCGAACGTGAGCGGCTCGGGCCTCAGCTGCTCCCAGATCCGGTCCATGGTCTCGATCACGAGAAGCGCCTGATCCCGGGTGACCGGCATCTCGCCCCCGCCTTGGACGGCGTCATAGAAGCGGTGGATCAGGAGCTTCATGCCATGGTAGGGTTTTAGTTTCCCCCGCAGGAAATTGCTTACGTTCGATACGGTCTGGCTGAACCGCTGCGAGCTTTCCGACAGGTTGTAGGT
>MHEA01000173.1:2220-4368 GCA_001805085.1 Nitrospirae bacterium GWC2_57_9
TCCGAATGCGCGTTCTCCGTCGATCACGACCTTCAGCTCGTCCGGCAGGTCCCGGGGCAGGACCCCGTGCGACCGCTTCATCACCTTCAGTTCCTTCGGCCTCCCGGTATATTCCAGCATGACGTAAAGTGGATGGGCCATGAAATCGTGGTAAACGCCGCCCGGCAGGGTATAGAGCCAGGGCAAAACATTCGGTGCCGGGTACTCACGGAACGCCGGGATCCGGGTGTTCAATCCATAATAGCTCTCGACGTTCATGATCTCGCCCGCCATGCCTTCGCGCACAAGCTGATGGGCGCGGGCCATGCAGGGATCGAAAAAATGATTATGCATGGCGCAGAGCCGGACACCCTGCCGTTCCGCCAGGTCGTAGAGTTCCGTCGCCTCCTGCAGGTCCAGGGCAAGCGGCTTCTCGATCAGCACGTGGCAACGGCGCGCCAGGGCTTCCCGGGCAAGGGCCGCGTGCGTGCGCGGCGGAGTGACGATGTGGATGACGTCGGGATTTTCCGCATCCACCAGTTCCTGGATTCCAGGGAACACGGCACGGATGCCGTGCTTATCGGCGCAGGCCCGGGCCTTCTCCTGGTCCCGGTCCACGATGCCGACGATCTCGGCGCCCGGATATTCCTTTGCGAAGTTCAGATGATAATCAGAGTTCAGGCCGCAGCCCACTATCGCTATCCTCATGGAATCACCTCGAATGGATTTGTTTGTTTAAATGCAGAAAACAAACCTCAAGAATTTGGCACTGATAACAGCGGATTTGTTATGCTTTGCACGGATAAATCTTAACCTCAGTGAAAATCATATTTGATCGGCTTTTTTCCGTGTCAAAGCTTCCTGATTTATGCGCTGGAATATATTTCTCTCTGCCTGTTTCAACTTTCTTGTGATAACACCACATGCTTTTTCTCATAACCGAACTCGGCCGGTCCCCTTAATAATTGACAGGCCGGCCGGGAACCCTTTTTCCTTCCCGATACCGCCCGACCTCCCGGACCGAATCGAGTACCGTGCTTACATAACGTTCGAACGTATGCTCTGATCGGACCCTTTCGAGCGCATGCTCCGCGATGCGGCCCGCCAGCGCGTGATCCCGGTCGAGGGTCTCGATGGCCGAGCGCAGGGAGGGGGCGTCGTTGGCTGGAACGAGCAATCCGTTCGCGCCCGGCTCGATGTAGTCCCTGGTTCCCGTCGTTTTCGTGGCAATGACCGGCTTCCCGCACGCCATCGCTTCCAGAAAGACGACCTGCCCGCTTGAGCTGCAGGCCTTTTTGAGCGGCACCACGACGAACTGGCATCGGGAGAGCAGTTCCAGGTACTGCCGGTACGGTATGTCCGTGAAGAGCTTGACATTAGGCGGGAAGGAAATGCCGGAAACGCTTCGGCGGTCGCTCACGACAATGACCTCCTTGGCCAGGTTTCGCACGGCCTCCGCCAGGACCCCGTAGTCCCTGCCCGTCTTTCCCGCACTAAACACGTAATCCCCCCGGGGAAAGGGCCGGGGCTCCGCGATGTTCGTGTGAAAGGGAATAAAGCGCACCTGGTGAGCGGACTTGTTCAACCGGGCCGCGTAACTATCGGCCTCATGCCGCGAGGAGACATGGATGAGGTCGACCGAGGAGAAGCAGAGGCGCTGCAGCATCTTTTTCATCTTCCAGCGCAGACTGTCCTCCTCCTCATCGAGCATGAGTTCGAGGACGATATGGCGCGGGTATTTCAGCCGGAAGACGGTCCTGATAAGGCCGAGCAGTTGCGCCGTGCGTATGTCCGCGTTCACGACGCAGTCGCAGCGGTGAAAGTTTGCAAGGATGAGGATCAGCCGCAGATAAGGCCGGAGCCGGCGGTACAGGGCCGGGGCCGGAACCGCACCGGAGGGCGGACCTCCCGCATACCGCGTCTTCTTCCATAACTCACTCTGGGGGATCCAGATATCCGTACAGATCCTGCTGTCCATGCCTGCCCCTTCCCAAATACCCTGTCCGGCTGCCGCCGCACCCGGGTGCTCTCTTTGCCCTGATTCTCACCTTGCCCCTGTCACTCATCCGGTATGCAGCAGTTGAACTGCTGAGTGTCGTGATAGCCGTTTCCCATGCCGGTCTCCCAATGCACGACCTCGTGGACGAAGACGGAGGTCTCGAGATAACG
>MHEA01000173.1:4383-4472 GCA_001805085.1 Nitrospirae bacterium GWC2_57_9
CGAGCCGCTGTTCATGTCCGTGCAGCCGCGGGCCAACACGCCGTTGCAGCTGAATACGCCGTCGATCACCAGAAGGTAGGGGTAGCCCG
>MHEA01000173.1:4605-4721 GCA_001805085.1 Nitrospirae bacterium GWC2_57_9
CTCGTCCGCGCCGCATGCGGCAAGAAGGGCAATTAACGCGGCCGGGATGCATAGCCGGAGCAGGAGCGGCAGTTTCGTTCGGGAGGTCATGGGGGAATTCCGCGGACGGGAACGGC
>MHEA01000173.1:4729-5382 GCA_001805085.1 Nitrospirae bacterium GWC2_57_9
GGGAGAGCGGCAGTACGATCACGTCGTAGAGCAGATTTTTGGCGTACTCGACCAGAAGCTGCTTCAGGTTCGCGGCCTCGTTCGCTTCCGACAGGTACAGGACCACGTTCCGGTCGCTGCCGAAGACCGTGGAAAAGGTTCGCCACGTTCGCCTGGCATGGTACCGGGAGGTGACGAGAAAGATCTCCTTATATCCGCGCCGTAAGGACTGGTCCCGGAGCATCCTGGCCTCGGACAGGGTTCCGAACAGCTTCCCCCGGGGCAGGGGTATGGTTTCTATCTGCTCTTTTCGTACACCCTGGGCTTCCAGGCTCCTCACGGCCCATTCCCGGTTCGTCAGATTCCGTCCGAGCAGATCGTTGTACTCGGTTATTCCGGGCTCTTGCAGGAGAAGAACAGGTAAGCCGCCTGCCCTCCGGTACAGTTCTCCTGTTATCTCGAATTTCCGCTCGAGACCAACATGGGATCCGCCGAGCACATAGATGATGGCATGTTCCGGACGCGGACCGCTCCAGAGCTGTATTGCAGAAGCAGGCGAGTCCAGCTGCGCAAGCAGCAGCGCTTCAAGCGCCTGGCGCCCCGGCATCCGCTCCAGCGACAGGAACAGCGATATTGCCAAAAGAGCGATGCCGGAGCTGATCAGAAGTTTTTTT
>MHEA01000173.1:5608-5716 GCA_001805085.1 Nitrospirae bacterium GWC2_57_9
GCAGCACCTCGGCGACAGTGGACAGGTACTCCAGCAGGTCCTCGATCCTCCCGTAGAAATGATCAAGCTCCCTGGCATCCTTCACGAAGGGGGTCTTGCCGGGCAGGA
>MHEA01000174.1:0-3005 GCA_001805085.1 Nitrospirae bacterium GWC2_57_9
TTTCAGTCCGCCGGGCAAAGGTGAGGGGAAGAACACCTGGGAAAAAGGCTAGGGTTTTTCTATCTCGAAGTTGCCCTTGTCGTCAATCTCGAGCTTTGCGTTCACGAACTGTACGGCATATCCTTTTTCCTTGAGCTTGTGATATGCCATTTCAGCGCGAACTCCCGTCGAGCAATGGGTAACGATCTTTTTGTCCTTCGGGATATCGGCAAGCCGGTCCAGGATCTCTTCATCAGGCACCAGTTTCGCACCCTTGATCATGCCCGCATTGCCTTCATCCCGGTTCCGAACATCCAGGATGAGCGTGTCTGCCGGGGTGTTTGCCGCGATCTTCTTGAAGTCGTCGATGGCGATCTCGCCCTGCCGCGGCTTCGGCACGTAGACGATGGCGGAAGCCAGTTTGCCCGTTTCAACGGGGAAATTTGCGGCTTTCCAGGCATCAAACCCGCCAGTTACGATGTCGACCGCGGTGTACCCGGCCTTGACCAGCGTCAGGGCGGCATTTTTCGCGTCGCCGCCGCCGTTCTGATCATAGACCATGATGGGAGGTTTCTTATCCTTGGGCGGGAACTTGTCGAGGTTCTTTGCGATATCGGCTCCGGTCATGGCTACCGCGCCCTTGATGAATCCCTTTTCGGCTGCTGCTGACCGTACATCGAGCAGTACGTGGGGAATGTCCTTGTCGATGAATGCTTCTTTCAGGAACTGCGCCGAAAGCACCGTGTAGTTGCGCTTCGTCCACTCCGGGAGACCTTCATGATACACTTTGACGTTGGTGTAACCGAGCTTTTCCGCCCGACCGGCGGAGTTAGGGCTCATTGCTCAGGTCATGCCCGCGCAGTAGTATACGATCAGCGCGTTCTTGTCCTGGGGAAGCTTGTTCACCATTTTTTCAAAAGCAGGGAAGGGAATGTTGATGGCCGTGGGGATGGCGCCTTCCATGAAGCGGGGAGCCGGACGGGCATCGATCAGGAGATATTTGCCTTTCTCCGGACCCAGGGCCACCAGTTTCTCCACGTCCGCGGTGCTCATCAGCTTTTCAGCAGCGACTTTGATGGGCGGTTTGGCTACGACCAGGGTGGCGAACTTCTTGCCGTCCTTCTCGGTGTACTCTATGCGAACTTCTTTGCCCTTCTTGATGTCCCGGAGCGGCTCTTCGACGTTCTCGCCCTTGACGTTGGCGACTTTCAAACTGGCTTTGTCGAACTTCAGGATCTCGGTGGACTCGTCGATCTTGATCTGGATGGACTGGGTCTTGTACGCAACGCTGTCGAAATTCCCGCGCAGGCTTCCCTGCTCGGGGGTGTGGCAGTTGCCGCAGATCTTTGCCATCGTCGGCTTGGCCTGCGGAGCTGCCGGTGCTGCGGCTTTTTCCTGCGCACTGGACGGGAAGGCGGGCATAAGCATGAGCCCCAGGGCCAGTACGGAGGCAAAAGCCGTGCTGCTGGTATTCTTTAGCAACATCGGTCCCTCCTTGAGATATCGCCGGGCGGCGATTATTAAGTTTTATTTAAAGGTTGCAACGCTGTATGCCGGACTTATGTTTCAATTTGCAGTTATTATTATAATTGCTGCTTTAGTCATAGTCAAACATAATTTTAACTTTGAAACTGCTGCAAGAAGGGGTATTCTTAGCCTTAAGGAAAGGGTTTTTCCAGAAAAAGCTCTTGACAATAAGATACTTATCTTATATATTCTTAGTTCTTTTCCCAAGGCAGGTGTTTCATGTTCGACTCCTTATCCGGTAAATTAGAGAATGTTTTCAAAAAACTCCGGGGCAGGGGTGTCCTGAAAGAGGATGACGTCAAGGAAGCCATGCGCGAAGTGCGCCTGGCGCTCCTCGAAGCTGATGTCAATTTCAAGGTTGTCAAGGATTTCATCGGCCGCGTGCAGGAGCGTGCTGTCGGCCAGGAGATCCTTTCGAGCCTGACGCCGGGCCAGCAGGTGATCAAGATCGTCCATGAAGAGCTGGTGGCGCTCCTGGGCGGCGTGCAGTCGAAGCTGTTCCTGTCCCCGAACCCGCCCACGGTGATCATGCTGGTGGGCCTCCAGGGATCGGGCAAGACGACGACCGCGGGCAAGCTGGCCAGGAACTTCAAGAAGGACGGCCGGCGGGTCATGCTCGTTCCGGCGGACACGCGGCGGCCCGCAGCTGTTCAGCAGCTCAAGACCCTGGCGAAACAGGTCGGGGTCGAAGCATACGCATCAGATCAGCAGGACCCGGTTATCATCTGCCGGGAGGCTGTGAAGCAGGCGGCCTCTTCCTTATATGAGGTCGTGATCCTCGATACCGCCGGCCGGCTCCAGATCGACGAGCCGCTGATGGAAGAGCTCCGGAAGATCAAGTCCGGGGTCAAGCCGCACGAGGTCCTGTTCGTGGCGGATGCCATGACGGGCCAGGAAGCGGTCAACATCGCCTCCAAGTTCAACGCCGACCTGGGCTTCGACGGCGTGGTGCTGACGAAGCTCGACGGCGATGCCCGCGGCGGCGCGGCGCTTTCGGTGAAGGCGGTCACGGGCAAGCCGCTCAAGTTCGCGGGCATGGGCGAAAAGCTCGACGCCCTCGAGCCCTTCCATCCGGACCGGATGGCTTCCCGCATTCTCGGCATGGGCGACGTGATGTCGCTCATCGAGAAGGCGCAGGAGACCGTCGACCAGGAAGAAGCGCTCAAACTCGCGAAGAAGCTCAAGAAGAACTCTTTCGACCTGGACGATTTCCGGAACCAGCTGAAGCAGGTAAAGAAGATGGGCGGGATCCAGTCCATCATGGGTATGATCCCGGGCCTGGGCAAGATGAAACTGCCCGAGGACGGCCAGAGCGAGAAGGAACTGACCAGGGTGGATGCCATCATCAGCTCCATGACCCCCAAGGAGCGGGCGGACTATACCGTTATCAACGGCAGCCGCAGGGCCCGCATCGCGAAGGGCAGCGGCACCCAGGTGCAGGACGTGAACCGACTCCTCAAGCAGTTCGCCGAGATGCGGAAGATGATGAAGTCCATGAC
>MHEA01000174.1:3066-3168 GCA_001805085.1 Nitrospirae bacterium GWC2_57_9
CAAGGATTTTGAATTTGTTTAGGATTTCGGATTTCGAAATTAGAATTTGTCTTAACAGAGAGAGGTGGAACAATGTCAGTAAAAATCAGACTCAAGAGAATG
>MHEA01000174.1:3311-6246 GCA_001805085.1 Nitrospirae bacterium GWC2_57_9
CTGGCTCAAGAAGGGCGCGACCCCCTCGGATACGGTCAAGACGCTCCTGTCCAAGGTCGGCGTCATGAAGCAGCACGCGGAAGCGGCAAAATAACAGTTCGGAGTGCGGAGTTCGGAGTGCGGAGGCTTGCACCCAGCGCTAACGAGCGCGAATGCGCGAGTGCAGGCTGTGCGGAATAAAAAAGCGCAACCGTGAGGAAATTCGGACCCGCTGCACGAAATGCTCATTACGGTCGGCAGGGTGATCAAACCCTTCGGCGTCAAAGGCGAGATGAAGATCGAGCCGATGACGGATTTCCCGGAGCGGTTCAAAAAGCTTCGCCGGGTCAGCCTGGTCTCCCCGTCGGGCAGAGAACTGGCCGGCGAGGTCAGATCGGTCCGATTTGATGGGGGCGGCAATCTCTTTCTTCTCTTCAGCGGGTATGATTCGCCGGAGAAGGCAAAGGAGCTGAACGGCTGGTTCATCAAGCTGCCGCAGGAAGAAGCGGTCCCGCTCCCGGAAGGCAGCTACTATCATTTTGAGCTTATCGGCATGGAGGTCTTTTCCGAGTCCGGCGAGAAGCTCGGGACCATCGTGGATGTGTTCGAAACGGGCAGCAACGACGTGTATGTCATGAAACAGGGCAGGAAAGAGACCTATCTTCCTGCCACGAAAGAGATCATCAAACAGGTCGACCGGACGCAGAAGCGGATGGTCATCCATCTGGTGGAAGGCCTGCTCGATTAAATCGGAAGGTAGGAAGGTAAGAGGGTAGGAAGGCAGTCCGGCTTTACTTTCGTTCCTTCGTTCTTTCCTTCCTACCTTCGAGGTTCCGGTTCCGGCCATGCGAAAACTGAACTTCGAGGTGCTCACGCTGTTCCCCGGCCTTATCGAGGGCCCGCTGAACGAGAGCATCCTGAAGCGCGGCAGGGAAAAAGGGCTCCTGAACGTAACGGTCCGGAACATCCGGGACTATACCGGGGACAAGCACCGGACCGCGGACGACAGCCCTTACGGCGGCGGCGCCGGCATGGTTTTGAAGCCCGAGCCGATCTTCAGGGCTTTCGAAGCCTTGAAGGCAGAACATCCCGGGGAAGAGCTCCTGTCGATCCTGCTGTCGCCCCAGGGCAGGATATTCGATCAGAAACGGGCGGAGGGGCTTTCCGGGGAAAAGAGAAGGATCGTTCTGCTCTGCGGTCATTATGAAGCGATTGATGAGCGGGTGATCGGCTCATTGATAGATGAAGAGCTGTCCATCGGTGATTACGTTCTGACGGGCGGCGAGATCGCTGCCCTGGTCGTGATCGACGCGGCGGCAAGGCTGCTGCCGGGAGTGCTCGGCGACGAAGAATCGGCGTATCGCGATTCATTCGGTGAAGGCCTGCTCGACCATCCTCACTACACGCGGCCGGCGGAATTCCGGGGGATGCGGGTGCCCGACGTCCTTCTGGGCGGGAACCACGCAGAGATCGAGAAGTGGCGCCGCAGGGAAGCGCTCCGGGCAACATTGATCAAGCGGCCCGATCTCCTGGAGACGGCGGATCTGATGGACGAGGACAGGAAGATACTGGAAGAACTGAAAAGGGAAATTCGAAATCCGAATATCTAAATCCTAAATAATATCGAATATCGAAATTGAAAAGTCCCTTGTTTAGGATTTAGATATTAGTATTTAGAAATTGTTTTTTGCGAGGAGGTTTTACCATGAACATCATTCAGTCGTTGGAAAAGGCACAGGTCAAAGAAGGGATTCCGAGCTTCCGCGTGGGCGATACCATCCGCGTGCACGCGAAGGTCGTGGAAGGCGATAAAGAAAGGATTCAGGTCTATGAAGGCGTGGTGATCGGCCGCCAGGGTGCCGGCACGCGTGAGATCATCCGGGTCCGCAAGCTTTCCTACGGCGTGGGCGTGGAAAGGCTTTTTCCGCTCCATTCGCCCATGATCGACAAGATCGAGCTGGCCAAGCAGGGCAAGGTCCGGAGAGCGAAGCTCTACTTCCTGCGCGAGCTGCGCGGCAAGGCCGCCAGGATCAAGGAAAAAGAGCGTGTGCTGGCTTCTGCCGCAGGTGCAACGTCTGAAGCGCCGGCGGAGTAACTCCGGGACAAGCACCAAGCACGAATTTCGAAATCCTAAACACGAGAGCTGTTGCATCTGTTTAGGATTTCGTATTTAGACATTCGAATTTCCCGAAAGAGGTCCTTATGGCCCGTCGGCCCAGCCCGGGAGAACCCCGCCCCGGCCTTCCAGAAGACCTGTTCGGCGACGAACTGGAGTGCGATCTTCTGTATTTCGAACGAAGCGCGCGTTCCTCGGGATTCATGCTGGTAGCGGGTCTGGACGAAGCAGGCAGGGGGCCGCTGGCCGGCCCCGTCGTTGCAGCAGCCGTCATCCTTCCTTTCGGCCTTTCTATCCCGGGGCTCACCGACTCAAAGCAGGTGCCGGAGCCGGAACGCGAACGCCTGTTCGATATCATATGCCGGCAGGCGGTCTGTTTCGGCATCGGGATCGTGGACGAACGAACCATCGACGAGGTGAACATTCTCCAGGCGTCGATCCTGGCCATGGAGCAGGCACTGGCCTGCTTGAAGCCCTCACCGGATTACCTGCTGCTCGACGCCGTCACCCTGCCGCGCGTTAAGCTGCCGCAAAAACCGCTCATCAAGGGCGATTGCCGCAGTTCCAGCATTGCGGCCGCCTCTATCCTTGCTAAGGTCACGCGGGACCGGCTTATGCTGGAACTGCATGAGAAATATCCCCGGTACCATTTTCATAAACATAAGGGCTATGGCACCAAAGAGCATCTCGAGCTGCTCCGCGAACACGGACCCTGCGAAGCTCACCGCAAGAGTTTTGCGCCCGTGACGAAACTGCTGCCCGGCGGGAACCGTTGAGCCTGCTCAGGAAGATACTGGGCAGGGAAGGCGAGGACCGGGCCGAGCAGCACCTGAGGAAACA
>MHEA01000174.1:6266-6620 GCA_001805085.1 Nitrospirae bacterium GWC2_57_9
GGAACTACAGCACCAGGAGCGGGGAGATCGACCTGATCGCGCTGCACGAGGGCGAGGTGGTGTTCGTGGAGGTCAAGACCAGGACCAGCGATGCTTACGGCGCTCCGGAGCTGGCTGTGAATGCCCGGAAACAAATGAGGATGATCAAGGCGGCCCTCGCGTATATCAAGTACAAGAAGCTGCACCAGATGCCGTGCAGGTTCGATGTGGTGGCGATCTCGGGACAGGATGTGGAAGTGATCCGGAACGCCTTCGAGATGGACAGGACGAACCTCTAGCTGCAAGCACGAAACAGCAAGCCCGAAATCCGAAACAAGCTCTAAATAGCTGTCCGGTAGGTGATTAGGATTTCGG
>MHEA01000175.1:0-3211 GCA_001805085.1 Nitrospirae bacterium GWC2_57_9
AATTAGATTCGGAACAAGGATAATTAATGACAATCGGTCATCAGTTGCCGGACGAACAAAGAGCTGCCGGCCTGCCCGCCACGTCGTTTTTTATTAAGATCTCGAGGATAGGCACATACTCGAGAGCCGGAAAGACTACTTTCTTTTCATCAAATACTCCTCCATGATCGCCGGTCCGGAACTGGTGCCGATCCGTTCGGCGCCTGCTTCGACCATAGTCGTAACCGTTGCCAGGTCCTTGATGCCGCCCGATGCCTTGATCCTGCACTGTGAGCCGACTGCCTCTCGCATAAGCCGGATGTCCTTCACGGTCGCGCCCCGTGGTCCGTACCCGGTAGAGGTCTTGACGAACTCCGCGCCCGCTTTGACGGCGAGTTTGGATACTGCCGTGATCTCGTCGTCGGTCAGGCTGCCGGTCTCGAGGATCACCTTATGGACCTTCTGGGGTGTCATGGCGATGATGTTCTTGACGTCGATTTCGACGAAATCGAGCCTGACGGACTTTACCATTCCGATGTTGATCACGATGTCGAGTTCCGATGCCCCGTTCTTCATCGCCTCCATGGCTTCGACGATCTTGACGGTCGTGGTGCTTGCTCCGAAGGGAAAGCCCACGACAGCGCAGACCTTGATCAGCGTACCGTTCAGGAGCTGGCGCGCGCGGGAAACGTGGCAGCTGTTGACGACCACGCAGGCGAACCCGAATTTTTTTGCGTCTTCGCACGCCCTGGTCACGTCGTCGATGGTCGCATCGGGCCTGATGATCGTATGATCGATGATCTGGGCTAGCCTGCCCGCGTCTTCAAACATTTCTTTACCTCTTCCTTATAGGCTTTCCGGAGAGCAGCAGTGATCGGTCCGGGCCTGCCGCTGCCAAGAGATTTGTCGTCGATGCTCGTGACCGGCATTACTTCCATCGTGGTGTTCGTGATAAAACATTCGTCCGCGTTGAAAAGTTCGACCGGAAGGATCAGACCCTCCCGCGTCTCGATCTTTGCGGCGCGGGCAAGGTCCAGGACCAGGCCGCGGGTAACACCCTCGAGGATTCCTGTCTGCAGGCCGGGGGTGACGAGAACGCCGGACTTGACGAAGAATATATTGCTGATAGTACCCTCGGCAACGTATCCCTCCCAGTTCAGCATGACAGCCTCGTAAGCCCCGGCCCGTATGCATTCGATCTTGGCAAGGATGTTGTTCAGAAAGTTCGTACCCTTTATCGAAGGATCGAGGGCAAGGGGATGGTTCCGCCGCGTCTTGACCACGGCAAGAGAGACCCCGCGCTCGAACTGTTCCTTTGGGTAGTCCTTGAACGGCTTGGCTGTGATAACCATGGTCGGCTGCGGGCAGAGCGCGGGATCGAGCCCGATCTCCCCGGGTCCGCGCGAGATATGGATCCGGACATAAGCATCGCCCAGGTCATTGGCTTTGACCGTTTGGTTCAGGGCGTCGGCGATTTTGTCGAGGGGGAGGGGCAGTTTGAGGGAAATTGAATCGGCCGAATGCTTCAGCCGGGCGAGGTGCCTGTCCAGAAGGAAGAGGAACCCCTCGTATGCGCGCAGGGTCTCGTACACCCCGTCTCCATAGAGATACCCGTGATCGAACACGGAGACTTTCGCTTCATCCTTGGGGACAAGAGCACCGTTGAGATAAACGAGCATGGACAAAACTATCATTAATGCCGGGGGGTGTCAAGAAGAAGGGCATACGAGTGCGGAGTTGAGAACAAGCAAATCGCGGGGCGGGAAAGAGCCTGAATCTCTGACAGGGAGAACGGCGGAGTTGCTATGATTTATACGGAAAAAATGTTTCAGTGAAAATCATAATTCCATCGGCTTTTATCCGTGTCAAAGTCTTTTGGTGCCTGTGCACAAGATCGAGCAGAAAAGAATTTTCGGCGCTCACACCTTGTCGACCTTTTTGAGAAAGCCATACATATCAAAGCCGGCGCTGAACAGATCTCTGACCCGGTCCATTTTTTTTGCGTCCAGGATGCTGCTTTTGCCCATGAGCAGCTCGATTTTGTTGATCGCGCTGAAGGTGTCGTCGGGGACGGACAGGATGGGCACTCCCCGGCTCTGGGCCTTGCCGAGGACCACCTCGTTCGTCTGGAGCCCGCCCGTCAGGATAATGCACTTGGTCGAGGTTTCGAGCGCCGCGAGTTGGATGTCCGAGCGGTGAGCTCCGGTGATCACCGCCTTGTTCGGCGTCCTGCGGAAATAGTTGAGAGCGCTGTCCACGTCCATTGCGCCGATCAGGTAGTTCTCGACGAACTCGTGGAGCCGGTCATGGCAGCAGAGCACCTTGCCGTTCAACGCATCGTTCAGCTCGCTTACGGTAACGGATTCCAGGAACTTGTCGCGGGGGATCACGCCGAAGACCGGCACTCCCTTTTTTTCGAGGAAGGGCCGGACCGTGGTCCTAACGTGGTCGATCGCGTTCGTAGGCACCTTGTTCAGAAGGCCGCCCAGGAAGCGATTGCCGAGGAGCGTACGGGCTCCGAACAGGGCATCGGCGGAAATGTCCCCGCGCCATGCTTCAACGACCAATACCCGCGCCTTGAGAGCCGCGGACAGGGAGATCGTGTCGAGCCCGAGGAGGGAACCGTCGAAAAAATCGCCTGAGCCGCCGATCATGAGAAAGTCTTTTTTCTTGACCGCTCCGCACGCGGCGATCACCTGCTTTGTCACATCCTTCATCTGTCCTTCCAACAGCAGCGTCGACTCCTCGTAGGTCTGCACATAGGGCGAGATAACTTCCAGCGGCTCCTCCAGCTTGAGTGTCTCCTTCGCAAACAGAGCGCTCGCATCATATACCTCCTTGCCCTTTTTTACGGGAGTCTTGCCCAGGGGTTTGATGTAGCCGACAGTATAGCCCTGTTCGATCAGCTTCATGGCAAGGCCGAGGGCGATAAAGGTGCGGCCCGCGTAACCGGTGGTGGATGCGATCAAAACGGGAATCATAGAACCCTCCTTAAAAATCAATACGGAATGAGGAATGTGGAATAGAAGTAAAAAGTTTTACAAAATCCGAAATCAATTCTCGCGCAAAGCCGCCAAGCACGCAAAGAAAGACAGTATCATTTGGTTTAAGACCCAGGTCCGCCTTTGTTCCCGACATTTGACCGCCTCGCTTATTTTGTATTCCACATTTTCAATTTCTATTTGCCTTTAAAGATTATCCGCGCGTCAAGCGCAGCGGCCCCCTTTTCATG
>MHEA01000175.1:3221-5861 GCA_001805085.1 Nitrospirae bacterium GWC2_57_9
GGATTGATGTCGAGCTCCTGGATCTCGGGAAAATCCGAGATCAGGCAGGAGAGATTGACAATGTTGTTCACGATGGCGCCCACGTCGGAGGGCCGTTCGCCCCGGGCGCCCCTGAGCAGGCCGATGGTCCTGATCTCCTGCACCATGGCGGTCGCTTCCTTCCGGCTGACCGGAACGATCCTAAAGGAAACATCCTTCAATACTTCGACGTAGATCCCGCCCAGGCCGAACATGATCATGTGGCCGAAGGTGCGGTCATAGGTCACGCCTAGGATCACTTCCCTGCCGGGCGGCACCATTTCGGAGATCAGCACGCCCTTGATGAAGGCATTACGCATGATGCGCCGTGCATTGGCCGTGATCTCCGTAAAGGAATCTGCCGCCTCCTGTTCGGACCTGATGTTGAGCCTCACCCCGCCCACATCGGTCTTATGCAGGATGTCCGGGGAGGAGATCTTCATCACCACGGGAAAACCGATCTGCGCGGCAGCGCGGGCTGCATCGGCGGAGGTCTTGACCAGAGCGTGCCGGGGGAACTGGAACCCGTAAAACGTGAGGATGCGCATGGCTTCCTCTTCCCCCACCTGCGTAATGCCCGATTTCAGGATCGAGGCGATCGTTTCGGCAGCGGCGTCGAAATTGTACCAGCACGTCGCGAGCTCCTCGGGGACGACGCTTCTCCAGGCCTGCTGGTCCGACATGCGCTTGTAGGCCTTGACTGCCGCTTCAGGGTAGGAAAAATTAGGAATGGAAGCGCGCTTCAGCCGGTCGATCGCGCTCCGGACCCTCTTTTCTCCCATAAAGGACGCGATCACGGGTTTCACGGTGGACCGGGCGGCCGCGATCACCGCGTCCGCGGTCCGGTCCATGTCGGTCATGGCCTGGGGCGTCAGGATCACGAGGATGCCGTCCACGGACGGGTCCTGCACGGCCTGCTCCAGCACGGCGGCATATCGCTCGGAGGTAGCATCGCCGATCACGTCGACGGGATTGAAGACCGTGGCGTTCGGGGGCAGTTTCTGCGCCATGGCCGTGATGCTCTCCCTGGTCATATGCGGCAGCTGGATGCCGAGCTTCTCGGCCGCGTCGGCGGCGATGATGCCGGGCCCGCCCGCATTGGTGATCACGAGCAGGCGGTTCCCTGCAGGGAGCTTTCCCTCCGAGAAGGCCATGGCCGTGTCGAAGAGGTCCTGAACACCTGCCGCACGCATGATCCCGCTCTGGCGGAACGCGGCATCAAAGGCGATGTCCGAGCCGGCCAGAGCGCCGGTGTGGGAGGACGCCGCCCGGGCGCCCGCCTCGGTGCCTCCGGATTTCAGGAGGATGACGGGCTTTTTTCTGGTGGTACGCTCAGCCACTTCCATGAAGCGCCTGCCATCCACCACGTCCTCGATGTAGCCGAGGATGAGATCGGTGTCCGGGTCGTTCATCAGGTATTCGATGCAATCGATCTCGGAAAGATCGGTCTTGTTGCCGAGACTGATGAACTTTGAGAAGCCTACCTCGTTCCCGATCGCCCAGTCCATGATGGCGATGCCCATGGCGCCGGACTGCGAGAAGAAGCCGATCCTGCCTGTGGGCAGCATGTCCGCCGCGAACGTGGCGTTCATGTTGTTCGCGGTGTTGATCACTCCCAGACAGTTCGGACCCAGGACCCGGATGCCCTGTTCACGGCAAATGGTCCTGAGCTGCTCCTCCAGGAGCGTCCCCTCCGTGCCTGCTTCCTTGAACCCGGCGCTGATGATGATCGCGGTGGGGATGCCGGAGGCCGCGCACTCACGGAGCGAAGCGGGAACCAGGGAGGCGGGAATCGCAATGATAGCGAGATCAACAGGCCGGCAGATGGCTGCCAGCGAGGAATAGGTCGGGAGGTCCAGGATCCGGCCCCCGGAAGGATTGACCGGATAGAGTTCTCCCTGGTACTTGAATCTTTTTAAGTTGTTCAGGACCGCGTGTCCGACCTTGCGGTTATCCTGTGATGCACCGATCACCGCGATCGACGACGGGTTGAAGAGCGAGCCGAGCATGATGCAGTAAGTTTAGTTGAGAAATCGGAGATGGTCAAGGTCGGGAGAACGGATTTATTGCAAGAAACCCTCCCCCCTTTCGGGAGGAGGAAAAAAGAGAGGACAAATGACTCTCTATGGGGGCATCGTCAAGAACGGGTATCAGGAAAGAACCGGGAGCCGTTCAATTGGCCGCAAGCCACTGCTTGGCTTGCTCCCGGTCGTCGAAAGATTCGATCTTTCGCCGGGAAAAGGCCATCACCGCGCCAAAGATGATCCTTTTGAGCCCGGTGATGCCGATCACGGCGCCGGCCTTCACATAGGGCTTGTTGTGCAGGGCGAATTCCTTCATCCCGTCGCGCACCTGATCGTCGAAGCGGGCATTGGTCACGTCGTGAGCGTGAGGAGGGAGCTTTCCGGCCTGCTGCGGATCACTTTTTTGGCCGCCTCAATGATCCTCAGGACCTCGTCCGTCCGGCTGTCCGAGAAGTCCAGCAGCAGGATCTCCTTATCCTGATGCTGGATGAATTGTATCCGTTCGCTCCCATCGCGCTCCCTCCGCCCGGCGATCACCGGGTCCCTGATGCATGGATTAAAATGTAAAGCAGAAGGCCTTGTGCCGTCAATAACCCGG
>MHEA01000175.1:6036-19420 GCA_001805085.1 Nitrospirae bacterium GWC2_57_9
CCCGAAAAGTTCCCGACGGAGGAACGCATATTCAGCGTGATCCACCCGGGCAACCGCATCTTCATCGGAACGGGATGCGGAGAGCCGCAATATCTTGTTCGGGCGCTCATCAATTACGTGCGGTCCCACCCCAAAGCCTTTTTCGATGCCGAACTGCTGCAGGTCTGGACCCTGGGAGTGGCGCCCTATGCCGACGCCAAGTTCAAGGAGACCTTCCGGCACAATTCCTTCTTCATCGGGAACAATACGCGCGAGGCCGTCAACCAGGGTCTGGCCGACTATACCCCGGTGTTCCTGTCGCAGGTTCCGGCGCTCTTTCAGAAAAAGCTGGTTCCCGTGGACGTGGCGCTGATACAGACGTCGCCCCCGGACGAACATGGTTTTATGAGCCTGGGCATCAGCGTGGATATCGTGAAGGCCGCGGCCGAGAACGCGAAGCTCGTCATAGCCCAGGTCAACTCCCGCATGCCGCGCGTCCTGGGCGATACCTTCATCAATATCAAGGATGTGGATTTCATCGTTCCCTTCGACGAGCCGCTCCTCGAATACGAGGACACGGTATCCGACGAGATTGCGCAGAAGATCGGAACCTATGTTGCGCGGATCGTGCAGGACGGTGACACCATCCAGGTAGGGTACGGGAGCATTCCGAATGCCATCCTGGCCCATCTGCACCGCAAGGAGCACCTTGGCGTCCATACGGAGCTCCTGACGGACGGCATCGTGGACCTGATGAAGCGGCGCGTGATTGACAACACCCGCAAGGAGCTGAACCCGGGAAAGACCGTGGCGGCCTTCTGCATGGGAAAGCAGGAGACCTACGATTATCTCCATGATAATCCGGGCATCGAGTTCCGGCCGGTAAACTATACGAACAACCCGACGGTGCTGGCCCGCCAGAAGAACATGACTGCCATCAACAGCGCGCTCGAAGTGGACCTGTCGGGCCAGGCAACGGCGGAGTCGATCGGCAAGACCTTCTACAGCGGCATCGGCGGCCAGGCGGACTTCATGCGCGGCGCCATCCTGTCCCCGGGAGGGAAGACGATCCTCGCCATGCAATCGACGGCGGAGGAAGGGAATGTTTCGAGGATCGTGCCGTTCCTGCGCGAAGGAGCAGGGGTGACGCTCTCCCGGGGCGATATCCATTACGTGGTGACGGAGTACGGCATCGCCTATCTGCACGGCAAGAACATCCGCGAACGGGCCATGGACCTGATCGCCATCGCCCATCCCCGGTTCCGGGAAAGGCTAATCGAAGAGGCAAAGGAGCGAAGGCTGATCTACAGCGATCAGGCCTTCATTCCCGGGGTACAGGGCGAGTATCCGGCGGAGCTGGAGGCGTACAAGGCGACCCGGACGGGGCTCCGTCTCCTGCTGCGGCCCGTCAAGCTTTCCGATGAGCATCTGCTGAAGGACTTTTTCTATTCCCTCTCGAACGATTCCATGTACCGCCGGTTCATCTCGACGCGCACCGACATGCACCATGAGCGGCTTCAGCCGTTCGTGGTCATCGATTATACGAAGGAGATGGTGATCGTGGCGCTGCTCCAGCAGCAGGAGAAGGAGATGATCGCGGGCATGGCGCAGTATCTGATCGATGAGAACACCCATACGGCCGAGGTAGCCTTCGTGGTGCGCGATGACCATCAGGGCAAGGGCATCGGCGCCGAACTGCTTTCCTACGTGACCTATCTGGCCCGGAAGAGCGGACTCCTGGGATTCACCGCAGCAGTCCTGATGGAGAACCGCCAGATGCTCCAGTTGTTCGAAAAAATGGGCTTTATCATCGAGAAGCGCGCCGACGGCGGGGTGTATGAGCTGAAGATGTCTTTCCGGGATACGTGATGATCAATATGCTGAGGATCCTATGAAAAACGCATGGTTTTCCCTGTACCTTCTGGTCCTTGCCCTCTGGGTCGGCGGGATAGCGGTCTTTACCTTTATCGTTACCCCCGTTATCTTCAAGTCCTGCGCCAGGGACATGGCGGGCGATATCGTGGGCAAGCTTTTCCCCGGCTACTTTGCTTACCTCCTGGTCCTCTCCGCCCTGGCCTTGCTGGTCCTCCTCGCCGGGAACCGCTCGCTCCTAGCCTGGCGGGTCTCGTTTTTTCTCGTTGCCGCGGCCCTGTTCGTGAACGTTTTCATGATGTTCAAGCTGCATCCCGCGATCGTGAAGGTGAAGCAGGAGATCGTTTCCCTTGACCGGGATGCTCCTGCCTCAATAACAAGGGACAGCTTCAGAAAACTCCACGCCGCAAGCGCGGCCTTGAACCTGTTCCTGTTCGTGGACGGCGTTGGGCTCCTGGTCTCGTCGTCCCTTCTTAAGCGGTGAGCACAGAAAAAGAAAGACCCGGCCGGGCCGTAGCAGAACGGAACCATGAAAGGAAAGTATTGTCGGAAGAAATTAAGAAGAATTCCGGAGTGAGCGAGTAGCGAGTGGTTACGGGGGAATCGAGAGTCCCTGCGTCGGTAAAGAAGGATTTTTCAATGGCGGGGCGGACGGGGCTCGAACCCGCGACCTCCGGCGTGACAGGCCGGCGTTCTAACCAGCTGAACTACCACCCCTTGATGATGGGTACTGCAGACTTTGAACTGTCTTGTCAGGACAGGTTTAGAACAATGGTAGGCGGAACAGGGATCGAACCTGTGACCCCAGCCTTGTAAGGGCTGTGCTCTCCCAGCTGAGCTATCCGCCCGGTTCCCCCAAAAAGGAAGTATAAATATCTATTATTCGGTGAGAAAAGTCAAGCAAAATTTAATTTGTCATTTGATTGTACCCCGAATCCATGACTAATGCCGGGGCAGGTGCCCCGGCATTTTGTTTTTCCCGTTCCGGCCGCCTATGCAGCTTTTTTCATTTCTCCCTGCCAGCCCGTTTCGAACAAGGGAGCGAACTCCGCGGGAAGCTGCGCACGGATATCCTCCATCTCTCCCGGGGTCACGGCATCCTTAATGACAGAAATGACAACCCGCGCGTGGTACGTGGCAACGGGAAGATCTGCAGGCTCCCGTTCGCTGACCCGCTTGAAAAAATCGTCCAGCCCGAACTTGTCAAGAAAGGCCGAGCGCTGCCGCAGGTAGTAGGCAATTTCCGAGGGAAGTTGCGCAGCAAGGTCTTTCACCTCATCGAGGGGCAGGCGCTCCGAAAGCGTTTCGAGCACTGCCCGCGTCGCTTTGACAGCATCTCCCAGGGATGAGAGTCTGCCCCGGCTCCGGACCTGGCCGATGAAGCCGTCATAGTTCATGGCATTCTCCTTATGCGGGGATTTGAACCGCTCTTGTTACAATATAGCATGCCGCTGCTGTCCGGGGACAGGGATGTGGGCCGAAAGAATCAATAAAAAAGCCGGCACCAGGCCGGCTTGCGATACAGCAGTGATCAATGAAAATTCATCTCCCCAGCAGGGTGGTGAAGGTGTCGTGGTGCTCCTCTTCCTCGGACAGGATCTGCTCGAAGAGCAGGCGCGTGGTGGAGTCGCCTTCCGTCGTTGCCTGCTTGATAATGGATTTGTACAGGTCGATGGCCTCCTCCTCGGCCGTTGCATCCACTTCGAGCATCTCTTTCACGGACCCTCCCACCTTGATAGGGTCCGGCTTGGTGGTCGGCACGACATCGAAATAGAAGAGGCGTTCTGCTATCTTTTCCGCATGCTTCATTTCCGCGATGGCCACTTCCTCGAAGACATCGGCGATTTCCGCGGATTCCAGCCCCTTTGCCATCACGTGTTGCCACATGTACTGGACGCTCACCTGGATCTCCCTGGCGATCGCCTTGTTCATCATGTCCGTCAATGCTGTGCTTGCCTTCTGTACCATACGTTCTCCTTTCAAATGGTGAGCATCTGCACGCAGCTTAGCAGAAAAACCGGGATCAGGGAAGCCCGCTTATCTCAAGAGGTCTGATCACGACCCGTGTCGCTTGATCCCCCAGTGGTCGTCGAACTCCTGCTCGGCCTTCGCAGCGTCATCGGCATTATTCAGGATGAGCTGCCTGAGATGAATATAGCTGTCCGGGTCAAGGGCGGTGAACTCAATGGCGACGCTGCCAGGCTCGGACCTGGATATCGTCCCCGAGGCCCGTATGTAGACGGGGACTGTTGCCCCGCTCAGTTTGAGCGAAAGATTACAGGCGGTGCCCGCAGGAGGTCCGGTTCCCGGCACCGGCACCCGGATCCCGTTCATGCTGATGTTGGCCGCAAATCCCGTCCGGATCACTGAGGAGCCCGCTTTTATTTCGATCTCGGTGCTGAAGGGCACCCGTATGAATTCCCTTCGGTTATTCGTCCTGTGCTCCATGGTCCCTCGCCCAATCCTGACCAAAGTATAGCAACAGAACGCCAAGGGCGTCAATGGCGAAGGGTGGAATTCTGGAGTAAGGGCAGCGAGCGAATACGATCATGTTTCTACCTTAAGAATAGAGATTCCCTGCGGTTCTCAGCAGGGAGCTCAATTCTGGAGATGCCTATACGAACCTTCACTTCGCGCAGGGCGAATACGATCATGTTTTTACTTTAAAAATCGAGATTCCCTCCGGGTTCCAGCAGGGAGCTCAATCAAGCCGTTTGCAGGCAGTCCGGAAAGAGCCTTCACCTTGCCTAAAAAGGCCGGAAACGAGGTCTTCCGCGCAGCGCTCGGTTTTTCGTCACGCAACTCTACGTTTTGTTTGACAACCCCCGGGGATTCTGGTAAAAATGTATATTCTGCCATTTTTTAAATGAGTTATAAGGCACTTTACCGTTCGTTCGGGGAGGTTCTCACATGAAAAAAATATTTGTCCTGTTCGCTCTGGCCGCGGTCCTGACCGCAGTTCATGCCTTCGCGAAGCAGGGAGACGCTAAATTCACCGCACAGGAGATCAAAAAAATGTCGACAACGAAAGCCATCATTGAGACGAAATTCGGGAACATAACCTTGAAATTCTTCCCCGAAGTCGCGCCGGGGCACGTGAAAAACTTCCTCGACCTGGCCAAGAAGGGATTTTATGACGGTACGACTTTCCATCGTGTCATTCCGAACTTTATGATCCAGGGTGGCGACCCGAACTCAAAGAATGCCGACAAGCGCACGCACGGAACGGGCGGGCCGGGTTACATGATCAAGGCCGAGTTCAATGAAAAGCCGCACAAGAGGGGAACGCTGTCCATGGCCCGGGCCGCCAATCCCGACAGCGCCGGTTCACAGTTCTTTATCTGCGTAAAGGATTCCAACTTCCTCGACCGCCAGTATACGGCCTTCGGCGAGGTGGAAAGCGGCATGGAGGTCGCCGACAAGATCGTGGCCCAGCCGCGTGATCCCCAGGACAACCCGAACGAACGCATCGAGATGAAGGTCAAGATCGTGGAAGGCAAATAAAACAAATGCGGAGTGCGGAGTGCGGAATGCGGAGTGGAGAGCTTGTTTCCCTTCCCAGTACCGTGATCCTTCCGCAACGCACTCCCCGGCAGGAGCACCTTTTGAAGCAGGACATCAAGAAGATCGTAGTTGCCTACTCGGGCGGGCTCGATACGTCGGTGATCATCACCTGGCTGAAGGAGACCTACGGCTGCGAAGTGATTGCTTTTACGGCCGATATCGGCCAGGGCGAGGAACTGGCGCCGCTCAAGGACAAGGCGATCAAGACCGGCGCGAGCAAGATATACATCGACGACCTTCGGGAGGAGTTCGTCCGCGATTTCGTTTTCCCGATGCTGAGGGCCAATGCCGTTTACGAAGGCCGCTATCTGCTCGGCACCTCCATCGCCCGTCCGTTGATCGCGAAACGCCAGATCGAGATCGCGATCAAGGAGCAGGCCGATGCAGTCTGTCACGGTGCGACCGGAAAAGGCAACGATCAGGTCCGTTTCGAGCTCACCTATTTCGCGCTCAAGCCCGACGTCAAGATCGTCGCTCCCTGGCGGGAATGGAGCATGAAAGGCCGCGAGGAACTGATCGCCTATGCCGAGAAGCATAAGATCCCGGTGACGGCCACCAAGTCCAAACCCTATTCCACGGACCGGAACCTGCTCCATATCAGTTATGAGGGGGGCATCCTCGAAAACCCGTGGAAAGAATCAACCGGGGATATGTATACGCTCGCGGTGCCTCTCGAGAAGGCGCCCGATCATGCGGAGTATGTCGAGGTCGAATACCTGGGCGGAAACCCGGTCGCGATCAACGGCAAACAACTTGCTCCCGCGGAGCTTCTCCTGGAAGCGAACCGCATTGCCGGCGGCCACGGCGTCGGGCGGGTGGACCTGGTAGAGAACAGGTACGTGGGCATGAAGTCGCGCGGGGTGTATGAGACGCCGGGCGGCACGCTGCTCCACGCGGCGCATCGCGCCGTGGAATCGATAACCATGGACCGCGAGGCCATGCATCTCCGGGACAGCCTGGTCCCGCGCTACGCGGAACTGGTCTATTACGGGTACTGGTTCGCTCCGGAACGGAACATGCTCCAGGCCGCGATCGACGAGTCCCAGAAGAACGTGTCCGGCACGGCCCGGCTCAAGCTGTACAAGGGGAACTGCGATACCGTGGGAAGGAAATCACCGGTTTCCCTGTATAACCCTGAACTGGCCACCTTCGAGGCGGACCGGGTCTACAATCAGAAGGACGCGGAAGGGTTCATCCGGCTGAACGCGCTGCGGCTGAGAATAGGAAAAAAGGCAAATTCCAAATAATAAATCCCAAATCACCAATAAATCCCAAGCACCAAAAAACGGACGTTCGGCCAGTGGTATTTGGAGCTTATTGGGTATTTGATGCCTGAAATTTGGAATTTTCGTGACCCCATGGCAAAAAAAATCAAAGCTGCGAAAAAGTTACGGCCGGCAAAGAAGGCTCCGAGAGCCGCAAAAGCCTGGTCCGGTCGTTTCACCGAGACGACGAACCGGCTGGTCGAGGAGTTTACTGCCTCGATCCCCTACGACTGGCGTCTGTATCCCTATGATATCGCGGGCAGCATTGTTCACGCCGGCATGCTGGCGCGCCAGCGCATCATCACCCGGAAAGAGGCGGACCGGATCACCCGCGGCCTCGAGGACATCCTGAAGGAGATCGTGGACGGTACGTTCGAGTTCAGCACCGAGCTCGAGGACATCCATATGAACATCGAGAACCGGCTGATCGAGAAGATCGGTCCGGTGGGCGGAAAGCTGCACACGGCCCGGAGCAGGAACGACCAGGTCGCGCTCGATATACGGATGTACCTGCGCGACGAGATCGCGAAGATCCACGAGCTGCTCGCCGCGCTCCAGAAGGTGCTCGTCGGGCTTGCGGACCGGCACCGCGACGTGGTCCTGCCCGGATATACCCATCTGCAGCGGGCCCAGCCCGTTCTGTTCGGCCATCACCTGCTCGCGTATTACGAAATGTTCCAGCGTGACCGCGGACGGCTGGAAGACTGCTTCCGCAGGCTAAATATGATGCCGCTCGGGGCAGGCGCTCTCGCCGGGACCGTATTGCCGATCGACCGGAAATTCGTAGCCAGGGAACTGGGGTTCAGCGGTGTTTGCGAGAACAGCATGGATGCGGTCTCGGACCGTGATTTTGCCATCGAGTTCGTCGCTGCCTGCGCCCAGATCATGATGCACCTGTCGCGCCTGTCCGAGGAACTGGTCCTCTGGTCGACCTCGGAGTTCGGATTCATCACGATCTCCGACGCCTTTACCACGGGCTCATCGATCATGCCCCAGAAGAAGAACCCCGATGTGGCCGAACTCACCCGGGGAAAGACAGGCCGTGTATACGGCAGCCTCACTGCATTGCTCACCCTGATGAAGGGTCTTCCCCTTGCGTATAACCGCGATATGCAGGAGGACAAGGAACCGCTCTTCGACGCCGCGGATACCGTTTCGCTTTCTTTGTCCGTGTTCGCCGAAATGCTCAAGAGCGTTTCGATCCACACGGAAGCCATGCGCCGGGCGGCGGAGGACGGCTTTATTACCGCAACGGACCTCGCCGACTATCTGGTAAGAAAAGGCATGCCCTTCCGGGAGGCTCACGAGGTGGTCGGCAGGGCGGTATTGCGCTGCCTCGAACGCCACTGGGGCCTCGGCACGATGCCCCTGGAAGAGTATCAACGGCTTTCACCGCTGATCCGCGAGGACGTCTATGACGCCATTTCCGTAGAGGCTTCTGTCACGAGACGGACGTCCTCCGGAGGAACGGCTCCCGCCAACCTGGCAAGACGCCTCCAGACGCTTAAGAAAAGACTATGACAGCCTATCCCCGGCGGTTGCACGCGGCGGTACTGGCGGCACTCCTCCTTGTCGCGCCTGCATCCTGCGGCAGGAAGACGGACCCGCTCACTCCGGCTAGTCCCCGTCCCGAGGCTGTAAAGGATGTGCAGGCGGTTGCCCGCGACCGGGTGGCCTTCCTGTCCTGGCCGATCCCGACCAGGAACATCGAAGGCAAGGACCTGAGCGCGGCGGACATACTCGGTTTCCGCGTCTACCGCGCGGAGCTCGAGCGGGACAGGAAAAAAGCCCGGTACAAGCAGATCGCCGAGATCGACCTGTCCAACCCGGCACCGGCGGAAGTAAGGGACGGAAGGGTCTTCTGGAGCGACCGGACCCTGCATTTGGGGCAGGCCTATTCATACCGGATCAGGGCGGTCAGCGCCCGGGACGGGTTGAGCCAGCCGTCGGACGAAGCGAGGGTAACGCCCCTGCTGTCGCTGGCTGCCCCGAAACGGATCGCAGCCGAAGGCGGTGACAGCCAAATAACGCTGATCTGGGACCAGGTTACGACCCGGTCCGACGGAAGCGTGTATACCGGCTTTGTCGGGTATAATGTCTATCGCGGAACAGCTCCGAACCGCGAGGGGAGCACTCCTCTCAATCCGGAGCCGCTCAGGACGACCGTGTATAAAGACACCTCGGTTGTGAACAATATGAAGTATTATTATATTGTTCGGGCGGTGGACAGTCCCGCGAGACCCTGGAACGAGAGCCTTGATTCTCCCGAAGCGTCGGGCATGTCCCGGGACCTCACCCCCCCTGAGCGGCCGGCAGGGTTGACGGTGGTGCCGGGGGTGAACAGGATATTCATGACCTGGAACGAGAACAAGGAGCGGGACCTGGCCGGTTATCACGTGTATCGATCGCGCAAAAGCGGCAGAGACCACGAGCGGCTCACGGAAAAGCCGGTCAACAGAACGACCTATTCCGATGACAAGGTGAAAGCGGGCATCTCCTACTTTTATGTCGTTACCGCCGTCGACCTGGCCGGGAACGAGAGCGACTTTTCGAAAGAACAGAAGGCCTATGCCGGGAAGCTGAGATGACCGAGACTCCAGGCCCATTTTATAGATGACCAGGACCAAGCATGCATGATTTCCACTATAAGAACGGCGAGCTGTACTGCGAAGGCGTTCCCGTCAGGAGCGTAGCGCAGCGTGTCGGCACCCCCTTCTACCTGTACAGCAGCACGACGCTCACGAACCATGTCCGGTCCTTTGCAGGGGCGTTCCAGGAAGTGCCGCACCTTATCTGTTTTGCTCTCAAGTCCAACTCGAACGGCGCCGTCCTCCGGCTGCTGAGCAGGGAGGGCGCCGGAGCGGACATCGTGTCGGGCGGGGAGCTCTTCCGTGCCCTGCGCGCGGGCATCGATCCCCGAAAGATCGTTTACGCCGGGGTCGGCAAGCGGCGCGACGAGATCGAGTACGCGCTCAAGGTCGGGATCCTGATGTTCAACGTGGAGTCGACCGAAGAACTCCTGGCCCTGGACCGCGCGGCAAAAGAGATGCATGCGGTTGCGCGGATCGCGCTCAGGGTGAATCCGAACATAGACCCCAAGACCCATGCCTATATTTCGACCGGGCTGAAAGAGAACAAATTCGGCATTCCCATCGAGCATGCCCTGGAATGCTACCAGACGGCAAAAAGCCTGACCCATGTCGAAGTAACCGGGATACACCAGCACATCGGTTCTCAGATCACCGAGGTCCAGCCGTTCGTGGATGCTCTCGAGAAGCTCGTGGGATTCGTGCAGGAGCTCAAGGCGGCAGGGGTCGGCATTAAATATATAAACATCGGGGGAGGCCTGGGCATTACCTACAAGGACGAAACGCCGCCTCATCCCCGAGACCTGGCCAAGGCGATCCAGCCGATGCTGAAGAGCGCCGGCTGCACGCTGGTCCTCGAACCGGGAAGGGCGATTGTGGGCAACGCGGGAATCCTGGTCACGAATGCGCTGTATCACAAGGACAGCGGAGAGAAGAAATTCCTCATCGTTGACGCCGGCATGAACGACCTTATCCGGCCCAGTCTCTACGAGGCCTATCACGACATCAGGCCGGTCCTGGAAGACCCGTCAGCGGAGAAAATGGTGTTCGATGTGGTCGGTCCCATCTGCGAGTCAGGCGACTTCCTTGCCAAGGACCGGGAGATGCAGGATGTGAAGCAGGGCGGCCTGATCGCGGTCATGGGCGCCGGCGCCTATGGATTCTCCATGTCGTCGAACTATAACTCCCGTCCCCGCGTGGCCGAGGTGATGGCACGGGGCAATGAGTATTTCATCGTGCGCGAGCGCGAGACCTACAACGACCTGATCAAGGGAGAAAAGATCCCGCGTTGGCTGGAGTGAGACCAATGCGGAGTGCGGAGTTAAGGCGGAAGAGAAAGCGCGAAGCTGATCTCTTGCAGAGGCGTTAGCGCGTAGAGAAGACAGCCTGGCCCGGGTTTACATGGGCCGGATTCGGCATTTCGAGATGCTTCCATGAAGAAGATACCTTTTTACAAGATGCAGGGGAGCGGCAACGACTTCATCCTGATCGACAACCGGCGCAGCGTCCTGAAGGGGACGGCCCTTGCCGACATCGCCCGCACGGTCTGCGACCGGCACTACTCGGTCGGGGCGGACGGCCTGATCGTGATCGCTCCGTCCAGGAAAGCCGACTTCAAGTGGAGATTCCTGAACGCCGACGGGAGCGAGGCCGAGATGTGCGGGAACGGCTCCCGCTGCGCGGCCCGGTTCGCCTACCTCAAAAAGATTGCGGGCAGGCAGCTGTCCTTCGAAACGCTGGCAGGTCTCATACGGGCGGAGGTCGGGAAGAACAGCGTCAAGGTGCAGCTCACCGGGGCCGGCGCGCTGCGCATGGATCTGAAGGTGTCTTTGGACGGTGGTACCCGCACGGGCCATTTTATCAATACCGGTGTGCCGCATCTCGTCTATCTGTCCGACGACCTTCAGGCCGAAGACGTGATAGCGACGGGTAGGATGACCCGTTACCACGCGCTGTTCAAGCCGGCAGGCACGAACGTCAATTTTATCCAGGTGCAGGGGCGGCGTAAACTCGCCATCAGAACCTACGAACGCGGCGTGGAAGGAGAGACGCTGGCCTGCGGCACCGGGTCTGTCGCGGCCGCGCTCGTTGCAGGCACCCTCGGTCTCGTCTCTTCTCCGGTCCAGGTGACCACGAAGAGCGGGGAAAAGCTGATCGTCTCCTTCAAACGCGACGGCGAAGGGTTCACCGATCTTTTTCTGGAAGGCGATGCGCAGGTCATCTGCGAGGGAAATCTGTATATATAAGCACGAAATGCTAAATCCGAAATTTTAAACAATATCGAACTTCAAATGGTAAAAAAATAAAGAAAAGCCGGTTTGTTGAATATTCGGATTTAGGTATTGTATTTCAAGGAGGCTGTCATGTTCAAAGGTTCGATGGTAGCGATCGTCACCCCGTTCAAAAACGGCAAGGTTGATGAAAAGGCGCTCGGTGATCTCATCGAGTTTCATATTAAAAGCGGCACCGACGTGATCGTGCCCTGCGGAACCACGGGAGAGTCGGCCACGCTGTCCCACGAGGAGCACCACCGCGTGGTGGAGTTCACGGTCCAGACCGTCAACAAGCGCGTGCCTGTTGTAGCGGGCGCGGGGTCAAACTCGACCTCCGAGACCATCGACCTCGCGAATTACGCGAAGAAGGCCGGAGCGGACGGCGTGCTGCTCATCACGCCTTACTACAACAAGCCCACGCAGGAAGGCCTGTTCCAGCACTTCAAGAAAGTGACCGACTCCGTGGACATACCGGTCATTCTGTACAACGTGCCGGGAAGGACCAGCGTGAACATGTTGCCGTCCACCGTGGCGCGTCTCCGGACGATCAAGAACATCGTCGGGATCAAGGAAGCCACGGGCGACTTGAAACAGATCAGCGAACTGATCCGGCTCTGCGGGCGCGACTTCGACGTCATCTCGGGCGACGATTTCACCACGCTTCCGATGCTTGCTATCGGCGGCGTGGGCGCTATCTCGGTGACGGCGAACATCATCCCGGGCGACGCGGCAGCAATGTTCGACAACTTCTTCGCCGGAAAGATGGATGAGGCGCTCAAGTTCCACTACAAGATGGAGCCGCTTCACAGCCTCATGTTCATCGAGACGAACCCGATCCCGGTCAAGACGGCGCTCGCCATGATGGGCAAAATCGGTGAGGAGTTCCGTCTCCCGCTCTGCGCCATGGCGGATGCCAACAAGGAAAAACTGAAGAAGGCGCTGCAGGAATACGGAGTGCTGTAGACGCGTTTAAGCGGTTTGAACGGTTTAAACCGGTGAAATTGCAAAAGGAGTTCCTATGATCAAGGCGGTCGTCACCGGCGCAGCCGGCAGAATGGGGTCACGCATCGTCAACGTCCTTTCGTCCTCGGAAGGCATTCGTCTTTCAGGAGCGGTGGAACGGAAAGGGCACGCCATGGTCGGGCAGGACTCCTGCGGGCCTGCCGGGCTGCCGAGCGGAGCAGTGCTGACTATGATCACCGATGATCTGGCTGCAGCCATCAAGGCCGGTGACGTGCTGATCGATTTCACCATGCCGGAAGCCAGCCTCGAGCACATCCGGTTGTGCGCTGAGTTGGGCAAGGCTTGTGTCATCGGCTCCACGGGCTTCTCCAAGGAACAGCTGTCCGAGGTGAACAAGCATGTGCAGAGGATCCCCTGCGTGCTTTCGCCGAACATGAGTGTGGGCGTGAATGTGTGCTTTAAGATTCTTGCCGACCTGGCGAAGATCCTGGGCCCCGACTTCGATCCGGAGATTGTGGAATGGCATCACCGGCTGAAGAAGGACGCCCCGTCGGGCACGGCCGTGCACATGGGCGAGGTCGTTGCCAAGGCGCTCGGCCGCGATTATCACAAGGCAGCGAAGTACCATCGCGAAGGGATCACCGGCGCCAGGACCAATGAAGAGATCGGCATGCAGACAGTCCGCGGCGGCGATATCGTGGGCGAGCACACGGTCTATTTCATCGGGATGGGTGAACGGATCGAGCTGACCCATCGAGCTCATACGCGCGACATGTTCGTCCGCGGCGCCGTGCGTGCCGCAAAGTGGGTCGTGGGCAAGAAGCCCGGCCTCTACGATATGCAGGATGTGCTGGGACTGAAATAGCCGATGCGGTGCAGT
>MHEA01000175.1:19496-22099 GCA_001805085.1 Nitrospirae bacterium GWC2_57_9
CTGGCCAGCCATAGTACAGATGCAGTCGGTTTGGCAACTGTTGGCTGGTGTAGTCATCCTCGCCACGGCGGCTAACTTGCTGTTCTACTGGGCGATCGAACGGGAAAAAATTTCTGAGGTTGAGCCGTTCCTGCTATTTAATCCGCTGGTGGCGATTTTGATCGCTGGGGTATTTTATTCCAACGAACGCATCTGGCCAGTCTATCTAGCGGCTGGGGTGGCCAGTCTGGTGCTAGTCTGGAGTCATTGGCGGAAACACAAACTCGTACTCACCCGTGGGCTGACAGCTATCGTCGGCTTCTCGTTGATCTACGGTTTGGAGGCCTCGGCCATTAAAACCTTGCTGACGGTCTATGACCCGATCGCGCTCTATTTAATTCGCTCAGTATTTGTCCTATTAGCATTGTCGTTGGTGGCCTGGCCCAATTTCAAAATTATTAAACGGCATCATTTGGCTATCTTTGGCGTGTTAGGGGCGTTGGCCGTCATCTCAGTGGTGGCCGCCTACACCGCCTTTCAACTTAGGGGTTTGAGCGAAACCATCTTTGTCTTTACTCTCTCCCCCGTGTTGATATACGTTCTGTCGGTCATTTTCTTGCGAGAACGGTGGCGAACAAAAAATATTATCGCCAGTCTGATTATCACCGGGTTAGTGGTCTGGGTTAGTTTAATGAAGTGATGGAACTGATCGACAGCCACGTGCATCTGAATTTTCCCGACTTCCGTGAAGATATGGAGGCAGTGATCGAACGGTCCCTCGCTGGAGGTTTGACGGCGATGGTGAATGTAGGCACTGATGCCAGTACCTCTCAAGAATCTGTTAACCTAGCGCATCGCTACCGCGAGATTTACGCAACTGTCGGGGTACATCCTCATTCCGCCGATGGGTACACTGAAGCAGCCGACACCATTAAATATTTAGCCCATCAGCCAAAAGTGGTGGCGATCGGTGAGATCGGGCTGGACTACTTTCGTAACCTATCGGCTCACGACAAACAGTTGGACGCCTTTCGCGCTCAACTGGAGCTGGCAGTCGTCCTAGAAAAACCGATCGTGTTGCATTGTCGAGACGCCTACACCGAGATACTCGGAGTTTTGGAACGAGACTACTTGCCGCGGCTAGATGGCCGGCTCCCGGGGGTGATCCACTCGTTCGCGGCCGGGTCAGCCCATGCCCAGCGATTTTTAAAGCTGGGATTTTATATTGGGCTGAATAATCTGATCACCTACCCAAAAAACGACTCGCTCCGAGAAGCAGTTAAGCTGATCCCCCTTGAGCGGATTATAATTGAGACGGATTGTCCCTATCTCCCTCCCCAGCATCTGCGCGGGACGCGGAGCGAGCCGCTCCACGTAATCGAAGTAGCTAAGATGATAGCAGAACTAAAACAACTTCCCCTGAAACAAGTAGCTGAGGCCACTGTCGCCAATACTCGGCATATATTTAAACTGTCCTAGTCTAATGCGCAAACAGGAGATCAATACTCCCCTCTTCTGGTTACAGGATGCCGGTTTCTCGGCCTACTTGGTCGGCAACCAAGTTCGTGACCGGCTTTTGAAGATGGACTTCGATCGATTCGATGTTGATATTGCCACTAGCGCTAAGCCCAAACAAGTAGTAACAGTTTTGAAAAAAAATAACCTTATCCCTACCGCTGTCGACGAACAGTTCGGAGTGGTCTCGTTCCGGTTCAATGGCGTCATCTACGAAATCACGACCTTCCGCCAAGATATCTACAAAGGCGACTTCGAACGCGTTAAACGCTATCCCGATGCTATCCGCTTCGTCCCAGTAGCCGCCGAGGATTCCTCGCGCCGAGATTTAACTATCAATGCGATCTACTTGAATCCCAAAACTGGGAAGTATCTGGACTACCACGGCGGGATGGCTGACATCAAGAACAAGATCATTCGAGTTATCGGTGATCCGATGATTCGTTTCCAAGAGGATCCGCTGAGGCTTCTGCGCGTAGTAAGGTTTAGGCACCTGCTCAAGTTTAAATACGACCCAGCCACACTTAAAGCGATGAAACTGTCCGCCGGTCTTATCCGCAAGCTCTCGCCCACCATCGTCAAAAAAGAGTTTGGTAAACTCCAAGACCTGCCCAACTACTCAGCGGTTAAGCAGGAGCTGCAGCGGTTGGGTCTCAGCCAGATCACCTAGACCGCCTGGATCTGTTCCTGTGTCTGAACCGGCGGAGGGCTCACGACATCAGCGCCAAATACCACTCGTTTGGGTTCGATCTTGGTCACTCGGCTGGCTGGCAGGACTAGATCATTTTGGAGCAAACCGGTTAATGTCTGCGGCCGAATGTAATAGGTTTGGATCTGCGCCGATATCGTATCGAATATGATATCGGTAACGGTTCCCAATATCTGACCCTGGTCGGTCGTGGCCCTGAACCCGACGACCGACATTTGGTTAGTGATCAACTCGGGCAAACCTACCACCTCGCTGGGGGCGATGACGGTTTGACGATCGCGGGCCACGAGCATATGCGGACCATATTCAGCAATGTCTGCTGGGACAATCGCCGGTTGGGCCTGCAGGAGTCGACTCTTATTCAAAAGCCACGCAGCGATGCGCTGGTCTCGCGGGTTTA
>MHEA01000176.1:0-1636 GCA_001805085.1 Nitrospirae bacterium GWC2_57_9
AACTCCTTCGACGGAGAAAACGTCCGCTTCTCCGCGCTCAAAACTTCAAAACTTTCCTTTGCCATGTCCTTCCTCCGAAAAATATAATGATCAAAGGATCATACTGCATCCTTATCAAGTGGCTGATGGACCTATCGAGCTCCGCATCCGGAATGTACGTCTACTCCGCTCCGATGCCTACATATTCGCGAAGCTTTTCATCTTCGAACTTCTCCTGCGCTTCCTTTTCCGGGAAGATCAGGGAGGCTAGAATGCCGACCAGGAATGCAGCTGCCATGGAGAAGAGACCCACGTTCTTGTACTTGATCGGGGCGACCGGCATGCGGGAGGACGCCTCCTTCTTCTGAGCCGTCAACTCCTCTTTCTCCTTGAGCTTGACATCGAGAACCGCCCGCTTCCCGTTATTCTTCCCGGCGGCGATATCAGCATCCAGGACGGTTATCTTTGCGTCGATCTCCTTCACCTGGGCCTCGACCGCCTTCTTCTGGTCCGCTTTCAGGATATCAACGTAGACCGTGGGAGAAAGAATGATCAGGACGACGGCGAGGGTCATGCCCGTGTAGATGCTCCAGACGGCGCCCTTGGTGGTAAACTTCTTCCACATGAGCGAGAGGAGCAGGGCCGGGAAGTTGGCGCTCGCCGCGATGGCAAAGGCAAGGCCGACCATGAAGGCTACGTTCTGGCCCTTGAACAGCATGGCAAGGATCACGGCTGCGATACCGAGGCAGACCGTCGCGATCTTGGCCACCTTCACCTCCTCCTTCTCGTTGGCCACCCCGCGCCGCAATACGCCCACGTACAGGTCATGGGAAAGAGCGGAAGCGCCGGCCAGGGTCAGCCCGGCAACGACGGCAAGGATCGTGGCGAAAGCGACGGCAGCGAGGAAGCCGAGGAAGACGCTGCCGCCCAGTGCCTCTGCAAGGAGCGGCGCTGCCATGTTGCCACCTTTGTCAATGGTCATGATGATCTCCCGGCCCATGGTCCCGCTGCCCTGGCCGATCAGCACGGCAGCCCCGAAACCGATGGTCACGGTCAATATATAGAAGTAGCCGATAAAGCCGGTTGCGTAGAACACCGACTTGCGCGCGGCTTTCGCATCAGGCACCGTGTAGAACCGCATCAGGATGTGCGGAAGTCCGGCGGTGCCGAACATGAGCGCGAGGCCCAGCGAGAACGCGTCGATCGGATCGGACACCAGTCCCCCCGGCTCGAGGAATCCCGTGCCGTACATGCTCTCGGCCTGGCCGAAAAGGGTGCCGTAGCTGAAGCCGACCTTGCTCAGGGTCAGGAACACGAGGAGGGTGGCGCCGCCGAGAAGCAGGACGGCCTTGATGATCTGCACCCACGTCGTCGCGATCATGCCGCCAAAGAGCACGTAGGAGATCATGAGCACGCCCACGATGACCACTGCGAGTTCAAAGGGCAGGTTGAACATCAGCCGGAACAGCGTGCCGGCGCCGACCATCTGCGCGATGAGATAGAAGAGGACGGTCGCAAGGGAACCTGCCGCTGCTGCCGCCCGGATCGGCCGCTGCTTCAGCCGGAACGCAACCACGTCGGCAAACGTGTATTTGCCGAGATTGCGAAGCGGTTCGGAAATGAGGAACATGACGATGGGCCAGCCCACGAGCCATCC
>MHEA01000176.1:1684-5237 GCA_001805085.1 Nitrospirae bacterium GWC2_57_9
TCCGGCCAGGGCCAGGCCGTTCTGGAACCCGGTAATGCTGCGGCCCGCTGCATAGAATTCCTTTGTGGTCCTTGTTCGCTTGGCGGCCCAGTAGGTGATGCCCAGGGTGCTGATCACGAAGAGCAGAAAGAACATGACCGCGATGGGATTTAACTGTCCGATAACTGTCTGATGCATGACTATCCTCCTGTCCTCTCGCGCAGATTTTTGACCATCTGGTCGTACCTGGTGTTCGCCCACCAGATGTAGATCCCGGTAAAGACCCAGGACAATGCGATCGTTCCTACCGCAATCGGAATCCCGATGGTGGTTGCGGAACCATCACCCCATTTCTGGGCCAGGAAGGACTTGTTGAACGCGATGAGGCTGATAAACCCGAAGTACAGGACCAGCTCCAGAATCGTCAGGACCCAGGAAATGGCGTTCTTCTGTGAGACCAGTTTCTTGAACTCAGGGTCGTTCAGGATTTCTTTCTTTGACGTCGCCATGATTTTCTCCTTTTCAATTTTGAAACTGAAATGCATGCAGAACGCTCGAAGCAGAGGAGCGGAACCGCTTCCTCACGCTTGTTACAGGCTGCTGATCTCTCCCTTAATTCTGAACCGATCACCTCCTCCAAGCGGGTCTCCGATTCTTACCAGTTCTCCCACTGTCGAGATCCCTTCTCTCCTGAGCAGGGGAAGAAAGCGCTGGAACACCTGTGCGGTTATGTATGCGTCCGTCAGCGCGTGATGCGTTTCGGACACCGGGATGTCGAGCCACCGGGCGAGCCGGTACAGGTCGGGTTCCCCCGGCGCGGCCGGATCGCAGTTCTCGAGCAGGCCCCGGTTCATCATCCAGCCGAACAGTTCGGCCGTGTCCAGCAGCCGGTTCTCGATCCGGGCATCGAGGACCCGCTTCATCTCGCGGTCCAGGAACGCCAGATCGATGGCCAGGCAGTGTCCCACCAGGACCGCCTGACCGCAGAAGGAGGCAAATTCCGCGAGAACGGATGCGCTGTCAGCCTGCGCGGCCACGTCGGAAGGCATGATCCCGTGAATGATCACGCTCTCCCTCGTCAATGCTGCCCTCGGTTTGATCAGGCGGTAGAACGGGTCGCCCAGGGAGATCCGGGGCCCCGCCATCCGGACCGCCCCTACCGAAACGATCGAATCCTTTCGCTCGTTCAGCCCTGTCAGCTCCGTATCGATGACCACGAAAGGAACGCTGCTGATCGGTTCATCGCCCTCGTGAAGATGGCATTTCCTTCTTGCTCCGAAGTTCAGTATCCCGGCCATGGAACGCTCCTTACAGGATCATGTGCTTGTACACTTCAATGATATGATCCTGCATTTTTGTGATCAGGCCGAAGGCCTCCCTGATGGTCCGCTTCTCGAGGTTGCTCAATCTGCTCGGGTTGATGAAATTGTCCGGGAACCTGCCGGCCTCGATCTGCTCGAATTGGTTGTGGATCCTGAGCAGCATGATGAACTCGAAGGCCTGCTTCAGTTCATCCGCAAATTCTGCGACGACCGTATGCCGGGACCGGAGCGCTTCGATACGCTCGAGCGTGGACGTCTCCCGGACCCCCTTCTCGAGGGCAAACAGCCGGACAATGTCGACCAGAGGGGCGATCCCCTTCACCTTGAGGTTCAGTTGATCCTTGTGCTCGCCGGTTTTCTCGACCACGAAGGTCTTGAAGAAACCGATGGGAGGCCTGTTCTGGACGGTGATATTCGCCAGATGACCGAGGAATACCTTCTGGTCCTTCAAGATGCCCGCGAGGTGTTCCCGCAGCTGCTCCCCGATGACGATTTCGCCGTAGACCGTCCTGAAATCGAAGAAAATGAGCGCATGGAGGATCGCGTCAGGGGTGGGTTCGGCCACCCACGACGAGAAGTACCTTTTCCAGGCCCCGAGCGGCTGGCGCCACTTGCCGTTGCTCGCCATGTACCCCGCCGGACAGGGCGGAAAGCCGCAGCGCAGCAGGCTGTCCTGCGCCAAGGTTGAGAATTCCGCGAAATACCGTTTCGCCGCCTCCTCCTTCGCGGGTGTATCAGCGTCCTCGTAAATGATCGCGTTGTCCTGGTCCGTCTTGAAGGTCTGCTCCTTGCGCCCCTCGCTCCCGAAGGCGATCCAGCAGTACGGCACGGGCGGGCGGCCGAGCTTCTTTTCAGTGATCTCCAGCACCTTGCGCACCAGGCGGTCGTTCAGCTCCGTCAGGATCTTGGTAATGTTGCCCGCCCGCGCGCCTTCCTTGAGCAGAAGTCCGACGACCCGGTTGATCTTCGCCGAAACAGGGACCAGCCCCTCGATCGTTTGCTGGCTTTCCAGGTCCTTGGCAAAGGACAGGGGCGAGGTGCCCTGGAGCATCATGAGATCGTGGTTCGTGAGAACTCCCCGGAGCGCCCCGTCCTTGATGACGACGATGTGATGGATGTTGTGTTTGATCATCTTGAGGACGGCTTCAAAACAATAGTCCTTGGCGTCCACCCGTATGAGGGGAAGGTTCATGATGTCCTTCACGGGATCGCTCACGTCCCTGCCGCGGGCCACCACCTTTTCCCGGAGGTCACGGTCCGTGACGATGCCCGTGGGCAGTTTGTTCCGGTCCGCGATGATGATGGAGCTGATACGGTGCTTCGCCATTTCCCGCGCGGCTTCCTGAATGGAAGCGCTTTCAGGCACGGTCACCACCTCTTTCCCGGCGATATCGCCGATCAGGGTGGTGAACAGGAGATGATCGCTGCTTCCGTAGAAGAGGCTCTTCGAATGCATCTCTCCGTAGGTCTTGTCGATGTACTTGGTAAAGTGCGATTGCAGCAGATATTCCGTGACCGGGGGGTGGTCGTCGATAAGACGGTAGACGGTTTCCTTGTTCAGGAGGTAGCAGATCGTATCGTCCACGGCCACAATGGTCGTTTTCTGGCGTTCCTTGCCCATGAGCGATATGAGGCCGAAGGTGTCCCCTTCCCCCCGGTAATCGATGACGACGTCTTCGCCGTCCTTGGATTTTACCGATACTTTCACGCCGCCCTTCTTGATGATCTTGAGCGTGTCGCTGGCGGGACTATCCTGCTTCAAAATGACCGCTCCCTTGGGATAGAACTCCATCGAAAGATTTTGGACGACCATGGTCAGCACCTGGTCGTCCAGGAACTGGAAGGGAGGAACTTTCTTCAGGAATTGGAGGATCTCGTCTTGTATCATTAGTTACCTCGGAATAGTGTTTATTTAAAAAGCAAATATAATGCCATCTGTTTTTTTAAATAAATACAAATACTTATAACTTGAACCAACAAATTTACGTTACCATTGGTAACTTTTTGAGTATTTTTAATGCTTACCGCTCATAATGGTTGCAATATTTAATAACTATTTCAAAAAAGAAAGAGGGTTGGAAAATCTTTCCAACCCTCTTTTAAGAAGAGAACTTGATTGTCTGAAGTTAGGGCCCGGCTGAGCCTCGAAAAACTAATGCACGCGGTTCTTGACGAGGCTGTCGACCACGGTCGGATCGGCAAGGGTGGACGTATCGCCCAGGTCCTCCACCTGGTTGTGGGCGATCTTCCGC
>MHEA01000177.1:0-1484 GCA_001805085.1 Nitrospirae bacterium GWC2_57_9
CGCACACCGAAATACCCTATCTTCTCTATACCTCGGGGGGCACCATACCGGAACGCGGGTATTTCGCGCTTCGCGTCAAGGACACCCATGCCCGGATAGGAGAACTGGACGAGGAATTCGTCTGGGAGCGTTCGATCGGCGAAACCTTTTCCTTCGGTTCCCAGCTCTGGCGGATCGAAGCCATAACGCATAATGATGTGGAAGTAATCCCGGTCAGTGCCTCCCAGGGCATATTCCCGTTCTGGAGGGCAGAGGATCAGCACCGTGATTTTCATCTCTCCGAACGCATCGCGCTTTTTCTCGAACGCGCCGACCGGATGATCGGCTCTCCGGACTTCCCGAGGGAACTGAAGGACCTGCATTTCATGGATGAACCCGCTGTTGAAGAACTGATCAGTTTCCTGAAGCGGCAGAAGGAGGCGACGGGCAGAGCCTTGCCGCATCGCAGGCATCTGTTGATAGAGCATATCGAGGATCAGTCAGGCGGTGGCGCTCCGAAGCAACTGCTCCTGCATACGGTCTGGGGAGGCCGGGTGAACGCTCCTTTCGCCCTCGCCCTGTCCGACGCCTGGGAGGAGAAGGAGGGACGGCCCCTCCAAATTATTATGGATGATTACGCACTGCTGCTCATGCTCCCGCGGTCAGCGGCAGTAAGCGATCTCCTGGGCCTGATCACCTCCCTGGACGTGGAGGCCCATCTCCGGAAGAAACTGGAACAAAGCGGATTTTTCGGGGCACGGTTCAGGGAAAACGCCGAGCGCGCCTTGCTTTTGCCCAAGCCCGGGTTCAAACGCCGCATGCCGCTCTGGCTCATCCGGCATCGCGCGAAGGAGCTCTTCGCGGCTGTTCGTGATTATGGCGACTTCCCGATCCTGCTCGAAACATGGCGCACCTGTCTGAAGGACGAATTCGACCTGGAAAACCTGCACAAGGTCCTGGACGAGCTTCGTGAGGGAACCATCCGGGTGAGCGAAACGATCACCCGCACTGCATCGCCGTTTACCGGCAACCTCGTCTGGAAACAGACGAACCAGTACGTGTATGAGGATGATACGCCGCCTCCTCAGAAGGGAGCGGCCACGCGTCCCGATCTCGTCAGGGAAGTCTTGTTCTCGTCCTCGCTCAGGCCGAAGATCCCTGCCGGGCTTATTCGGGTGCTGAGTGCAAAGCTCAAGCGAACGGCGCCGGGTTACTCTCCGGCGTCGGCGCTCGAACTGGTCGATTGGATCAAGGACCGCCTCGTCATGCCTGAACCGGAGTGGACTGAGCTTTCCCGCGCGATCTCGAGGGACCATGATGCCGATGCCCGGGAATGGATCCGGGCGAGCGCGAAGAAAATTGCCTGGATCTCCTGGCCGGGGCTGAGGCAGCCGTTGCTCTCCGGATTGGAATCGCTGTCCCGGGTGCTCGTTGCCTTCCGTCTTCATCCTGACGACGTTGTTCTTGAACCGGTGTCTCCTGATCAGAACGCAGGCGCCTTGAAG
>MHEA01000177.1:1603-3615 GCA_001805085.1 Nitrospirae bacterium GWC2_57_9
GGACCTGCTCGGCATTCCATCGGAGCGGCTGGAGGAAGCTCTCGAATCGCTCATCCGCGACCAGGACGTGGTCCTCGATTTTTTCACCGAGGAAGGCCGGAGTCTGGAGATCTGCGACAGCGAGAACCTTGCCATGCTCCTTCGCATGAATCGCCGCCGGCGCCAGCCGGCCTTCGAGGCGCTTCCGCTGGACCAGCTTCCGCTCTTTCTGGCCCGGTACCAGGGCGTTGCGCCCAGGGGAAGCTCCCTCGACGATCTTCGCGCGCGGCTGGAACAGCTCTTCGGATGGCCCGCCCCGGCCGGGGCATGGGAAGAGCATCTTCTGCCTGCCCGGATCAGCCATTACCGCAATGAATGGCTCGATGGGCTTTTGAATTCGAGCGACGTCATCTGGTTCGGCTGCGGACAGCGCCGCATCAGTCTGGCCTTTCGTCAGGACCTGGAACTGTTCCTGGCAAACCCGAAGAGAGGCGACGCGGACGGAGAGGAACTGGAGCACCTGATCCCCGACCGGCGCGGCCGATACAGCTTTTTCGAGATCGCGGAATTTTCCCGCCTGGACACGGTCCATGCCAGCGAGTTGCTCTGGAAAGAAGCCTGGAAAGGGAATGTTACGAGCGATACCTTCGGGACCGTCCGAAAGGGACTGCTGACCGGGTTCAGGCCCCGGACCTTCCCGGAAGAAACAGGGCCTGGCTCCCGCCGGTCCGGTTTTGACCGGTGGCGCGTTTCCCGTCCCGTGGAGGGCCATTGGCTCCGGATCGATAACGGACGGCGGGGCCATGACCCTCTGGCCGAGGAGGAGCTCAACAAGGACCGTGTGCGACAGCTCTTGAAACGCTATGGGGTTCTCTTCCGGGAGCTTCTTGCAAACGAATTGCCGCCCCTTCAATGGAGGTCCCTCTTCAGGTCTTTACGCCTGATGGAGCTTTCCGGCGAAGTACTGTCCGGTTATTTCTTCAGAGGGATTTCCGGGCCCCAGTTCAGTTCTCCGGAAGCGTTCCAGATACTGCAGGACGGACTGCCCGACGATGTCCTGTTCTGGATCAACGCAACGGACCCTGCCTCGCTCTGCGGCGCCGGAATTGAGCCTGGCCGGCTTCCTTCGCGGGTCCCCTCAACGCATCTGGTCTATCACGGCAGCCGGCTGGTCATGATCTCCAAGCGGACGGGCAAAGTCCTCGAGGTCCTCGTTCCTCCCGAAGATCCCCGTCTGGAGGAGTACCTGGTTCTCTTCAGGGAAATGCTCGTCCGCGAGTTCAACCCGCTTTCGAAGGTTACCGTCGAAATGATCAACGGAGAACCTGCTATCCACGGTCCCTACACGGCTGCTTTGAAGCAGTTCGGGTTCCGGGCGTCCCGGAATAACCTGGAGCTGTGGAAACAATATTCCTGATCGTCGAAAGATGCTGAGCCTGTTCTTTCGGGCCCCTTTTCCTGCATTTTCCTTGATTTACGGCTATCTTCCGGATATAATTAATTTTAGTGTTAAATTTGTTTAATTCCTCTTGAGAATCCTTTTATGGCTGAAAAAAAGTTCGAGGACGCTTTGGCGAGGCTCGAAGAGATCGTAGCCGAGCTTGAATCAGGAGAACTGGCCCTGGACCAGTCGCTGAAGCTGTTCGAAGAGGGGATCAAGCTGTCCCGGATCTGCAATAAGCGGCTCGAAGAGGCCGAACGCCGGGTGGAACTGCTGTTAAAGGACAGGTCCGGGAACATGATCCCACAACCGTTTCCGGAAGAGGAAGAGTAAACCGCGAACCTCAAACATTAATAACAAACACTAAATAATATTCAAACAGAGATTTGGAGTTTGCATACATCATGGATATCAGATCATACCTCGGCAGAAAAAAGGACATTGTCGACAAGGCGCTCGAAAAGCTTGTTCCCTCTGAAAAGACCTTTCCTGCAAGCGTGCATGAGGCAATGCGTTACAGCCTCTTTGCGGGCGGAAAGCGGGTGCGGCCGATCCTGGCCATCGCCACGGCGGAAGCGCTCGGCGCGCGGAC
>MHEA01000177.1:3683-6495 GCA_001805085.1 Nitrospirae bacterium GWC2_57_9
CCTGCCACAAGGTGTACGGTGAAGCCATTGCGATCCTTGCCGGCGACGGCCTGCTCAACATGGCCTTCGAGGTACTGTCCGATCCGCGGAGGCTTAAAGCGGTGCCTGCGAACCGTCTGATGGCGATCATCAGGGAGATTTCAACGGCATCGGGCGTTTTCGGCATGGTCGGCGGACAGGTGGTGGATATTCAGTCCGAGGGCAAGGAGATCGATTTTCCTACCCTGGAGTACATCCATACCCACAAGACTGGAGCCTTGATCCGTTCGTCCGTCCGGGTAGGGGCCTTGTATGCGCGGGCAGGCAAAAAGCAGTTCACGGCGTTGACGCATTACGGCGAACTGGTGGGCCTCGCCTTCCAGATCGCCGACGATATTCTCGATATCACCGGCAAACAGGAGGAGATCGGGAAGGATGTGGGCAGCGATCTGAAAAAAGGCAAGAAGACCTTCCCCAGCTTCTACGGTCTGGAGGAATCGCGGCGCAGGGCAGCGGAGGTCGTGGACAGGGCACTGGCCTCGCTCAAGGGATTCGATCGCAAAGCCGACCCGCTCCGGGAACTGGCGAAGTACATTATCAATCGGGTCAATTAATGGGAAATCCTAAGCGTGAAATTCTAAACTCTAAACAATATCGAAGCACGAAGCACAAATGACCGAGTAGTGTTTGCTGTTAGAAATTAGGATCTGTTTAGGATTTAGATATTCGGATTTCGAATTTCAATGAAGAGGTATCCATGATTCTTGACAAAGTCAACAGCGTACAGGACCTGCGGGCGCTGCCCAAAGAGGAACTCGACGCGCTTGCCGAGGAGATCCGGAGCGAGATCATCACCGTTGTTTCGAAAACAGGCGGTCATCTTGCTTCGAGCCTGGGAGTGGTCGACCTGACCATTGCCCTCCATTACGCCTTCGATACTCCCATCGACCGGATCGTCTGGGACGTGGGGCACCAGGCCTACGCGCACAAGATCCTGACAGGCAGGCGAGCGCAATTCCCGACGCTTCGCCAGTACGGCGGCATCAGCGGTTTCCCGAAGCGGGACGAAAGCCCCTGCGATCATTTCGATGTGGGCCACGCGAGCACTTCCATATCTGCGGCCCTGGGCATGATCGCGGCGCGGGACATCAAGGGAGAGAACCACCGGGTGATCGCCGTGATCGGCGACGGCTCCATATCGGCCGGCCTCGCCTTCGAGGGTTTGAACCAGGCCGGACACCTGAAGAAGAACCTGGTCGTTGTCCTGAACGATAACGAAATGTCCATCTCGCCGAACGTGGGGGCGCTGTCATCCTACCTCAGCAGGCTCATGACCGGAAACTTCTATACCAAGCTCCGCCAGGAGACCAAGCATTTCCTGCAGGGCATTCCCAAGGTCGGCGAGGCCATGTTCAACCTGGCAAAAAGGACGGAGGATTCCATCAAGGGGCTGATGGCTCCCGGCATGCTGTTCGAGGACCTGGGCTTTCAGTATGTAGGGCCCATCGACGGTCATAATATCGAACATCTGCTCCAGACGTTCAACAACATAAAAGATTATACCTGGCCGGTGCTCGTGCATGTGGTGACGAAGAAAGGCAAGGGCTGCGAGTTCGCGGAATGCAACCCGTCCCAGTTCCATGGAACGCCGCCCTTTGACCCGGCAACCGGCAGGGCGAGCAAAAAAGCGTCGGTGCTGAGCTACACCGACGTCTTCGGGCAGACCATGATCAAGCTGGCGGAGGACAACGACCGGATCGTCGCCATATCCGCAGCCATGTCGGAAGGGACCGGCCTGGACAAGTTCTCGGAGAAGTTCCCGGACCGCTTCTTCGATGTCGGCATTGCCGAATCCCACGGCGTCACCTTTGCGTGCGGTCTCGCCGTAGAGGGCCTGCACCCGGTCGCGGCGATCTACTCGACCTTCACGCAGCGCGCTTATGACCAGGTGGTGCACGACCTTTGTCTTCAGAACCTGTCCGTCACGCTCGCGCTCGACCGGGCCGGTCTCGTAGGCGAGGACGGCCCGACCCATCACGGGGTGTTCGATATCGCCTATCTGCGGCATGTGCCCAATATGGTGATCATGGCGCCCAAGGACGAGAACGAATTGCAGCACATGCTCAAAACAGCCGTGGAGCATCCCGCACCCTCGGCGGTCCGCTATCCCCGCGGCAGCGGGTACGGCGTGCCCATGGACCAGGAGCTCAAAAAACTGGAGATCGGGAAAGGGGAGCTTCTGCGGGACGGCAGCGACATGGCGATCATTGCCGTCGGCAGCACGGTCTTCCCGTCCCAGGAAGCGGCAAAGCGGCTGGCGGCGGAAGGTCTTTCCATTGCTGTCGTGAACGCGCGGTTCGTAAAACCGCTTGATCAGGACCTCATCCTGCAGGTAGCGCGGGCAACAGGCAGGATCGTGACCGTTGAGGAACACTCCCTTCAGGGAGGGTTCGGGAGCGCGGTACTGGAGTGCCTCGACGCCGCCGGCATGACGGGCATCAAATCCCTCCGTATAGGGCTTCCCGATTCGTACATCGAGCACGGACCGCAGGCTGTGCTCAGGAAAAAATACGGCCTTGACGCGGACGGCATCTACGGGAAGGTCAAGGAATTCATCGAGAAATCGCGGCTGAAGGCGGTTTCGCAGATCGCGAACATCAGGGCCATGGACGTGTAATTTAGTTCGGAGTTGGGAGTTCGGAGTTCGGAGAGGCAGGTGGGGGGACAGTTCGGAGTTGGGAGTTGGGAGTTCGGAGTGTTGGCGGATAAAGCGTGAAATGCAGTTCGGAGTTCGGAGTTGGGTGTTCGGAGTGTTGGCGGATAAAGCGTGAAA
>MHEA01000178.1 GCA_001805085.1 Nitrospirae bacterium GWC2_57_9
AACAGAATGATTGCAAAATGAAATAGAATGTTATCGGAGTTCAGCTGTTTTTATAATTATTGAAGGGGGGAAGGTTAAGAAATGGTACATCATGCAAAGGTTTTGATCCTGGTTCTCATCGTAGCAGCCGTGCTCGCTTCAGCAGGCGTTGTCCTCGCTCAGGATACTCATGGCTCCGCTCCCGCTGCCGCAGCGACTGCCACGGCACCGGGTGATCCCCACGCGGCCGATGCAGCACCGGCAGCAGCGGCGTCGACCACACCCTGGTGGGTATGGCCGCTGGCATTGTTCATTGTCACGTTCATCCTCGGCATCCTGGCCGTGCTCGGCGGCGTCGGCGGCGGCGTCCTGTTCGTGCCGATCGTGGGCGGTTTCTTTCCATTCAACATCGACTTCGTAAGGGGCGCCGGCCTCCTCGTGGCGCTCGCAGGCGCCCTCGCGGCCGGCCCCGGCCTGCTCAAAAGGAACCTGGCCAGCATCCGCCTGGCGCTTCCTGTTGCGCTGATAGCCTCTGCAGCGGCAATCGTCGGAGCCATGATCGGTCTCGCGCTCAAACCCCATGTCGTCAATACGCTGCTGGGCGCGACCATCCTGTTCATCGTCGCCATCATGGCAACGGCGAAGAAGTCCGATTTCCCCGTCGTTCCGAAGCCGGACGCATTGTCCCAGAGCCTGGGCATCATGGGCATCTACCGGGAGGAGTCTCTCGGCAAGGATGTTGAATGGAATGTGCACAAAACGCCGATCGGCCTCGCCCTGTTCATCGTGATCGGGGTCATGGCCGGCATGTTCGGCCTCGGGGCCGGCTGGGCCAACGTACCCGTGCTGAACCTGCTCATGGGCGCGCCGCTCAAGATCTCGGTTGCGACCAGCAAGTTCCTGCTCTCCATCACGGACACTTCCGCGGCATGGGTCTATCTGAACCAGGGCGCGGTGCTTCCCATGATCGTAGTGCCGTCCCTCGTCGGTATCATGCTCGGGTCAATGGTCGGCGTGAAGATCCTCGCCAAATCAAAGCCCAAGGCGATCAAGTGGATGGTCATCGGCCTTTTGCTCTTTGCAGGACTCAGGTCCCTTCTCAAGGGACTTGGAATCTGGAACTAGGAGGAAATAAAAATGAGTAATTTAAAAACCCAGGCATCGGAAGAACAGATGGCGTACGCAGGCGTTCTCAATGTGGGCATGTGGTTCGGGCTTGCATTGCTTATCATCACCTTCTTTGTATATATTTCGGGAGTGCTCCCCAGCTATGTACCGATAGACGATCTGCCCAAGTATTGGACCATGAGAGTGCACGACTTCAACGTGGCCCTCAACGCTCCGACGGGATGGCACTGGACCTCGCTTGTAGGGAGAGGCGATTACCTGAATTTTGTCGGTATCGCAATCCTCTCGGGACTCACCATCTTGTGCTACCTGGTGATCCTGCCTATCCTGATCAGGAAGAAGGACACACCCTATGTCGTTATTGCTATTGTGGAAGTGCTCGTGCTGTCGCTTGCGGCCAGCGGCCTGTTAAAGGTCGGCGGGCATTGATTCACGTCATCGCTTCAGTATTTTTATCTAAGGCGGCCTCCGGGCCGCCATTTTTGTGTGGTATACCAGGCATGGTCTTCCCCAGCGAGGTCTTCTAAGAAGTAGTGTCTTTGTCCTTGTCGAGACCGATAAAAAAGGAGGCTATTGTGGCCGTTACATAGCCGAATACGGCGAATTCATAGATCGCGAGAACCAGGCAGAGCAGCCGACTTTTGGGAGGGTGTACCAAGGGGTATGCGTGCAGACGACCACCGGCGGGATGAGCCATCACGCTCAAAGCGGACAGTTATCCTTTGGTGAAGGGCGACAACACCATGACGATCACGGTAGCCGATCCGGCCGGAAAGGCGGTTACCGATGCAAAAGTGAATTCTGGAGTGAGCGCTAACCCCGCAGCTTGCTGCGGGGTCAGCGAGCGAATACAACTATAATTACACCTAGAGAATCGAGATTCCCTGCAGCTTGCTGCAGGGAGCTGCAATGTCCGGTTCTCTATGCCGCCGATGCCGGGCATGGCGATCATAGATTCGACCACACAGGCAGGCGCGCGGGGAAGAGGACAAGGCGACGGTCAATGCTCCCGAAGGGGGGGATGGAAGGCCGGGGTGAGCGCTGAGCGGCCGGGAAATGCCGGCAACAGCAGCGTACAATCTTGATGCCCGGTGATTGCGGGTCACTTTGCCGTTCTTCGCGTTTGCCTCACGGGCTTGTTCACTTCCGGCGACAGGATCAGCTTCGGAGGAATTCCCTGGGCTCCCAGGATGTCGACGAGCTGATCAAGGGAGGCAGCTATGCTCTTGAGGTTCTTCGTGTGCAGTCTTTCCAGGCCTGCTACCAGCAGGCCCTGTGCTACTTCCGGCGCCTTCTTGACCAGGCGTTCTCCCTGACCGGTCAGCTCGACCCGGACGACGCGGCGGTCCTCCTGGGAGCGCACGCGCCTGGCCAGGCCGCGGGACTCGAGCCGGTCCAGAATGCCCACGACCGTCGCGGCATGGAGATGCATGCGTGCCGCAATGTCCGATACCATGATCGGCGCTCCCTCGGCGATCGTCTTGATGGCCCAGAGCTGCGGGCCGGTAATCCCTGTCCTGCGCTCGACATCCTTCGAATGCTCATTCACGACCTGAAAGACGCGGCGGATGTCGTCGATAATATCCGCAACAAGGTCCGTTCTCTCACCCATGTAACTCTCTCCTTCCGCCTTTCCTCGGCATACGGTCCGGATACAAAAATCAGTTTGAACAAGCCCGGGAAACGCCCATCACGGGCAGCGTGATCGCTGTCCAACCTCTTGGAAAACCGGGATAATCACGTATAGCCTTGACAAGATCGAACGTTGGTGGTATTAGTTTGTACACAAACTATTGCTCTTCAAATGATTGCTTCAGGGAGAATTATACAGGACCTGACGAACAATACAACCTGAATTTGCGCCGGGGCAACCGATAATCGACGCTTCGGCTTCGCAGGAAGAGGGGATCCAATTACCATCGAATATTTTTTCCAAACGGAGGTGACCCTATGAACTATCTCGATAAGCTGGACTGGAACACCATCAAGGCCGATCTTGAGAAAGGACTGAACCAGGGGCTGGTCGCCGTCAAGAAGGGCGCCCTGGAGGTCAAAAAGAAGGCCGGCGAACTGAGCGAGGAAGGCAAGCGACAGTACAACCTGATCTCGCTCAAGACAAAAGTGCATAAGAGCATGTCCGAGCTGGGAGCGCGCGTCTACTCCCTGACGCAGTCGAGCAGGAAGAATCCGCTGCTCGATGCAAGGGTAAAGGACATCGTGGCGCGGATCAGCAAGAACGAGACGAGCATTCTGTCCCTCGAGAGAGGGCAGAAGAAGGCCGTTCCCCGGGCCCGGAAGAAAACAGCACGAGCGGTATCCTCCCGTTCACGGTAACCGATGACGGGATCTTCACACTCAGCGGTGCCGGAGGCCTGCCATTCCTCCGGCACCGGTTCTTTTTCCCGGTGCCTGCCCGGGAACCGGAATCCTGGAGCTTAGAGGAAGGGTCGTGCAGCTTCCATGAGAAAAAAGATCGTCGAGGAGTCCGTTCTCTTTATCAGTATCTTCAAGTGGCTGTTCCTGGCATCCTGCATCGGGATCATCGTGGGCCTGTCCACTACCGTTTTCCTGAAATTCCTCGGCCTGGGCATTGCCGGCGCGGCCCGTTATCCGTACTATTACCTGTTGCTTCCGGTCGCGCTGTTCGCGAGCGCGCTTATCGTACGGGTCTTTGCACCCGATGCCGAAGGACATGGCACGGAACGGATCATAGAAGCGGTGCACAGGCATTCGGGAAGGATGAAGCTTGCCGTCGTGCCCGTCAAACTTGCGGCAACGGTAATTACCATCGCCTTCGGCGGTTCTGCCGGGAAAGAAGGTCCTGCAGCCCAGATCGGCGCTGCGCTTTCCTCCGGCTTTTCGCGGCTGTTCCGCTTCGGGGACCGGGACCGGAAAAAGCTGGTGATCTGCGGGATCAGCGCGGGTTTTGCAACCGTATTCGGGACGCCCATCGCGGGCGCGCTCTTCGGAGTTGAAGTACTGTTCGTCGGCAGCATGCTCTATGATGTGCTGCTGCCCTCTTTTGTTGCCGGGATCGTGGGGTATCAGGTGTCGGCTGCGCTGGGCGTCACCTATTTCCAGGGGATCCACTGCGCGATCCCTGCGTTCAGCAGCTATTTTTTTCTGAAGGTTTGCGCGGCAGGACTGTTCTTCGGCCTTTCAGCTCTGGTCTTCATAGAGATCCTCGGCTTGTTTCATCGGCTGTCCCGGCGGCTTACGATCCGAACGCCCTATAAGGGATTGATCGGCGGGATCATCCTGTTAGCTCTTTCGTTCCTGTTCTCGACGCGGTACCTGGGTCTTGGCATCGATACGATCGAGGGGGCACTGGCAGGCGGACCGGTTCCGGCTGCGTCCTTTGTCCTTAAAATGGTGTTCACGGCCGTAACGCTCACGTTCGGCGGCAGCGGCGGCATTATCACTCCGATCTTTTTCGTCGGGTCCACAGCAGGACACGCCTTCGGCAGCCTCATGGGCTTCGATACCGCGCTGTTCGCTTCTATCGGGATGGTGGCCCTTCTTGCCGGAGCAGCGAACACCCCGATCTCGGCCAGTATCATGGCAATGGAACTGTTCGGACCTGAGATAGCACCCTACGCTTCGGTCGCCTGCATCATCAGTTATCTTATGACCGGCCACCGGAGCGTCTACCCCAGCCAGATCCTGGCGCTCGCGAAATCGTCTTCACTTGCCGTTCCCACGGGCAGTGAAATGAGGGATGCTGGCAACATCCATCTTCACCTGAGGAGGAAAACGGTCAGCACAGGGGTGCTGGTCTGGATCGAGAAACTCAAAAAAATGCTGAAACGATCGAGATAATAAATCTTAGGTTGTACTCTTTTTGTGCTTTACCGCGAAAAAAGAGGAAAGTATCGTGATTCCTGTTTACAGAAGAAAACCTGTTATGCTAAAGTCTTTCATGCATTGCTGCAAGCTACAGAGGGGCGTGTCGTGGGTCCTGCTGATCTACTTTGCGCTCTTTATCGTCCCGCCGCTCTCCACTTTTGCGCCATCCCCGGCAGCACCTGGCGCTCCTGATGCAGGATACCGTCTGGTCATGCAGGGCCATGGGGCTCCGATGCTGCTCTTCGATGTCATTCTCTGGCAAAATCTGAAAAAGACGAAGCAGTCAGAAGAGTTTCTGCACGTGAGCCCCGACGCAGGGCATGAAACCGCAATTGCCGGCCAATCGGCCGCTGACGCGATCCTGACCCGCTTCAGGTCATATCCGTCCTGCTGTGCAGACGTAACCGGTACTGTTTCGCCTTTTCACCGATCACGTTCATCCTCCATTCGTTTCACAAGATCCGGTACAGCTCCCCCTTCTTTCCCGTAACAGGTGCCAGGCACGGAATATGGAACGGACAGCCCTTTGTCCGACGATACATGCCCGTTTTTTTACCTGAAGAGGGAGGAATATGATCCACATTGTCCTGATATTGATCGTTGCCGGGACGGTCTTGACTTTTTCCGCGCAGAATGAGATCCCGACCACTGTCTCTTTCCTGGTCTGGCAGTTCGAGCTTTCTCCCGGGCTGGCGGCAGCTGTCGCCATGCTGGCCGGTATTGTCCTGATGCAGCTGCTTGCCAGTCTTCGCTCAAAACAGCAGGCCGGTTCCCGGAGAAGCCTGGAATCCCTGAGCAGGCGTTATCGCTGGTAGAATGCCGGAGCGAACGAGGAAGAGCATGCAAACATATATTGCAAAAAAATCGGTTTTGACGGACATCTTTGATGCCGCCCGGTCCGCGGTCCACCCCGTCGATTCCGTCCGGCGCGTGCTCACCCGGCAGAACAACAGGCTCTCTGCCGGGGGGGCTGTCTATGACCTTGACGTCCTGAACAAGGTCGTAGTCATAGGAGCAGGACAGGCGGCCGGACATATGGCTGCGGCCGTAGAAGCAGTTCTGGGAGATGTTATCAGCAGCGGAACCGTAGTCGTACCATACGGATGCAGAGCGGCGTCGTGCGTGATCGAGCAGACAGAGGCAGATCATGCGATACCGGACAAAGCCGGGTTGCAGGCGACGCGGAAGATACTTGATATGCTGCGGGGCGTCGATGCCGGGACGCTGGTGGTTTGCCTCCTGTCCGCAGGCGCTTCGTCGCTGCTCGTCGATCCTCTGCCCGGCGTCACCCTCGAGGACAAGCAAAGGAGCACGGACCTTCTCCTCAGGGCCGGAGCGTCCTGCTTTGAACTGAACACCGTCTTGAAGCACCTGTCCGGCGTGAAGGGCGGCAGGCTGGCACGGGCTGCCTATCCGGCGACCGTGCTGACCTTGTCCCTCTCTGATGTCCTCGGCGACCGTATGGACATGATCGCCTCAGGGCCAATGGCCCCGGGCAACGCCACGTTCTGCGAGGCAGCCCGGGTGATCGGGAAATACGGACTGCGATACAAGCTTCCTGAGCAGGTCATGGCATTCATTGAGCGGGGTACCAGGGGACAGGAGCCGGAAACAGCGAAGAGCGATGAGATGTGTTTTCTCCGGACGAGGAACATCATCGTCGGCGGTACGGCACAGGCGCTGTTCGCGGCAGGCAACAAGGCCAGGGAGTCCGGTTACCTTGTCGAGCTTGCGATCGCGGAGGACCGGGGCCCGGCCGACCGGACCGCACGCATCCTGGCAAAGAAGGCGCTTCGTGTCCGGGACAGCCTTAAATACGGGGAGCAGCGTTGTCTGCTCTTTTGCGGGGAGAGTCCGGCTGCGAAGCCCCGGAGCGGCAAAGGCGGCCGGAACCGGGAACTGGCCCTCGCATTTGCACGGGAGATCGCCGGCATCCCGGGAATAACCCTGCTCTCCGCCGGCACCGATGGTCCCTGGGAGAGGACAGGCGCTGTGGTGGATGGAACGACCATCCCCGATGCACGGGCCCAGGGCCTTCATGTCCAGGCATTTCTGGACGACAAAGACACGGCCGCATTTTTCAAGAAGCTGGGACCTGCAGCGGACGGCAGAAACGGGGGAGCAGCAGGCCCGGACGGCATCAACACCATGAACGTGCAGGTCATCCTCGTAGAATCGTGATCTGCAATGGACGGGCCGCGGAACGTCGAAGCCGGCGGAATACCATTCCGGTCCGGCAGAAAGGACAGGTGTCCCTGAGAGGGCCTGATGGAAAGCATGTTCGAAAAGATCATTATGCCGGCAGGCATATTCCTGGTTTCTGCGGCGCTGTTGCTGGGCCTGCGGGGAATAGCCTTCAGTCTGTTTTCCCGGTGGGCGGAGAGGACCGCGACCAGGGCCGACGATATCGTGGTGGCCTCCCTGCGGGGCCCGAGCATTTTTTGGGCTATTGCCCTGGCCATTGTCGCCGCTGTCCAGTTCGCCGAGGTCCCGAAAGTCCCTGTGGAGACCGTCAACAAGTCCATCTCGGTCATCCTGATATTCTCCGTTACCCTCGCGGTGGCGAATCTCTCGGGGAGGATCTTCAAGAGCTATATCCAGCAGTCCAATCTACCCCTGCCGACGACCGGGCTGTCTTACGGGCTGCTGAAGGGCATCATCATCACGATCGGGATGCTCATGATCCTGGGCGTGCTCGGGGTGTCCATAGCCCCTTTGATCACGGCCCTGGGCATCGGAGGCCTGGCCGTGGCGCTTGCACTGCAGGACACCCTGGCGAACCTCTTTTCCGGGATCCATATCCTGGTTGAGCAGTCGATCAGGGTCGGCGATTTCATCAGGCTCGAGTCCGGGCAGGAAGGATATGTCGAAGACATCACCTGGCGCACCACGCGGGTACGGATGCTGCCGAACAACATGGTCGTGATCCCGAACAGCAAACTTTCCCAGAGCGTGGTTACCAATTACTATCTTCCGGAAAAACGGATGTCCCTGCTCATTCCCGTCGGCGTGAGCTATGCTGCGGACCCGGAACGGATCGAGCATCTCCTGGTGGAGGTCGCCAAAGGCGCGGTGGGGCGGGTCCCCGGGCTCCTGGGCGAACCGGAACCCTTTGTCCGGTTCATTCCCGGATTCGGCGAGAGCGCCCTGGAATTCACCCTCATATGCCAGGTGCGGGAATTCGTGGACCAGTACCTCGCCCAGCATGAACTGCGGAAAGCCATCTTCAAACGGTTCAGGGAAGAGGGGATCGAGATCCCCTTCCCGCACAGAACGGTCTACCTGCGCGAGGAAAAGGAGTGGAAAAAATGACAGCGCCTTTTGAGTTCAAACAGAGCGTCATCCTGCTCAAGTCCACGGGGAAGAAGGCCCGTACCCTGGCAGAGCTCAGGGACCTCATCGCGACCATCAGCGAGGGTTCTATCTTCCATCACACCTACCAGTACTTTTTGAAGGGCCACATCCTTGAATACACCAACGATTTTTCGCACTGGGCGGGTGAAAGCATCGAGGAAAGCGTTCTTGCGGAGCGCCTCTCGAACCTGGACCCCTACGACTATGCCGATATCGCTCAGCTGAGAAAGGAGTTGCTGCGCATCATCGACGCCTTTCGGGCAACCTTCCCCGAACCGCGCGAGGCGCTGCCGCGGGATGAATTTTTCTTCAACGAGGCGGTCACCCTGGTATTTCCCGCGGGCATCAGGGCGCGCAACCTCGCAGAGTTCCTGATGGCGGTAAAACATGTGGACGCCAGCTCCCTTTATTACCACTTCTATGATTCGCGCATACGACAGGGGGGCGAAAAAAATGATTTTTCACAATGGTTCGAGCAGGAATTGGGGAAGATCGGTCTCGCCGGCAAGATACACTCCGTCGATCCCTTCATGCACAGCCTCGAAGGGATCCGGGATCGGATCGCACAGGCGGTCGAAGAAGAGGTCACGCAGGACATGGAGTCCGCGGGGATAATGCCATGATGGATGAATATAAGGGAATAGCGCCGAAGGGCGATCTTCTGCTTCTCCGGAAGCTGGGCGGCGTGTTCGCGGGCAAATCCTTTCTCCACGTCAATTCGACCCGGGAGGGCGGCGGCGTAGCCGAGATCCTGCACCGGGCGATCCCGATCATGGAGTCGCTCGGGATCAAGGTCCGATGGGAGGTCCTTACGGGCGACGCGAAATTTTTCGACATCACAAAAAAGATACATAATGCACTGCAGGGACACCCGGAGGCCTTCACGCCGGACATGTGGGCGTATCACGAGGAGATCAACAGGAAGAGCACCCTCGATCTGGGAGCTGATTGCGTGTATATCCATGATCCCCAGCCTGCTCCGCTTGTCCAGCGCCGGGAGGGCGGGACCTGGGTCTGGCGATGCCATATCGATGTTTCGGCGCCGCAGAAGGATGTATGGCAGTCGCTCAAACTTTTTTGCGAACGCTATGACGGGGCCGTGTTCTCCATCGCGAAGTTCGCGCGCTCAATGCCGCTCCCTGAGTTCATCATTCCCCCTTCCATAGACCCGGTGAGCGACAAGAACAGGGAACTCTCCGGCCGGGAAATTCGGGACAGTATGGATAAACTGCAGGTTCCTCTCGACCGGCCCATGCTCCTGCAGGTCTCCCGGTTCGACCGCTTCAAGGACCCCATCGGCGTGATCAATGCGTACCGCCTTGTCAAGAAATACAACGATTGCATCCTCGTTCTCGCCGGCAGCCCGGCAACGGACGATCCCGAAGGAGCGGCGGTCCTGAACGAGGTGAAAGAGTATGCATCCGGCGATCCCGACATTACGATCCTCCTGCTGCCGCCCTTCAGCGACCGGGAGATCAATGCCCTGCAGCGAGCGGCCACGGTGGTCCTTCAGAAATCGCTGAAAGAGGGGTTCGGTCTTACGGTGTCCGAGGCCATGTGGAAGGAGAAACCGGTCCTCGGCGGGGCCGTGGGCGGGATCCCCCTGCAGATCGTGCACGGGCTCACGGGTTTCCTCGTGCATTCTTCCGAAGGCGCGGCATTCCGGATCCGCCAGCTGCTGAACAACCCGGCCATGGCGAAGCGCCTGGGTGAGCGGGGCAAAGAACACGTGCGTGCCAATTTTCTGATCACCCGGGAAGTGCGCGATTATCTATCGACCTGGTACTCGCTTGTAAATCCGAATAAGAACATACTGGAGCTGTGATGCCTGACAAACTTGCACAATTCGTGAAGAAGGAGCTTGCCGGGAAAAAGCTGATCGTCGTCTCGAACCGGGAGCCCTATGTCCACAAAAAAACGGGATTGAGCATAAAAGTCGAGAAGCCCACCGGAGGACTTACGTCCGCTATGGACGATGTTCTGAGGGCAACAGGCGGCACGTGGGTGGCTTGGGGAAGCGGGAACGGCGATACGGATGTCGTGGACACGCATAACCGGGTGGAGGTGCCGCCGGAAAAACCGCTCTATACGCTCAAACGGGTATGGCTGAGTCCGTCTCAGGCGGACAACTATTATCACGGGTACTCGAACCAGGTGCTCTGGCCCCTCTGTCATATAACGCTCGACCGCGTCTACTTCAGGAAAAAATTCTGGGATGATTACGTCACGGTCAATAATGCATTTGCAGAAGCGGTTCTCGGGGAGGCGAACGGAGACACGGCGGTCTGGCTGCATGACTACCACCTCTGCCTGGCGCCGCGGCTCCTGCGCGAGAAGAAAAAGGAGATAACGGTGGCCCATTTCTGGCATATTCCCTGGCCCGATTGGAGCGTATTCCGCATCTGCCCGCAATCCCGCGAAATCCTGGAAGGGCTCCTGGGCAACGACCTGATCGGTTTCCAGATCCCGCTCTTTGTCCGTAATTTTCTCGACTGCGCCCGGGAGTGCCTGGGTGCCGAGATCGATCGGAGCAAGTCAATCGTCACGTACCAGGGGCGGGTGACGACCCTCAAGGCATTCCCGATCAGCATAGACTTCGCTAAATTCGAGGCAATGGCTTCCTCCCCGCATGTCCTGACGGCGATGCAGAACATGAGGAAGACGTACTCCCTGCCGGCATCTGTGGGCGTCGGCGTCGACCGGCTCGAATATACCAAGGCCCTGGTAAAGCGGCTCCAGGCCATTTCGCTCCTGTTCGAGCGATACCAGAGGCTCCGGGGAAGGTTCAGCTTCATCCAGATCGCGGTGCCGACCCGGTTGAAAGAACCGTACCTCAGCTACGAGGAGACGGTGAAAAAAATGGTGGCAGGCATCAATGCCAAGTTCGGCACGCACTCGTGGAAGCCGATCGTCTATATCGACAGCAAAATCGAGCATAAGGATCTCGTCGCTTATTACCGCCTGGCCGACGTTGCCGTCATCAGCTCGATCTACGATGGGATGAATCTCGTGGCAAAGGAGTACGCTGCTTCCCAGGTTGACGAGAAGGGAGTGTTGATCCTGAGCGAACTCGCAGGCGCCGCGGACGAACTCGAAGGGGCCATGCTGGTGAATCCCTACGATGTCGAGGAGTTCTCGCTGTCGATCAAGCGCGCGTTGGAACTGCCGGCCGGAGAAAAGGGGCGGCTGATGGCGGGACTGCGGAAACAGGTGCGCGAGAACGATATCTACAAGTGGATCCGTGACATCCTCGAGGAGATCATTGACCTGTCGAACAGGAAGAAGAACCTCGCACTGCCTTTTTTCGATCATCAGGAGCGGATCAGGAAGCTTCTGCAAGAGGGCAATATCTTTTTGTTCCTTGATTATGACGGTACTTTGGCGCCGATAGCTGACTCTCCGGAACGTGCGGTCCTGTCCGCGGAGACCAGGGAACTGGTAGCCCGGCTCGCCGGCGGAATTCCCGTGGCTGTCGTCTCGGGCCGCAACATCGAGGACCTGCAGCAGCGGATCGGGATCGAAGGAGTGATCTACGCTGGAAATCATGGCGCCGAAATCCGTTTCAAGGCGGAAACGCTGGTCAGCCAGCAGTCACGGCGGGACCGGAGGAGACTCGAAGAATTCGTGGACCGGCTTCGGTCGGCGCTGTCGTCGATCTCGGGAGTGCTCGTCGAGGACAAGGGGATTACGGCGAGCGTCCATTACCGCCTGGTCGATCTGAAGAAGCTTGCCGATTTTTCCGCCGTTTTCACAAAGATCGCCGGGGAATATGCAAAGTTTTTCAGGATCACTTCCGGGAAGAAGGTATTCGAGATACGCCCTCTCAAGGCTTGGAACAAAGGGGACGCCGTTAGGTGGATTCTGGAGCACCGGGGAGCGGGAAAAACCCCGGTCTACATAGGAGATGACGTCACGGATGAGGACGCTTTTATAATGTTAAAAGGCAAGGGTCACTCGATCGCGGTCGGAGGGAGCGCCTTTGCCGACTACTATGTAGAGAAGCAGGAGGCAGTCGCTCGGGTGCTCAAAGAGTTTCTTACATTAACAGGAGAAAAAGCTGCAATCCTGAATCGTACGACCTCGGTCCGCAGCAGTCAGTCAAAGCCGGTTACCCGGGGAGCAGGCCGGGTGAAAGCCGGCAATGGCCCCGCTTCTTGATTAATAGATATCGGCCCTTCCGGTCACCTATCCCGTCTCCTTTTCCATTGACAGCATCCGCGCCAATATCTCAGGAAAAAGGATTAGAATGGCGAACTTTAGGGCCTGAAGAATAGTAAAGTATTTCGATTCCTGTTTACAGAAGCAAAGTCATCATGTTATAGTATGACCATGCCCCAGATGAACAAATATAAGCTCGTATCCTGGGTTCTGCTGGTCTATTTTGTTTTTTTCATCGTACCGCCGGTCTCCACCATGGCGGCGTTTACGCAGCCCGCTGCCGGTTCGCCGGCAGGCGTGACGCTTGAGCAGGACCACAAGCATGCACCCCTTCTGCTTTTCGATATTCTGCTTTGGCAGAACCTGAAAAAAACCAAGCACTCCGACGAATTTGTGGTGCTGCTTCGGGGCGATAAGGGAGGGCTTGAATCCCGGATCGATATAGCAGCTATATTTCCCCTGGGGCCTGATCCCGCCCGGCTGGAGTTTGCCGGCAGTCATTCACCGCTCCTGCAGCAATCACGCTCCTCCTCTATTCGCTTTTACCGGTCAGGCGTCTCTCCGCCTTCATTTTCCTCTTAAGCAAAGCCTCAGAAGCTCCCGGTGTCCGCACCGGGCCCGTTACGCACCCAACACCCGTTCTCTTTTCCACTTGGCAGGCATCAAGAGCAATCGGAATCGCACGAGATAGAATTTCGAGTAGTCCCGTCAACGGGTACATTGCAAGGAGCAATATGCTGAACGGAGTTCTTATTTCTCTGATCGCCGGAGTTGTTCTCATTTTTTCCATGCAGAATGGGGTCCCCGTGGCAGCGTCCTTTCTGGCCTGGGATTTTGAGGTCCCCTTTTCGGTCGTGACGGGCGCTGCTGTTCTTGCCGGCATTCTGCTGGCCCAATTATTACAGGCGTTGCGTTCAAAACGACAAACGGCTTCCGAACAACGCAGGGAATTTTCAGGCAGGAGGCATCGCTGGTAAGCGCAGGAACCCCATGACCGAGAAGACCATTATATTTACCGATCTCGACGGGACGCTGCTTGATCCGGTCACCTATTCATCGAAGGCAGCGGAACCGGCGCTCGATCTGACCAGGCAGAAACGTATTCCCGTGGTGTTCGTCTCGAGCAAGACGCGGGCGGAGCTTGAGGTGTGGCGGAAACGCCTCGATAATCACCATCCCTTCGTTGTCGAGAACGGAGGGGGGATCTATATCCCGGAGCGTTACTTCAGCTTCCCGGTGCAGGGAGCCCTGCGTGACGGGTACCGGGTGATCTGTCTCGGTACGCCGTACCAGCAGGTCCGGATGCAGTTCGTCCAAATGCGGGAACGGCTCAAGATCGCGGTCCGTGGGTTCGGCGACATGAGCCTTGAGGAGGTCGTTCAGAGGACCGGCCTGACGCGGGAGGACGCGGCGCTTGCAAAACAGCGCGAGTTCAGCGAGCCCTTTCTGTTTACCGGCGTCCCTGATGACCGGTTCCTGCAGGCAATCGAGGGAGAGAAGCTGCGGTGGACCCAGGGACAGTTCTTTCATGTGATGGGGAACCATCATAAGGGCAGGGCCGTGGCCCTGCTGCGCTCGCTCTACGAACGCGAACAGGGTCGTATGGTGAGCGTAGGGATCGGAGACAGCTTGAACGACCTGCCGTTTTTGCTTGCCGTGGACAGGCCGGTGCTCGTCAAAAGACGATCAGGCAGGCACGATGAGCGGATCGCGATTCCGGGTATGCTCCGTACGGAGCATAAGGGGCCGGAAGGGTGGAATGAAGCCGTGCTGGGGCTGATGAAACAATGAAGAGAGCATTACTGCCGGACATCTATCAAGGGTAAGCCCGGGAAAAGAATGGAACCTTATACCAGAACAGAGGACGCAGCGGGGATCATCGTCAGAAAGGAAACCCGCGAGCGGATCGACCAGATAAGGAGCGCCGACATCCTTATCGGCATCCCGAGTTACAACAATGCCAGGACGATCGGCCATGTCATTCGCGCCGTTCAGGGGGGGCTTGCCAGGTATTTCCCGCACCGGAAGGCCGTGATCGTCAACTCCGACGGAGGTTCCACCGACAACACCGTGGAGATCGTGAAAAACAGCATGATCGAGGATTTTCAGTCCGTACTGCTCCGCCATCGCGGCGAGCCGGCCATCACCCTGTCCGTGCCCTATCACGGCGTCCCGGGAAAAGGGAGCGCTTTCCGGGCCATATTTGAAATGGCGGCTGCGCTCAACGTGCAGGCCTGCGCCGTCATGGACGCGGACCTCAGGAGCATCACGCCGGAATGGGTGGAACTGCTCGTTCACCCCGTGCTCCAGGAGGGATTCGATTTTGTCGCGCCTTTGTACCGCCGCCACAAGTACGACGGCACGATCACGAACAGCATCATCTATCCGCTGACCAGGGCCCTCTACGGCAAGCGCCTGCGGCAGCCCATCGGCGGAGACTTCGGATTCTCGGGCCGGCTTGCCCGCTTTTATCTGAGGGAAGACGTCTGGCAGACCGACGTGGCGCGCTACGGCATCGACATCTGGATGACTACGGAGGCCATCGCGAACGAGTTCAAGGTCGCCCAGGCCTTTCTGGGCGCCAAGATCCACGATCCGAAGGACCCTGGTTCTGACCTGAGCGCCATGCTCTACCAGGTGGTGGGGTCGGCCTTCGGGCTCATGGGCCGGTACCATGCCTTGTGGGAGGGCATTGACGGGTCGGCAGACGTGAGGACCTTCGGTTTTCAGTAC
>MHEA01000179.1:0-249 GCA_001805085.1 Nitrospirae bacterium GWC2_57_9
TAGGCTGGTACTTCCCTGAAGCAGATGATCAACTCTGTGATGACGCTTTTGATGACGTTTATTAAAGAGCCGGACCCTGTTCTGTTCTCAGGGTATGACTGGTATGACGATGGACATTAACCGGTCACCGGCAGGCCCGCGTAGCTCCCCCTCGCTCTGCTTGCGCGGTTCGCTGCCTTCCGCTTTTTGTCCGGACGAAACCATGACAGCCTGCGGCTTCCCGCCTGCCGATTCCACAGGTTTGTCGAC
>MHEA01000179.1:309-1964 GCA_001805085.1 Nitrospirae bacterium GWC2_57_9
CTCATTCTCGCCGGACAGGGCTTCAACCCTCATCTGAAGGTTCGCAAGCCGGTCACCCAGGCTGCGGAGCAGGTTTTCAGGACGGCTCAGGATCGCCAGTCTCTGGTTGTCCTTGTCCAGTTCCGCGATCTTCGCGTCCAATTTTTCCATCCGCGCCCGCAGCCCATCGCCGTCTTTCTCGAGCGTTTCACCCCAATTTTTCAGGAACGCGATCTGCTTGTCCTGTTTCTCGATCCGGAACTCCAATCCTTCGTTCTCATTTTTCAGCGCGGCCGCCTGGGTCGCCAGCCCGGCTTTTTCGGAATGCAGCGATTCATTCCGCGCTTGCATGTCCTCGTTGACACTATACAGAGACTGCACTTCCTCTTCTTTCATGCGGTATGCATCGGCTGAAACGCATCCCGACAATCCGGCAAAAAACGACACTCCTACCAGCAAAGCTCCGATTCTTTTTAACATGATGAACCCCTTTCCCGAGATGAGATCGTATAGCGCTGTAGTATAGTTATGGCCGAGTGGTAACTTAAGACTATATTGTAATAGTATTAGCAACGCCGTACAAATTCAATTGGACAAAGGTATTAAAGGCTGAACTATCCGGAGCAATAACTGCAAAGACCGGGCTCCTTCCAGGGAGAAAGAGCCTAGTCCCCGAAGAGGCCGAAAGTAGCAGAGAGGGATGAGGTGAAGAAAATGGGATAAGATGGATCTTCTTTGTGCTATACTGTACGTAGGCGCTGCCCTACCATCACCCAAGGGTGTAAACGTATATTGCTTTTGGTGAGGCCTGAAACCAGGTCCCTGCGGTGCCCAAGACCACGGAGACAGAAGCGCGTGAGCGCGGTTTCAGGCAACAGGATCGGGGTGAAGTGAAGGGACAGTGGGAAAAGACCGCGAAAGCGGATCGAAATACCGCCCCCTCTGAAGCTTCATCGGAAAGATCCGGAGATTACCGTGAAGTAATATACGGGTGAGCAACGCCGTTGTATCTTAACTTTCATATCCCAGGCCGGCAAGCTATCTTGCCGGCTTTTTTAGTGCCCTGCAAAACACCTTGTGGGTCACCCATTCAAAGGGCACCGTCCACAGAGAGGGTCAGTTCCTCTTGCTCTCATCCTCCTTGTAAGTGTGCCGGAGATAGAAAAAGAGAATGGTAACAAGCAGTAACAGGCCCACGACAACCGCTCCTGCCTGTTTGCGGCGGTTCTGCAGCCGGTCGATACTCTCCGCTTGCTCCCTGATATCTTCGAGCCGGGACTGGATCTTCCCGGTGCTGGTCCGGACCTTTTTCACGTCTACTGAGTGGAAGAGGCGGTGAAAAGTGTTTCGCGCTTCGAAGAGCTTGCCCCTCAGGTCGTTCACGTCGATGCCCATTCGATGAAAATACCCCAGCCGTCGTTCCAGCGCCGTAATCCGGCCATCGGTCTCGGAGAGGGCCTCACGGATTTCAGCGGCCCGTTCGAATCCGTGACAGCGGGTGCAGGACTCGGGACTGATCAGTTGGAGCGAGGCGCGTTCCACAGCGTGGCTGCCGTGACAGGTGACGCATTGCGGTCCGCCCGCTCCCAGCGCCCGGCCATGGGCGCTTGCCTGATAGTCCTCCTTGACTCCGGGATGGCATCGTCCGCAGAACTCAGGGACCCTTTCCGTCTTCG
>MHEA01000179.1:2098-5156 GCA_001805085.1 Nitrospirae bacterium GWC2_57_9
GCGATGCTCCGGGTACGGGGAGCAGCAGGAAAAGCAGCAGCGGAGCACATGCCGGAAACAGCCGGAAACATATTTTTTTCATGAAACAGAACCCCAGACAGTCAGTCCAATGAAGATCAGTAGAGTGATTATGAAGACCGAAACAAAAACCGGGCGCCGGGCGGGCCGCCTTTCCATGCTCCGGTCGATGAACGGGAGAACAAAGAGAAAAAGAAGGAAAGCGAGCTGCACCAGGATCCCTGCCGTTTTATTCGGGAAGATCCTCAGTATCTGATAGGGGGCAAGAAAATACCATTCGGGCTTGATCCCGGCAGGCGTCGTAAAGGGGTCCGCGGGTTCGAACGCCTGGGCAGGCAGAAAAATCCAGGGTGCAAAGAAGACCACGGCCATGAGCAGGGTAAGAAAGAGATATATCATCGCCAGATCCTTCGTAACATAATTGGGGAAAAAAGGAATTCCACCGGGATATTCGGGATGGCGAAATTCCTTCGGAGGAGGTTCCGGACGGTACGTGGGTCCGAACGGAGGGATCGAGACGCCGATCCTCCGCACCAGGAAAAGATGGACGAAAAGCAGCAGGCCGAATATAAAAGGGAAACCCATGACGTGCAGGGCGAAAAAACGGCTCAGCGTCTGCTGTCCCACGGACGGCCCGCCGCGCAGGAAAAGAACGAGTTCTTCCCCTATCACCGGAACGGCCTCGGGCATATTGGTGCCGACTACCGTGGCCCAGTAAGAGAGCTGACTCCAGGGAAGCAGGTAACCGGTAAAACTCATGCCGAGCGAAGTCAGAAAAATAAGAAAGCCGAAAACCCAGGTTATTTCCCGCGGGTCCTTGTAAGCCGACATGAACAGGACCGAAAGCAGGTGAAGCAATAAGGCCAGCACGATGACATTGGCGCCGATTGCGTGAACATATCGTATCAGCCAGCCGAAAGGAACGTCGTTCATGATCGTCTGCACGCTCTCGAAGGCGTGCTCCGTATCGGGAATATAGTAAACGAGAAGAAGAATGCCGCTGATGAACTGAATGGCAAACAGCACGAGCAGCACGGCGCCCAGGGCGTACCATGCGTTGATAGTGCGCGGTAGCAGGTATTCCGTGAAATTGTGGTGCAGGAGGTCCCTGAAGCCGAACCGCACATCCAGGTAATCCATAACTTTTCCCCGGCAGGACATAGCGCCTCCTCAACCGATGATGAGCTGGTCCTTCCTGACCTTTACCGGATAAGAAGGAAGCGGCCTGGGCGGCGGTCCGCCGAGCACCTTTCCTTCCGGAGAAAACCTTCCCGCGTGACAGGGGCAAAAAAAGATCTCCTCTCGGGGCCGCCACTCGACTATGCAGCCCAGGTGGGTGCAGACGGCTGAAAGGGCGATGAATTTACCCGGAGAAGGCTGGAGCACGACCGAGGGATGTCCCTGGAATTCGAAGAAATGGGCCTTTCCCGGGCCTACGTTCGACAGGGGGACGACCGCGGTTTCCTGTTCCTGCCCCTCCCTGGTCTTCGGCGGCGAAAGAAATTCCCAGACAGGCCAGAGAGAGGCGGCGGCCAGACCGGCAGCGATAGCGCTCGCAACTGCCGCGACAAAACCCCTGCGGGTTAGAGTTTTCTTTGCCTTCATTGCTCTCATCTGCGCTGAAACTTAATCGAATAAAGTGATTTTTTAAAAAACAGACAGGTGATAAAATACGTTTCTTTCATTATACATCGCTCCTCGGCTGGTTATGCCAGGCCTCGGTACAGCCGGCAAGTTATCTTGCCGGCTTTTTGAGAATTTTCAAACTGGATGGAAAGCATACCGCATTAATTCTTCTACCGCTCGATCAATTTCAAAAAAATTGACGCTATACTAATAACATAGTTCGGTGTGCTTTAGCACTGGAATGGAGCTGTTAAACGCTTCGAGCCGCAGCCTTCACGCATATTTTAAGACGTCGTTTTTATTATGAGGACGCAACCCCTCCTGTCTATCTCGCTCCCGGATACAAAAAAGTGAATCAGCCTGCAACAGACAGAAGCCCTTTTTCGCGCGAAAGCTTATTGGCTGAATACGCTCGTCCGGCAAAACAGCCAGGGAAAGGTGACACCTATGAAAGCCAGGATCGGGTTCGTTCTTTTTATGTTTGCCTTCGTCATAATGGCCGTCATCGTACCGGTCATTGCGCGAATACTGCGTTTCCTGCAGGGAATGTTGCAGTCCTTTTCAATCGCCGGAGAGCGATGTCTCCGGGGAGCCCGTTTTGTTACAAAAAAGATCAGCATGGCGGAATGGAAAAACTTTACGCAAAAGGCCTCGTGACGGGCAATTGCCGGGATGGCACGGGAACAATGAAGGCCCGCAGATGCGGGCCTTTTTTTTTGGGTCACCGATGCTGACATTGTCATTTTTGAATGGACAGGAGTTCGTGAAATGAGTATTCTGCAACTTCCGCTTTCCCTGATCAGAATAAGGATGATGCCATGCAGACTGTCTTTGGGCTGGATTTTGGAACCACCAATTCGGCGCTTGCCGTAAATTCGCAGGGCAACACGGAAGTGATCGATATCGATCCGCACAATCCCACGGAAAAAACCATGCGGTCCGTGATCTTTATGGACCGGGAGAAGAACGTTTACCTGGGCCAGGAAGCGATCGTGCAGTACATAGAACAGGGCGGCCAGGGAAGATTCATGCAGTCCATCAAGTCCTTTCTGCCGAGCGCGCTCTTCGACTACACGCTCATCAACGGGCAGCGGTACGACCTGGAAGATGTGATCGCCCTGATCCTGAAAAAGATCAAAGAACGGGGAGAGGAATTCATAGGCCATGAAGTCACGGATGTGGTCATGGGAAGGCCCGTGGTCTTTTCCGAGGACAGGAACAAGGACATTCTGGCTGAAGGAAGGCTGAAACGAGCAGCGGAGATCGCGGGCTTTAAACACGCAGCCTTTCAGATGGAACCGGTTGCCGCGGCCTTGACGTTCGAGAACAGCCTGGAAAAAGGCCGGGAGAAGATCGTCCTCATCGGGGACTTCGGCGGAGGTACCTCGGATTTTACCGTCATCAGGCTGACAGG
>MHEA01000180.1:0-527 GCA_001805085.1 Nitrospirae bacterium GWC2_57_9
CTTTTAAAACCAGAGGCAGTTTTTGTTTGATCTTTCCTCGCGTCCTTCGCATCCTGGCGGTAAAGTGGAGTCGCCCATTTTGAAGGCTCCCCGTCAGGAGAAAAAGCCCACCCTGAACTGTACCAGTCTGGTTCGAAAAAAAGGTTCGTTCTGTAGTATTCTGTTCCTCTTTGCATCATTCTGCTCATTTTCCCGATTTAAATGCAATTCCTGCCTTGACTATGTAACGATTTGATCTATACTTTGAAGTATTTTTAGCTCTGAATAAAGTTGTACAAAAACTATACAAATACTGATGAACGGAGGTAGCACATGAAAGGCGTAATTCCAAACTGCTTAGGTCAATTGGTCGTGAACAAATTCGGGAAAGATAAATGGGAGGCCGCTCTTAAGCTGGCCGGGCTCGAAACGACTACAACTTTTCTGGCATTCCAAGACGTGCCCGACGAAGCTGTCCTCAAAGTTGTCGATTCCGTCTGTAAGGTGCTCAATATAACTCTTGAGCAGGCAGCGGACGCATTCGGGGA
>MHEA01000180.1:590-1334 GCA_001805085.1 Nitrospirae bacterium GWC2_57_9
CAAAGAATTCCTTCTGAAAATGGACGAGGTCCATCGGATTACCACCGAGAGCATCCCCAATGCCCAGCCGCCCAGATTCGAATATACGTGGCCCGACAATAAAACGCTCATTATGAAATACAAGTCGAAAAGGAATCTTAGCGTTTTTATGGTCGGCCTCGTCAAGGGTGTCGGGAAATATTACAAGGAAAGCCTGCAGGTATCGAAGCAGGGCGACGACATAAAAATAGTATTTTTCTAACCCGGACAAGCTGGACCTAAAAAGGGCCATACAGGCGCCTGCGCCGATGAAGCAGCTTTTTGTGGAGGCCGCGGAGGGAACCAGGATGCCGGTGGTCTGCAGGCATTGCGAAGAGGCGCCGCCTGCATCAGCGACTGCCTGCACCGGACGACGAAGGATTCGTGCGGGGCCACCTACGCCGGCATGCCTCAGCAGTTCGCCTATCCAGCGGCCTTGGGGGACCTGCTTGCTGCCGTCCTGGCTGTGGTCGCGATCCCGGCTGTGGCTGTAAATGCCCGAAGCGCGCGGCCTCTGGTCTGGATCTTCAATATCGAAGGGACTCTTGATCTGATCGCCGCCATAGCACTCGCAACGTTATATGACGCCGCAGCTTACATGGGCCCCCGCATACTGGATCCCGGCGTTCTGGGTTCCAGCCCTGCTGGTAACGCACTATATCACGTTCATTGTCCTCAGCAGATACTGGAAACGGGCCGCCTGACCCTGAGGGGCTACTCGGTTGT
>MHEA01000180.1:1560-15492 GCA_001805085.1 Nitrospirae bacterium GWC2_57_9
AAAGAGGATACCGGGTGGTTGATCAAAGACCAAACAATTACGATGCTCCTGACCGTGATCATCTGAAAATGACCCGGTACGAGGCCCGTCTCAGTGACCCTCTGCTTGCCTCAAGGTTCTGGCATAAACGAAAATATTGATCCCGATCAGGACAAGGGTCACGACAAATATCATTGCCGGTGAAACGGAGATGTATATCAGCTTTTCCGTATAGTAAACGATAAAAGAACCGGCATAGGCTGCCGCCTGGTCCTGGTGCGCCCTTAACCAGACCTCCAGGTGAGTGAGCGGACAATACCAGCCGAAGACCTGGCTCACCAATGCAAATCCCATCCCTGCAAGATGAACGTTCCTGACTGCGCGATACTTCCTGCCCCAGTAGGCGCCCGCAATAAGGAAGACTATCCAGAGAAAATGAACAAGAACGGTGATATCGGCAAGAATACGATAAGTCATAACCAGTGCGCCTTACCATAATTTTGCGAGAAGATTTTTTTCTCCCTCACTTCCGCCTCTGTATTATAAAACATTGCAATAAAAAATTGAATTCTGGGTGAACGCATCCCCCGCAGCCTGCTGCGGGGACTTGCCCCCAGCGTTTACGAGTGGAACCACGAGTGAAGGGGGTTAGCGAGCGAACCCGATAATGACTTGCACCCGCGTTTACGAGTGCTTGCCGCGAGTGCAGGGTGTTCCAGCCTTAGGAATCGAAATTCCCTGCAGATGCCTATAGGTAACCTCATTTGCTGCAGGAAGCTTCAATTCTGGATCGAGTCTGGATCGAGCGCATTTCCCGCGGGACGATAGTATGCCCGATAACCCACAGCGGCAGATTTGACAATGGAAATCAGCCTGATATATTTTGTTTAGCCTCTTTTTTATGAAGCCCACGGAACTCACAGCCTTAAGACTGATAATGCAATCCCGCGCCTTGGCATCCCCCGGCTCCCGCCGGGGGTGGAAAGCGCTTACTCGCGACTTGCAACAACGAGAAGTCGCGAGTAAGCAGTTCCGGGAGGTCGCGTTATTTGTGGGAGCCTCCGGCTCCTGCCGGAGGGGGCTCCACTAAAGAAACCACGCTTCAGACTCAAAAATCCATTGTAGAGGTCGAATTCAGGAAGGAGGAAAAGATGAGCTACGATTTGAAGCTGGAGCGGGTCTTCGACTCGACTCCGGACGAGGTATTCGGAGCCTTCATTGATCCCCATGCGCACCGGGAGTGGTTCCGCGCTGATCGGCCCGATTGGGCCGTCACTTCGGAGGTCGACCTCCGGCCGGGCGGCAGGTGGGACCTTTCCTTCGGCCCCGAGAAGGACCCCCGGCCCTATCGAGCCGTGTCCATCTTCGCCCAGATCGAGCCTCCGCATCGCCTTGTCTTCAGGATGACGCGCATGTGGCCCGATGCGGCAAGCTTTGATACTGATTTTGTCGTGACATTTCAGAAGCAGGGAAACAAGACGCTTTTCACGATGAAAGAAACCGGATTTCAGACAGCGGAGGAGCGCGACGGTTTTCTCGGCGGCTGGCCTGACTTCATCGACGCGCTTGAGCGGGCCGTGGCAAAGCGGCAGCGAGATAAGCGCCGGCCTGCGGCTGCATAAAGGGAGCCGGCATGTCGGACTGGCGATTGCGTTGCTCGCTCAAGATCTGTCAAAGGCTGTCTCGGGAAGGGGGGAAAACGGCCCCGAGCGAGGAGGCCGCCTCTTCCCGGAGGATCCAAAACATTTACCTGTTTTTGCTTCTGCTGCATACTCTCGCCGCTTCATTCATCTGGGGCATTAATACGCTCTTTTTGCTGGATGCAGGCTTGACCAATTTGGAAGCCTTCGCGGCAAACGCTTTCTTTACCGCGGGGTTCGTGCTCTTCGAGGTGCCGACGGGCGTTCTTGCCGACACCCGGGGCCGGCGAGCGTCATACCTGTACGGCACCGTTACGCTCATCATCTCCACCCTGTTCTATCTCCTGATGTGGCGCGTGTCCGCGCCCTTCTGGGCCTGGGCGTTTACTTCCCTGTTCCTCGGTCTGGGCTTTACGTTCTTCTCTGGAGCGGTCGAGGCCTGGCTGGTCGATGCGCTCCGGTTCAGCGGTTTTAAGGGAAGTCTGGATGGGGTTTTTGCCAAAGGCGAGATCATCGAAGGGTCCGCGATGCTGGGCGGATCCATCGCCGGAGGGGTACTAGCGGAGGCAACCAACCTGGGAATCCCGTATCTTGTTCGCGCAGTGATACTTTGCGTCACCTTCGCATTCGCCTTTTTCTTGATGCGGGACACGGGATTTATCCCCTCCCGCGGCAAACACCTGCTTGAAGAGGTAAGGAGTGTCTTGAGGGGCTCCCTCCGGCACGGGCTGGGAACCCCGCCGGTCAGATGGGTCATGCTTGCAGCGCCTTTTATTGATGGCGTTTCCATTTACGCTTTTTACGCGATGCAGCCTTACCTGCTGGAGCTGTACGGCAACGATCAAGCGTACGGCATCGCCGGGCTGGCCGCTGCAACGGTCGGTGGAGCGCAGATCGCCGGAGGGCTGCTCGTGCCCTGGGTCACCCGCATCTTTCGCAGGCGCACTTCGATACTCCTGGCAGGTACCCTGCTCAGTACTGCCTCACTGCTGCTTATCGGGCTCATTCCGCACTTTTGGACGGCCATGGTCCTTTTGATTTTCTGGGGACTGATGTTCTCCGCAGTCATGCCTGTACGCAAGGCGTATCTGAATGGTCTTATCCCTTCCCAGGCACGCGCCACGGTGCTGTCTTTCGACTCCCTGCTGGGTTCGAGCGGAGGGGTTGTTGTTCAACCCGTACTCGGCAAGGCTGCGGACGCCTGGAGCTACCCGGCCTCCTATGCCGGCAGCGCGGCGATCCAGGCGCTGGCCGTTCCTTTCATCCTGCTCGCGCGCCGGGAAAGGGCGATACCTGATGAAATATCATCCGTTCAGGGAGAAGGGGATCCGTTGAAGCGATAAGGTTCATAAATCACATTACGATCGAGGGCATCAGCAAATTCGAGATAAACTTGTAACATGATCCCGCGACAGGAGAAAAAATGAACGTGCCCGGCAACACAAGATCGGAAGCATGGCCGAGCCTGCCCCTGGAGGCCTGGAGCGGGACCTATGCGACATTGCACCTGTGGATGCAGATCGTTGGCAAGATCCGGCTTGCACAAAGTCCCTGGATGAATCACTCCTGGTCGGTCACTTTGTATGTGACCGCGCGAGGCCTTACTACATCGCCTATACCCTATGGAACGCGGACCTTCCAGATGGATTTCGATTTCGTGGAACACTGTCTGACGGTGCAGACGAATGACGGCGGCGCGGGCCGGGTCTTGCTCAACCCGCAGCCTGTCTCGGCATTCTATCGGAAATTGATTGATGAGCTGAAAAAATTCGGCTTGCAGGTAAGCATTTGTAAACTGCCGAACGAGGTTGCTGACCCGATTTCCTTTGACAGGGACGAAATCCACCGGACCTACGACCGCGAATACGCCAACCGCTTCTGGAGGGTCCTCGTCCAGGCGGACCGGGTGTTTAAGGAATTCCGTGCACGGTTCATCGGCAAATGCAGCCCGGTGCACTTTTTCTGGGGCGGACCCGACCTGGCAGTCACCCGGTTTTCAGGGAGAAAGGCCCCTGAACATCCGGGCGGGATCCCCCATCTGCCGGACTGGATTACGCGGGAGGCTTATTCCCACGAAGTGTGCAGCTGCGGGTTCTGGCCGGGCGGGGGCGCCATTCCTTATCCTCTCTTCTATTCCTATGCCTATCCGCAACCGCCTGGGTTTGCAACAGCACGGGTCCGGCCGGATGAGGCGTTCTACAACAGCGATCTCCGCGAATTCATTCTGCCATACGACGCGGTCCGCACCGCGAAATCCCCGGACGACAAACTTCTCGAATTCCTCCAGAGCACTTATGAAGCCGCTGCCGGGCTCGGTCACTGGGACCGCGCGGCGCTTGAACACACGATAATCGCCCGAAAGTGCGCTGCATGAACCGTGGGATAACCACGATCAAAACCGGGTCCTGTCCCGCTCAGCGTCAATTTCGGACAGAATACACAGTCTTAGATACAAATCTGAACCGGGAAGCAAGGCGAAACGTGAAAAAGCTTGTTTATCGCAGAGACGCGAAGTCCGCGGAAGAGGGCGTAACAATTCGATTTTAGCGGAGGCCACGCAGCCTCAGTTTTATGAACCGTTCCAACGCATTGTCGGAGGACCACTCGGTCCCCGGCATGCTCGTGTTCACCGGGCTGTTCATTCCCGTGTTCTGGGTCTGGGCCGGACATACGGTGTATTCCACACGCTTCGACACCGATGACATCATTTCCCGGCTCTTGACATTCTTCCAGATGTTCGCGGTAGTCGGCATGGCCGTGGAAGTCCACCATGCATCACAAGGCAGGACCGGCGGCTTCAGCCTGCTTGCGGCAAATCTTGCGAGCCGGTTCCTCTCACCGCTCTCCGCCATGGGACTGCTGCTTTCCTGCTTCCTCGGCCTGCTCGTGGAAGAGGAGGTATCCACAGGTCGGTTAATCGGCAGGAAGGGAATCAAACTGATCCTTCTCTCTGATCCCGACGCGACAGATCTGTTGCCGACAGGCCATGACGCCTGGGTGGTCGGGAATGAACCGGCCGTGGTCGTGGATTTTCAAGGCGTGGTTGAATATGCAGTGAAGAAAGCGGCGTAAGGTTCGTCCCGCATCAGAGGGGGCAGAACTGCTTTCCCGTCAATGTATTCAACTGCGGAAATGGCAACCAGGCAGAACTGCCCGCCCGCGATGATCGCGGATTCCCCGGCTCAGGCGGAAACAGCCTGCGGAAACAGCTTTTCGATCAGCCTGTGCACTTCATTCGACGTGAACGGTTTTACGAGAACGCCGTTTGCAAAGGGGAGAGCTTCCTTTGCATCGTCTTCTCTGCCCCTGGTGGCTACCAGGACAATGAGAACATCGCCGCAGTCTTGCCGCGCCTTGACCGCTTTGATAAATTCAAGACCGCTCATGCGGGAGAGGGACATATTCATGTCGACCAGTATCAGATCCACACCGGCGTGCTCTTCGAGCTTCTTCAGTCCGTCCTCTCTTTTTAACGCGGCGATGATCTCGCATTTGTACCGGTTGAGAGTGACCTTGTAGATCTGATGGAGGGGTTCAGAATCATCGAGTATCAGAACTTTATTCAGCATGTAAAAAAACTCCTTGAAACCGCAAGTTATTGAAGAACGCGGGACATATTAAGTTTTAGGAGATGCAAAGTCAAGGAGGAAACGAGGGATAAAAAAAAAGTACTAAAGTATCTAAAATTTGCCGCCACTACAGTGCTCCTCGCTTTGTTTTCACGTGCTCCAGGATGGGCGGCCTTGCCCGACTCGATCATTCATTTTTATTCTGCTTCGACCTGGTCTTGAGCAGCTGCAGGAGTTCCTGCGGCTCGGGCTTCACGAACTTTTTGATGCGCAGATCCTTGCTGAAACCCGAACAGCACGCTCTGGATGATCTTCGTCCCTTCCTTCATCTGCTCCGCGGTCAAATATACCCCTCGCAGCCTGTGTACTTTCCTTCGGTGCTCTTTCGCGTGTTCTTCTGACCAGAAGAAGACGGTCTCTTTTCAGAACGCGTTGATGATGTTCTCGTCATCAAGATCCAAGAGGTCCACATCGGGCATAAAGATCATGGGCTCGCAGCCTCTTTCCCTGACCGTGTAATTCAGATCGCTGTCGATCATCAGCTCCATCGGAGTTTTGCAGTGTGCGCATTCGGTCCGGACCGCGACCGTAAGCTGCTCGTTCCGCAGGCGCCCTTGCACGAAGGGCGTGGCAAACGCGTCCGCTGCTCAAGCCGCGTAGACCTGCTCGCCGGAGCTGAACGTCAGGTGATGGGGCGTCTTGTCCACGGTCACCGGATAGGCCCACGTTACTTCTCCCTGCTTGTTCCTGAAAAGGAAGGTCATGTGCTTTTCAAGGTCGGTCAGAACGGACACGACCTCGTCCCGGGATAGATCAAGCTTCTGCGCGATCAAATCAGGGGAGAGGGGTTGCTTTACGTGGGGAAGTTCTTTGACCGCGAAATGATGCACCCGGCGATGGTCTTCGGTCATAAAACCCATGGCAGCCCCGAATCTCATTTTTTCGCGCATCAGCTGCTTCTTCGGGTCCAAAAGGAAGGTCGGGACATTCAGCATGTACTTCCATAACCCCAGCATGATCCGGTTTTTCATCTAAACCTCCTGTGGAAATGCAATTAAGAACTAGAAATTAGCAATTACAGAGAAATGCCTTATTCCCGCCGTCCGCCTCGCGAGTACTTCCTGATGAGCGCGACCTCTTTTACCGGAATGCCGAGGGCTTCCAGGAAGTCCTGGTGAGCCTCGGGAGCGAGTCTCTCGAATTCCGCGTGCCATTTGTCCCTGGCCGCCTCATCCAGCCCGGCGGTCTCGAGCAGCTTGATCCAGCTCCCCTTGTCCATGACCCTGATCCTCGAGATCGCGCGGTCGTTCTTGAACAGCTTTACGATAAAATGCTGCTGGCTGCGCAGGGCGCGGATCTCCCGGCTCAGTTCGTCGAGCCGCTTTTCCAGAAGCGGAACGAGGCCCTGCCTGCCTCTCGTTTTCATGATCCTGCCTATATCCCTGAGTGACAGTCCGGTCCTTCGGTAGGTGCAGATCTGTTCCAAACGTGCCCGGTCGGCGTCGGTATATGTCCGGTAATTGGAACTGCTTCTTCCGGAGGGAGAAAAAAGACCGATGGAATCGTAATAAAGCAGGGTGCTGCGGGAGAGAGCGGATGTTTTCGCCAATTGTCCGATGGTATACATGTTTACCTCCTGCATCTGGAGTGTAGCATAAACTATGAAGTAGTAGACAGGTCAAGAGTTTTTTTCTGCGCGGGCATCGTGCGGCCCCCCCTCTCCTTCAAGGAAAGGGGCGTGAGAGGGATGGTTCCGGCGCGCTACGCCGCCGGTGCAGACGGTATAGCGAGCAAATCCGGCGATGTTTCCAACCTTATGAATCGGCATGCCCTGCAGAAGCCTGTACGAGCCTTCATTTGCCTCAGACAGCATCAGTGATACGACTAATGCATTAACGAAAAATCCCCTGTCTCTTGTTACAGGTTTCTTTTGCCGTTCAAGAATCTCTTCGGCAATGCCTGATGGTGAGTTATAATGCGCCAAAAAAGAAGTGTCCGCAGACCTGTATTGTGCTGCCAATATGATGTTCTTTATGGTTCAGTCGGGGAAAATCACTTGTTCACCCCGGCACTGGGCTGAAAAGAAACGTCCTGGGAACGCACCGCGAATTACGGCGATGATCGCGCTTTTCCCGGAATTTCAGCTGTCGAACCTCATGGCACTGTATCCTCATGCAATCCCGCGCCTTGGCATCCCCCGGCTCCCTGTATAGACCGGGGGTGGAAAGCGCTTCCTCGCGCCCGTGAAGAATGAGGCGTCGCGAGTAAGCAGTTCGCCCGACACTTAGCGCTTCGCACTCCGTAAACGTCGGGTGCAAGCCGGGAGGTCGCGATGTTGAAGGGAGCCTCCGGCTCCTGCCGGAGGGGGCTCCACTGCGTTATGACTCGAAAAAAGAAAAGTGAATTGATCGAAGAGATACGGGAGCTGAGAGCGAAGGCGGATGAGGCGGAGGAAGCGCTCCGGGCGATCAGGAGCGGGGAAGTGGATGCGCTGATCGTTGCCGGGGACCAGGGCGACCAGGTGTTCACCTTGAAGGGCGCCGAAACGCCGTACCGGGTGATTCTCGAGAGCATCAGTGAAGGCGCCATAACGCTCGTCTCGAACGGGGTCATTCTCTATTCGAACGAGCATTTTTCCAAAATGCTCGGGCTTCCGCTGGAGCGGATCCTCGGAGCTTCATTCCGGGATTTTGTGTGCGACCGGGACCGATCTCTTCTGCCCGAACTTTTTGAGACGGCGCAGCGGGGGGAGAGTCGAAGGGAGATCAACCTGCTCTGCGCTTCCGGCGATCCGCTCCCGGTGCACCTTTCCCTGCGGCAGCTGGAGCCCGATGAAACCGGCGGCACCCGCATGAGCATGGTGATCTCGGACATCAGCGATCGAAAGCGGTCCGAGGAAGCTCTCCGCCGGGCCCATGATGAGCTCGAGTTGAGGGTCCAGGAACGTACCGTCAAGCTCCGTGAGAGCGAGGAGCATTACCGGGTCATCACGGAAAGCGCCCAGGACGCGATAATCACGGTCGATGATGAAGGCACGATCATGTTCGTCAATCCGGCAACGGAAAAAATATTCGGGTACCGGGCCGCGGAACTGACCGGCAAAAGCCTCACGATGCTGATGCCCGAGCGTTTCAGGCAGGCGCACCTGAATGGAGTACGAGAGCACATTGCGACCGGCGGGAAACGCCGCCCCTGGGGAGCGATCGAGCGTCCGGGCCTTCACAAGGACGGGCGGGAAATCCCGCTTGAAATTTCCTATGGAGAAGTGGTCAAGGACGGCAGACACCTGTTCATCGGGATCGTGCGCGATGTGAGCGAACGAAAGAAGGCCGAGGAAACCATCCGGTATCAGGCCTATCATGACCTTCCGACGGGCCTGCCGAACAAGGCGAACCTGATGGACCGCCTCGAACTGGAACTGGCACAGGCAGAGCGCAACGGCAACCGGCTTGCGGTGCTGCATATCGATCTCGACCGCTTCAAGGTCATCAACGACACGCTGGGACACCTGGTGGGCGACAAGCTCGTTTTGCTGATTACAGAACGCTTGAAATCCATCATCCGGAAAAGCGACACCCTTGCCCGGTTCGGCAGCGACGAGTTCATCGTTCTCGTCTCAGACCTCGGCCGCGCCGAGGATGCGGCCGCTTTCGCCCGCAAGCTCGTAAATACGATGCAGACCGCCTTTGAGATCGATGGGCACACGCTGTATATCACGGTGAGCGTGGGGATCAGCATCTACCCCGAAGACGGCGTCGATCCGGAGAGCCTGCTGAGGAATGCCGATGTCGCCATCTCGCACGTAAAGGAAACGGGGAGGAACAATTATGAATTTTTCGACTCCGCCATCAACGTGCGCACCGTCGAACGGCTGCTTCTCGAGAGCAACCTCCGGGAATCGATCGAACGGGATGAACTGGTGCTTCATTATCAGCCTCTGGTGAGCATCAAAACGGGAGAAATAATGTGTCTGGAAGCTCTGGTACGGTGGGACCACCCGGTACTCGGTCTGCTGCAGCCGGGCCGGTTCATACCCATCGCCGAGGAGATCGGCTTCATCGCCGAGATCGACAAATGGGTTATCAGGACGGCGTGCACGCAGCTGAAAAAATGGCATGCGGCGGGCCTTCATTACCTCTGCGTGACCGTAAATCTTTCCGCGCAGCAGTTCGAACAGTCTCAGTTTCTGGAAATAGTATCGGGAATCCTTCGGGAAACGGGTCTGGGGGCCCGGTACCTCAATATAGAGATCCCCGAGAGCACCGCGATGCGGGACATCGACCTCGTGGTGCCTAACCTGGAGGGGCTGAACGATATGGGAATAAGCATTTACATCGACGACTTCGGCACCGGCTACTCCTCGCTCAATTATCTCAAGCGGTTCCCGATCCATAAGCTCAAGATCGACAAATCGTTCATCAAGGGTATCGGTTCGGACCAGGACGACCGGGCAATTGTGAGCGCGGTGATCGCGATGGGACACAACCTGAGATTGAATGTTATTGCGGAGGGGGTCGAAACTGAGGACCAGCTGACCTTTCTCAAAAGCGCCGGATGCGACGAGATACAGGGTTTTCTCTTCAGCAAGCCGCTGCCCGCGGAAGAACTGACGGAGCTGGTCGAGCCCGGGTAGGAAGTGCACTTCGGGATGGGGAGGTGGTGCGAACGGGCTGTTATCGCTGCTGCGGACGCCGCTTCCCGGGCGCATTGCTTTTCGTTATGTTCAGGTCCTTTATCAGGCCATTGGAAATGGAATAGATCCATCCGTGGATGTAAAGCTTTCTTTTCTGCTTCCAGGCCTTCTGGACCGTGGTATTCCGGGACAGGCTCTCGACCTGGGTCTTTACGTTCAGTTCGCACATCTCGTCGAGGGTGATCCTGCCTCGGTCCGGAACGGCTATCACGTTGTCGAGCCAATGCTCCAGCAGGCCATACGTTTTATTCTGCATGACCGCTTCTATACCCCCGCACCCGTAGTGCCCGCAGACGATGATGTGCCTCACTTTCAGGATCTCAATGGCATACTGGAGAACGCACATCAGGTTCATATCCGTGTTGATGACCTGGTTGGAGATGTTGCGGTGAACGAATCCCTCTCCGGGCAGGAGGCCCGTTATCTGGTTTGCGGGCACCCGGCTGTCGGAGCAGCCGATCCAGAGGTACTTGGGCCTCTGCTGGCGCTGGAGCTTTGTGAAGAAGCCCGGTGTTTCCTGCTGGACCCGTGCTGCCCATTCCTTGTTATTGTTCAGAAGTTTGAGGATGTCTTTCATTGTCGTTTCCTTCTAGGACCAAAGACAGGATTTGTTCTCGCGCAAAGCCGCAAAGGCGCAAAGAAAGGCCAAACAGCATCCCGTCTTTCTTGTTAAAGCCTTAAAGCCAAATTCCTGCATTTAACCAGATCCAGCATGACCCGAATTCAGGATTCCCTTTGCGTCTTGGCGGCTTTGCGCGAGACGCTTTTTTATTATCTCCTGCAGCTCTTCCTGATCTCTTTGAAGAGCTCCATGGAAGCGGCCTTCGGTCCCGTCTGCTCGAACCCGCCGATGCCCAGCCGCGTCCTGATCTGCCCCACCTTCACGCCGGCCTTGAACATCCGGTCGAAATACTGCTTCGCGATCCTCTCGTGCTCTTCTTTCCGCTGGGGAGCGCCGAAGGGATTGGCGAAATAGGTGTGCACCAGGCCTTTTTCATCGGTCGTTCCCTTTGCGAGCCGCGCCGCGCTCCGGAAGGTGCTGATCGCTTCGCCAGGGCTCGTGAAAAATTCGATGGCAGGCACGTCGTCGTTCACCTGTTCGTAATTGTTCGCATACAGGAACATGTCGACGCGATAGCCTTTGACGATATGATGATAGCGCGTGATGGGCATGATCAGCCGGGCATTGGTCTTGTCGGGGTTCATGAAGATGCTGCGGTCGATCTCCTCGTAGGCGTACCCGGACTGCAGGTCGTCGAGCCGGACGAATGCGCCGATCTCGGTGCCGTATCCTTTGACCATGCCTTCGGCATCCGTGCCCAGGGAGCCCATGTCATCGAAGATGATCGTCATTTCGCAAATGTGCTCGTCGGCAAGCATCCGGAGCGCCTCGATGGTCTCCGATTTGCCCGCCCCGCTGTCGCCGATGATGACCACATTCGCCGAGCCGCCGTCCTTGAGCTTGATGCAGACCATGGCGCCGTGCAGGGGAAGGCGGTCCCGCTTCAGCATGGCGATATTATGCAGGGTCAGCGTCATCTTCTTGAAATAGCCGAAATAGTCCACTTCCTCCGTGTGCCTGACCAGGCCGACCAGCATATTGTTGGTCTTGTCCTCATAGAACACGGTGTCGCCGGGGAGCTGCGTATGCAGGCCGAAGACCAGCACGATCTCGGGCGAACGAGCCTCGATGTCCTCGTAATCGGCGATCTCGAAGAGATTGCACATGGACAGGGCCAGGGAGGAAAAATCCTGGTGAAAATAGATGAAGGCGGTCAGATCGCCCACCTTTGCCGGATAGCAGTACCATTCCTCGGGGTTGAGCGTCAGCATCTCCTGCTGTATGTCCGGTATCTCCTCGAACTTTCCCTTACGCTTGTTCATGGTGGGGTACAGGATGACCGGGGGCTCGATAAGCGTCAGCCTGATGAAGGGGATGTCCCGGAGGACCGCGTATCGGTCAGGACAGTTCCAGGCTGCTTTTTCGAGCAGCATGCCCATGTTGGCGCCCGCAGGCAGCTGGCGGTAGACCCGGGGGTTCTTGCCGATCAGGTTCTCGCTGATCCGGCGGTATACATGCAGGACGAGGTTCTTGAACTCTTCGTTCGACTTGATGAACTGGGCGTGATGGATGCTCTGCTTCGCGTACTTGGAGCGCTGGGGAGCTTCCATATAGATGAACCGCTCGAACCGTCTCCAGTAGTTGTAGAGCTCCTCGATGATCTCGAAGAGCTTCTCCTTCTCCCGCAGGATCGGGTCGTATTCCTTGTTCATGGCCGAGATCTCTTCGGCAGTGTAGCTCGAGAGGAGCCGGAACACGGTGGTCAGATAGGCCGCCATGCGGTTCCGTTCCACAGAAGGGGACTTATCCTTCAGGAAGGCAAAGAGTGAGCTTCCCCGGGACGCGATGCGTTCTATGAACCGCTCGACGATCTCAAGGAAGAGGTCGCTTTTGAGCAGCTTTTCCGGGGTTTCGCAGTAAATGTGGGAATAGTCGAAGATGACCTTTCCCCGCGTTATAACGTAAGGTTTTTTCAAGGTAACCACGGAATTCTCCTTAACGGTCTCCAAAAACCGATATTTGCTTCTAAAGCAGCTACAGATGAACAAAGCTCCCGGCTGAGATGGAACGCAGAGGTAAATGCCAAAAAAAGGGCTTAGCCTGTGTGTCCCTGTGTTCCAGAAGATACAATAATCCGGCTGGAAAGGCAAGAAGAAGCGCACCTGGGAACGCTCCCCATGCCCACGAGGCCGGCAAATCTCCTCGCGAATTTTACTCATAATCCACTCGTCGGTTTTTCCCCGTCTTCGGCCTCAAAAATGTTCTAAAATATTATTAAAGAAGATGTCAACCGGGCAGTAAGACAACAGGCGGCACGATTATGATCATTGCGGTCCTGAAAGAAAAAAGAGCGGGAGAGCGCAGGGTAGCGCTCACGCCGGATACGGCAGCGAGGCTGACCAAAGCCGGGTTCCGGGTGCGGGTCGAAGCGGGCGCCGGAGCGGAGGCTTTTTTCACGGACGAAACCTATGTGCAGACAGGCGCGGAGATCGTGACCGGCGTGGAGCGCCTCCTGAAGGATGCGGACATCCTGGTCAAGGTAAACCCGCCGCAGGAGCGAGAGGCCGGGCACGAGGCGGACCTGATCCGCGAAGGAGCTGCCTTCATCGGGTTCCTGAATCCCCTGACCGATCCCTTGCCGGTAAAGCGCCTGGCTCAAAGGAAGGTCACGGCCTTCGGCATGGAATTGATCCCGCGTCTTGCCCGCGCGCAGAGCATGGACGCCCTGACGTCCCAGGCATCGGTCGCGGGATATAAAGCAGCGCTGGTCGCCGCATGCGGCCTGGGCAAGTTTTTTCCGATGATGACCACGGCAGCCGGCACCATTCCTCCGGCGAGGGTCCTGGTCCTCGGGGCAGGGGTCGCGGGGCTGCAGGCAATAGCAACCGCTCATCGTCTCGGAGCGATCGTCGAAGCCTTCGATATCCGGCCTGCGGTCAAGGAGGAGGTCCAGAGCCTTGGCGCCAAATTCCTGGAAGTGGAACTCCCGGCCGGAGAATTCGGCTCAGCCGGAGAGTATGCCAGGGAAGTGCCCGAAGAGGTCCGGCGGCGGGAGCGGGAAATGCTGAAGGAACATGTGGGGCTTGCGGATGCGGTCATTACCACGGCTGTAGTGCCGGGAAAGAAGGCGCCGCTGCTGCTGACCCGGGATATGGTCGAGGGCATGAGGCCGGGTGCATTGATCGTGGACATGGCGGCCGAGCAGGGCGGCAATTGCGAACTGACCCGGCCGGGGATCGACAGGGTGCACCAGGGAGTGATCATTTCCGGGCCGATGAACCTGCCTTCCATGCTTTCGAACCAGGCCAGCCAGATGTACGCGCGGAACATCCTGGCGTTCCTTACCTACCTCGTAAAAGACGGAAACCTGCGCCTGGATTTCGATGACGAGATCATCGGCTCGACCTGCGTGACCCATGAAGGCGCTATCCGGCATGAAAAGGTGAGGGCAATGGTCAGTTCAAAAGGATGATTTCAGATCCGGAGGGA
>MHEA01000181.1:0-3141 GCA_001805085.1 Nitrospirae bacterium GWC2_57_9
GCTGCATCTTCCACATCGGAGGACCCGGATGCGGAGGTCTCCGTCGGCATGCCGCCGATGGACCAGCCGGTGAATCCTTCGATGTGCCCTTCTATCCACCAGCCGTCAAGCACGCTGAAGTTGATCACGCCGTTATGAGCGGCCTTCATGCCGCTCGTGCCCGATGCTTCGAGCGGCCGGAGAGGGGTATTGAGCCAGATATCGACGCCGGAGACGAGCTTGAGCGCAATGTCCATGTCGTAGCCGGGCAGGAAGGCTATCTCGATCCTGCCGCGCAACTTGTCGCGAAACGAGTGGATACCCTGGATCAGCCGCTTGCCGTTTTCGTCATGGGGATGAGCCTTGCCCGCGTATACGATCTGCAGTTTTCCCTTCTCGTTGATCCGGGCGAGCCGTTCGAGATCATAAAAGAGCAGGTGAGGGCGTTTGTACGCCGTGGCCCGCCTCGCGAAGCCGATGGTGAGCGCATTGACGTCCATCACCACGCCGGTAGCCTCTCCGACATAGGTGATCAGCTTGCGTTTCGCCTCCCGGTGGGCCTCCCACAGCTCAAGCTCGGGGATGTTGCCTGACCGCACGAACAGCTCCGGTTCGTTCGCCCATCCGGGGATGTATTTATCGAACAGCCTGGCCATCTCTGAACAGGTCCAGGTGAAGGTGTGCACACCGTTGGTAATGGCATGGATGTGGTACCCCGGGAACATATGCTGGGAAACTTCGCCGTGCTTTTTCGCGACGCCGTTGATGTACTTGCTCAGGGAGAGGGCGAGGAGCGTCATGTTCAGATTTTCCTTGCCCGCAAGGTCCTTCAGCACATCGAGGGGAATGATCTCACCGAGCACCTGTTTCACCAGGGGATAGGTGAATTTGTCGTGGCCGGCCTCGACCGGGGTGTGGGTGGTGAAGACGCAGAGATCGCGTACCCGGGCGATGTCCCAGACCGATCGTTCGTCCCAAACGCTCTCGATGTCGCGTTTGAAGCGGAGCAGCAGCTCGAGCGCCAGAAAACTGGCATGCCCCTCGTTCATATGGAACTTTTTGATATGAAACTCGAGCGCCTGAAGCATGCGCACACCGCCCATGCCCAGCACGACCTCCTGCTTAATTCGGTAAGCGCTGTCCCCGCCATACAGCTGGTCGGTGATGCTGCGGTCCTGGGCAGCGTTCTCAGGCAGGTCGGTGTCCAGAAAAAGGATAGGCACTTTTCCGCCCGTCGGGCTCACGACCCTATAGACCCAGGCCTGGATATATACGTCCCGGCCTTCGATCTGCACCTTGACCTTTTCCTTCAGCAGGGTCATATATTTTCCCGGGTCCCAGTTCACGGGCTTTTCGTGCTGCCAGCCCATGCCGTCCAGTTCCTGGTTGAAGTAACCTTTTCGGGTTATGAGCGTGACGGCCACGAGGGGCAGTTCGAGGTCGGCTGCGGATTTGATCGTATCGCCGGCCAGGATCCCGAGGCCGCCGCTGTAAGTCGGGATATCGTTTTTTACGCCGATCTCCATCGAAAAATAAGCAATCATGGGTTCGGCGGTAAATTCGTGCAAACTGTTCATATTCCTCCTGTTTCAGCTACCTGTTTCCCCGGTGATGGTCTGTGTCAAAGATAACAGAAAAGAACTGTTATTTCAACAGTCATCAGGCCCGCTGCATACCTGAAGCGTTGTTTTGCGCATGAAGTGCGCGGCGGAAAGATGTTCCGTGAAACACCATCAGGGGACGATAAGGGACGAGAGAGCCAAGGCCGGGATTCTACTGCCGCAAGACCAACTTGTCGGCGAAGAGGCTGTTTGATCGAAATTATGGAATGCCGGAACGCAAGCACTTGGTGGGCTTCCGATCAGGTCCTTTTCAAGTCTATCGATGCGCCGGGTCCAGTTTTCTCCTGGCCAGTTCAACCAGGCCGAAGACCTTCAGGTCCACCAGAATGCCGATCAGCTGCTGCTCGCGCAGGAATTCCTGGGCCTTCTGAAGGGGCACCGTGATTACTTCAATGATCTCATTGTCGTCGCCGCCGTTCTTGCCCACGTGTTCAAGATCCGTACAGAGATAGGCGCGCAGCGATTCCGTGGAAGCTCCGGTGGAGATGGGGCCTTCCGCAAGGAATTCGAGTTTTCCCGCTGACCAGCCCGTTTCTTCGATCAACTCCCGTTTCGCCGCCTGCTCCATATTCTCACCGGATTCGACAAGACCGGCCGGCAGTTCGAGGACATCCCGGCCCATGGGGGGGCGGAATTGTTTTTCCAGGATCACGTTCCCCTCAGGGGTGACGCCGACCATGACGACGATGCCTCCGATACCGACCCGTTCCAGCGCTTCCCAGGTCCGGACGACGCCCCGCGCATCGCGGTAGGTGATCTCCACGGCGCTCATGAAGTTGCCCTTCCAAAGGGTTTTTTTGCTCAGGATTTCCATAATGGTAAAACAAATCCTAAATCCGAATATCGAAATCCGAAAGGCTGCCGATTTCCTTTTCGGATTTCGAGTTTGGTGCTTCGTGTTTGCTTCATTAGAGCCATTTCTTCAGATCCAGCGTCAATGCAGCGGGGATGATCGTATCCACTGCGCGGATGCGTTTGCGGCCTGCCTTCCGGAACATGGATTTCTGCATTTCCTTCTCCTGCTCATAATGGTCGAAGATCGGGAAATCCTCTTCAGGTATGTCCTTGGTGAAGTAGCCGCATCCTTCGAGACGCACAGCACGCCGGGGACCCCTGATAGTGGGGCCGAAAATGCGACAGATATGCGGACGCTGCTCGTAGATCAGGCAGGCTCCGTTCTCGTCCAGCGCGGGGCAGGACATCTTTGCCGACCTGCGGGAGATCGAGTCGATGGCCGGAAGCGATTTGAGAAGGGGATCCTTGCGGGAGAAGGCCTTTTTCTTTTCCAGGATGTCGAGCTGCTCGTTCGCCTTTGCGATGACCCTGTCCCTGATCGGGGCAGGGACTTTTTTAAGCGCGGACCGGATATGAAGCGCGTCGAGAAGCGTGATGTCGAAAAAGCCCACGGAACAACATTCATAACAGCCGCGCTTGCATTTCACGCCGTGTTTCCTTGATGCCTCCCGGAACCGGTTGGTTGTCATATCCAGGAATTGACCATACTTTTTAACGATGCGATGCATAAGAGAAAAGGCCTTTC
>MHEA01000181.1:3153-13122 GCA_001805085.1 Nitrospirae bacterium GWC2_57_9
GTAGGGGATTATACGGGCTAGGCGGGCTGTTTGTCAATAAGGATATCATCGGGAGGGTGAAGATGGGCACCACCGGCGTATGGAATGGTCTCCTCATCGTGACGAATTTTCCAGTAATAAAAAAACCTCCCCGCCCTCTTTTTTTGACTCCGGGGCCGGGGAGGTAATCTCTGTTCTACCTGGTCTATTCAGTTAGCTGGAAGGGGAGAGGATTCCTGGCATTGAAGATCGCTGCAAGTTCCATGGGCGTGACGAATCTGATCTTTGCGCCGCCTGCGGTACGAAGCCGGATATGGTCCATGATCTTCTTTAGCCCGAGGCCCTCGCCGGTCAAAGGCTGCCCCGGCAAAGCCATGTTAAAATCGTTCCACACGCCGCCTGAGTGTGTAACAAACCCGTAAAAGTAAACTTTGCTCGGGTCCGGGTCAGAGGCACGCACCTGGAGTGTGCGGTCAAATCGGGCAGCAGCCTCCGCTGGTGTTTCGCACCGCGGCGTGTTACCCTGACAATTGCCGCTCACGCTCCCGTTCATGTCAATTTTCACCATCCAGACGCCGTCAGGGTAGACCGTCCGATAGACAAAGGGAGACGCGTGCTGGTTGTTGATGCCCAGGGGTTCGTCTTTGATGTGGCCGTCATGATCCTCGAAGGATATACGGTAGCCTTGCGCGTATGCCGCATGGTCGATCACGACCTCCGCGTACTCGTCGCCCAGCCCCTGCCGCTCTAGCTTCCAGCCGCCGGTGAACGTCTTTCCGCCGTTGACCGCCTGTCCTCCAAAGTACGCCTGTCCGGCAAAGAAGTTCAGATCACGAAACTTTCTCGCGACGCCCTCTTCCGTATGAGGGCTGTTGTACCAGCCAAAATTGATGCCTGAATACATAATCGCGTGTCCCTGCATGCCGAACTCATTGCCGAGGGCGAGGTAGTTGAACTTATCAAATGCCTTGCCTCCGTGGACCGGATCCAGGTAGGTCTGCCACCACTCGCCTGCCGGCTCTATGAAGAGCTTCGGCTTCCGGCCCGCTGAATCCGAGTAATTCAGCAAGATCTTGTAAATAAGGTCATTCCCCGCGATATCCACTGAATAGGCATTCCAGAGCTGAACTCCCGGCGGGGGCAGGGGGACCGTCTGGTACTGAACGGACGCCAGACAGGCGGCATCGCCTTCACGGCAGGTTGTATCGCCCTCCACATGATTCATGATGACAACATAAACAGGTTCAGGACCTGTCTCCTGGCCCCATGCGGGTACGGTAAGGATCGTACTGACAAAACAAAGTGTAATGATCAGATCGATAAGCGTTCTCATTCTTCTAATCTCCTTGTCATTATTATTTCTCTATGCATAATGCGGGAAAGCTGCTATTTATGTTTTGCAGGTTTCAGGCTCCAGCATACGCCTGCATATTTCGGTACGGTTATTTTCGCGAGCAGTTGATACTGGTCCGTGAGCAGAGAAGCAGGCAGAATGGTCAGCCCGCCGGGAATGCTGCCGATTTTGATCTGCGCAAGAAGCACTGCCGCTGCGCGGAGATATTCCGCGGCGTTCACCGTTTTTGTCCCGATCAGCACCGAGCCGGGGATTATGTCCTGCGGCAGCGGCTGCCAGGGCGCGGGTTTGAGGTTCCCGGCGAGCTTTGATGCAGCATCGAGCAGCGCGTTCGTCGGTACCGGGGCCGGAGCAGGCAGCTGGGCTGCGTTATTCACCGGGCCGTGAGGCACGAAGAGCGTGACTGCCGCAGGCAGGGTTCCGGTGTTCTTGTACTGAGCGAGGGCCTGGACAATAAGCGACCATGCTTCCGCAAGCGTGTAATAACGGCCCTGGGCGCGAACGAAATCGGGCGGATTCGAACTGTAACCGGCGGCGAGGGCCTGTGCCACATCGATGACCCGGTCGATCGGTATTGCCTGGTTTGCTTCGATCATAAACAGATTCTGGATGTCCGGCCCGGATACGAACCTGCTGCCCGGTTTCGACGGAAGATACGTACCAGCAAGGAAATTCAGATTCGCGAAGCTGTTGTCGTAGAGTTGTCGCGTTTGCTCGGTGCTACGCAGCAGTTCCGAAGGCAATTGAGGATTGTCAGGATGGCCGTATGCATAGTTGGTCGGGCTCTCCAGTGCGTAGAGAAACTTTTGAGCGATGATGACATTTTCCAGCTGCACTCTTGTTGGATCGAGCGTGTTCAGTTGAGTTGCGACATTGCTCTGCTGCCATTCCAGGCTCAGAACGCCTACGCCCTCAACGGGGTTGCCGTCGTTGATCCTGAGCTTGCCGTTCATCCAGAACAGGCCGCAGGGCGTGCTCCGTTCGGGGCAAAGGGGCGTCATAAAGTTTTTTACGTTCTGCTTGTAGTCCGGCCCGGTTATGGCCGCGCCGTGATCAGCAAAGCCGAACATTACATAGGAAGATGCCAGGGAATCGGCAGTGTGAATCTGTGCCTGGTCTCCCCCGTATCCGCTAATAATCCGCGCAGGTCCGAACGTATCCTGCAGCAGTTTCAGGCCGCCGGGCCTGTTCGGGTCGACCCCGCCCCGCGTCGGATCTTTCCCCAGTGTGAGAAATTGCTGACTCGCATTTACAATGTCTCCCCACGCCGCGTTGGGATAATCCAGATTGGCGATCGCGTTATTGGTGTACGTCGGCTCATGGGCCCCATGGTAGCCGAACTGAAATACCTCGCTGTTTGCGGCATAGCTCCTGATGAAATCCAGCAGTCCCGTTTGCGGATTTCGCGCTGCGATCGTTTCTGAGTCAGCACCCATGAATTCTACGGTCCAGGAAACATGGGCATCCGGGTAGGTCCCGGCCAGGATATCGATATGCGGGAAAAAGCGCCAGAACCGCTCCTCGCTCAGTTCGTGGTTGATGTGGTCCTCGGTGTGCGTATACAGCAGGAGATAGAGCGGCGGGACAGAACAGATATTGCTGAGGCAGACATTGCTGCTCCCGCAGTCGTCGTCCTGCATGCACGGCACGCCGAGGCCGGCTGCTTCAGATGCCGGTGCTGAGACGGCCGAGAACAACAATAAAAGACCGAGCGCCGGGAAAAACGAGATAGCTTTTTTCATAGAACACCTCCGATATCTTTGTTGGAATGAACTGCAAATCGGTTTTCTGACTCACTGCATGCTCTCTGGCGAAAGTTTCTCCCCCTTTCTTCGAGAACATGGACTCTCTCGTTCAAAACAGGAAATAGTGCGATAGCTCCCTGCTGGTGCTCATCTTAATAATGAATACGTCATTTCCCGGGTGATGATCGCTATAAGATCTGCGTGACCGTACGGCTTTTGCAGGAAGGCATCCGCTCCTGCGCGGAGGAAGTCTTCTTTTCTGTCGTCAGAGCTGACGCCGATGATGATCGATGCCGGGAAATGCCCGCGTAGACATTTCGCAACTTCCGATCCGGTTATTCCGGGCATGTTGTAATCGGTGATGACGATGTCAAAAATCCGGCGTGCAGCAGCGCTCACCGCCGAAGCACCGTCCGGACAACAGCTTACGTCGAATCCGCTGGAAAGGAGCAGGTCGCAAATAAAATCGCGTATCAATGCGTCATCCTCGACAACAAGTATCTTTTTGCCGGCGTGCATGGGTTTCTCCCGCTGCTCTGTTGCAATTATGGGCCTGTTTTCACGAATGATTTTTTTGCTTGTTTTATCGTTTGACCCGGCTTTCCCGAAAAGGTTGATATCTATTCGTAAAAAAAAGCTGGACCATTTTGTGGTCCAGCTTCGGGAAGGAACCCGTACGAACGTTCGGTCTACGGAAGGGTAGGCAGCCCCATGGTCACATCGATGCCGGTTGCACTTCCGGTCGATAGGTTGGCGCGCTGAGGTGCCGCAAGCGCGCGGTTTGCGGGATTGCTCGATGACCACCCCAGCGCCTCGATGCTGTAGAACGCGCCGGTAAGCGGATGTTCAGGGGTGCCACCGGGCAGGTTCGAAATGGTATAGGTGCCGCCCGACGCCATCTGGGAATCGACCTTGGTGGCGTTCACGATCATCCCGCCATGGCAGGCGAAGAGAACACCGCGATCAAGGAATCCAGAAGCGAAGGTTTCAGGTACGATAATAGAACCGGAGACCGTTCGTTCGACCGCGGGAAGCGTCATGGCCAGGTTGCCGAAGGTAAGTGTATAGCTTGAAGCGCTGATCAATCCGAAACTGCTGGGTTTATGCAGGGGCGCCACGGCTGCAGCCTTATAGCCGCCGTTGCCTTCGACCGGAGTGACCGGTGAGAGCGAGACGGCCGTAGCGTTGTAATCGCCGACCTGAAGCTGGTCCGAGGACATCAGGAACCGGTCGAACTTGCCTGTCAGCGGATTGAAGTGCCTGAACCGGATCGCGTACGGAACTTCACCGGTGGCCAGGGTCTGGACAAAGTCGACCCATGCGCCCGTGGGAGATGCTATCGTGGCGTTCACCTCATAATCAGGTGACCCAGCCGGCGTCATGGCCACAACCGGGACCGTCGTCGGGTTTGTGTCCGGAGTCGTGCCCTTGGTAACGGGAACGCCCTTGATGATGGCCGTCTGGTAATTGATCCCGCGGATAACGAGATCATAGTCGCCCGGAAGGAGCGGGAACAGGACGAATTTGCCGGTGGCATCGGCGAGTGCAGTGATGCGCCGGACAAAACGGACCGGAGCTCCGGTAACCACCTGCTCCGCTTTGATCACGAACTGAGCAGATGCGTTGTTTCCCGCTGCTGCGGTATCGATGGAACCGACGACGGCGCCGGCGTTGTCCAGGTCGAAGTAGGCAAGGCGCGGTTTAAGGATGTAATCGGTCCTGCCGTCGTGCTCCATTTTCACCACATCACTGCCGGCGTCGAAATCAACGGCAAGTTTCAGTTTCTCGTTCTGTTTTACCGTGAACTGGCCGGTCAGCATGATGCCCCGTTCAGCCGCAAACACCCGAAGGGGGTACGAAGCGTCGGAGGTTACATCCACCTGGTTATTGTACGTCAGCCCCGCGGCGGACTCCGTGAGAGGCGCATCGGTCCGGACGAGGAATACGCGCATCTGCGTATAGTCTCCCCGGGGCAGTTCGATGTCTTCCCAGACCGGTACGCTGATCGCCCCGTTCCCTAGTGCAAGAAGATCGAACGTGACCGGAGCCGACAACGGGAACTTGAGCCACCCGGTCTGGTCCGTTTCAGCCGTTTCGCTCTTATGGAACCAGAGGTCCTTTACCGTGATCCAGACATGATCATACCCATAAGCCGGGGCATCGGTAATGCTAACGGAAATCTGGCCGGTCCCGGAACCGGCAGGCGAATCGTCTTTCGTGCTGCATCCCTGCATGACAAACAAGAGCGCTGCGATCAATACCATGAAATATCTGCGATACATATTCTCCTCCTCTTTTTGGTCAGAAAATTGACATCGGCCGGTTGTCTTGAATTCTTTGACCGTTGGTTTTCGCAAAGGTTGAAGGGGAAAGTAAAATTATTTTTGGGTAATTTTGACTTGCAGGGGCGAGGGGAGAAATGAAAGGCCTGGATGGCATCCATCCAGGCCCTTAAAGATCAATTACGGTCGTATGGAGGACCGCTGCCCGGGCCGTCCCGTCCGGGCCCTATCCTCCGGCCCTGACCGGCGCCACCGCGCATGCCCTGGCCCTGTCCGGCGTCCCGCCGCGCACCGCCGATCATGCCCCTGATCTCGCGCAGGAACTCCTCCTGGAAGATCAGGTAACGGGCCTGCTGCTCGGTCGTCAGGATCTCTTTGAGCCCCTTATGCTCGGAGTTTCTCAGTTCCTGCATTTCCCGGTGGTTGTTCTCAAGCGTATCCAGCATCCGCTTGATCCTGGCCGGGTCCGGGCTTTCCGATCGCAGGCTCTGGCGCATCGTCCTCATGCTCTCCATCTGTTCGCGCTGGATCGTGCGGCGCTTCTGGTCAAGGGAGCTGAGCAGCGCCGACAGCTTGCCGGCCGTTGCAGCATCGAGCTTCAATTCTTCCGTGAGCCGCCAGATCCGCACGGCCTCGATCTTCTTCCGGACCTCCTCGCGGCGCTCCTCAGTAACAGGTCCTTCCGGTCCCTGGTCGGGCGCGAATCCGGCATCTTCCCGCTGCCGGTCATCGGCAGCGGATCCCGGCATTCTCTGCGCCATGGCGGCACCGGCGAAAAGCGCCAGCGTCATCACGAGTATCACGATTTTTGTCATTTTCATGCAGCACCTCCCGGGGTAAGCGGTCGTTACCCGATTTCTTTTTCACGGGGCGTTCTTTTCCGGCCCTTGTTCCGCAGGTTCTGTTCCTCTTTTTTGAGCATTTCGTAGAGCCGGTCCAATTCCTTCCCGTTCAGGTTGGAGAGATCGTCCGACAGGTCTCGCTCGGGGTTCTCCAGCAGGTCTTCATTGACGGCGTCGGTCTCGGTTGCGAACTGGTTCTGAGCCCAGAGAACAGCGGCGTCGAGCTGGGTAGGGGAAAGCTCAGCCAGATCGAGCGGTTCCCCTCCGCCCGTCTCCTCGAACAGGCTGTCGCTTCCGTCAAAAGCGACCTTGACCGGTGAAGGCTGGACCACGAGCCATAAGGCGGTAATCAGCACCGCCGCGGCAGTTGCAGCCCAGGTCCAGCGTGGTACGGCGAAGGGGCGCAGGAAACGGGCGGTCAGAGAACTGCGTTTTTCTCTCTTCTCCCGGACCTCCCGGCGTACCTTCAGCGGCATCTCCATCCAGAAAGCCTGGCCCGGGTCAGGCACCGCTTCCTCCGACAGCATCGCGAGGATCGCCAGTTCGGAACGGCAGTCCTCGCAGGATGCCAGGTGAGCCTCGACTCGCTTTAGTGCCGCAAAATCGAGCTCCTGGCCGAGATAAGCGGGGAGCAATTCCTTTATTTCGTCGTTCTTGCAGGTCATGGTCTTTCCCAAAACCGTTATTATTGTCCAGCCAGTTTCTTCTTCAGCTTCTGCACCGCGTAATGGTAGTTGGCCTTGGCAGTGCCCAGGGAGCACTTCATAATATCCGCGATCTCCTCGAACTTCCTGTTTTCCTGGACCCTGAGCAGCAGCGTCAGCCGCTGCTTTTCGGGAAGCCCGGCGAATTGCTGCCTGAGCTGCTGCCGGCTCTCCTTCTCGATCAGTGTCTCCAGCGTCCGCGGGTCCCTGCTGATGACCACATCATCGAGGGGAATATGCCCGGCGCGGGCCCGGTCGCGGTAGACGTTCTTGGCCAGATTAATGGCTATCTGGTAAAGCCACGTCTTGAAGCTCGAACGTCGTTCGAACCCGGCGATCCCGGTGAAGGCCCTGACGAAGGTTTTCTGAAGGAGATCCGCGGCATCTTCATGGTTGCTCACCATCCGGTACAGGAGCGAATAGAGAGGTTTCTGGTACTTGATGACCAGTTCATTGAATGCCTCTTGCTCGCCTGCAGCGGTTCTGGTGATGAGGTCGAGGTCTTCATCCATGGGCGCCATTGCTATTCTCTATGACACAAGAGCGGGGAAAAGGTTGAACAAAATCGGAAGAGAACCGGTCAAAAAGCCGATCACGCCGGTTTTAGCGCCGCCTCTTCATCGCCGGCCTTGATGTCCTTCAGGAGGCATACCCGGTTTCTGCCTGAGCGCTTTGCCTGATAGAGCGCGTTATCGGCCAGCGTGACCAGGTCCGCTGCGTTCCTGGTGTCCTCAGGGAAGGAGGAGACGCCGATGCTCAGCGTGATCATGAGGTCCCGGGAACCGATACGGGCCGCGACCGTCTTCTCCATAATGGCCCTGACGCGCTCCGCCATCTGCTGTGCGCCCTCGCTCCTGGTATCGACCATGCCGACGGCAAATTCCTCTCCGCCGTAGCGAGCCACGAAATCCGTCGCACGCGCCGTTTCCTTGAGCACTTTCGCAACCGACTTGATGGCCAGGTCTCCCACGGGATGGCCGTAGGTATCGTTCACGTTCTTGAACTTGTCGATATCCATGAGCAGGATGGAGAAAGGCCGGCTTTCCCGGTCAATGCGCTTGTATTCCTCGGAGAGTTTCTCCATGAAGGTCCGGTGGTTCAGCAGCCCGGTCAGCCCGTCGGTCCTGGCCATGTCCCTGATGTTCTGGTGCATGATGCTGTTGTCGACGACCATGGCCACCTGGTTCATCAAGGTGTCGAGAAAATTGCGCTGCAGTTCGGAAAAAGCGTTGACCTGGAGCGACCCCAGGAAAAAGCAGCCGAGGAACCTGTCGCCCGCTGCAAGCGGCCAGCAGGAAAGGGTCTTGAGCTCCGGCCGCTCCTTGCTGTTCTCCCCCAGCAGGCGGATCTCTCCGCCCCGGTCACCGAAGTCCGGGAAATGATAGGGCTGCATGCGGCCGTTTTTCCAATGCATCAGCATCTGCGCCAGGATTGCGTTCTGCTCCACGGGAAAGGTCTGCTCTCGTTCGGGAGACGGTTTTCTCATATGCAGAACGCTCCGCAGGCGCTCCACGATCTCCCCGGACCGCGAATCATTCTGCAGCGCCGGACCGCTTTTGTGCAGGACGACCGCCTGGCCGGATGGTTCGTCGTATCGCAGGAACAGGCACAGGTCATGGGGCACCATCACGGCCAGCTGTTCAGCGAGCCTGTTCAGGATCGCATTCAGCTCCAGGCTGCTGTTCAGGATAGCGCTCATCTGGTGAAGGGATTCGAAGTGCGAGGCCCGTATGTTCAATTCCTGGGCTATGCGGATGCGTTCGATGATCTGGATGAAGAAGGGGGTGAAGCGCTTGAGGATCTGGCAGGTCTCTTCGGAAAAGGCCCCCTGCTCGAGGCTGTCCACGGCGAGCACGCCCAGCACATTGCCGCCGTCATCGAGGATCGGAAAAGCGAAAAAGGACCTGACCGGCACTTCCCGGTGATAGTACCCGAGGGCAAGGGAAGGAATGCGCAGATCGTCGTTCAGCCGTTTCGGCTCCCGGTCCTTGGCGCATTTGCCGATGATCCACTGGTCCTGCCCGGGGTCCAGGTCCTGGGCGGAGCCGATCGTGGCCGGGGAACGGCTGTCGCTCAGGACCGCGCGGAGCGTCAGGACATCCTTCCCATCCTTATGTTCCTTCAGGAAGAGGGCATAGGTATGGGCGGGGACGAGTTCGTAGATGAATTCGAGCAGTCCGTTGAAGGTCACTTCCCGCTTCAGCGCAGCGTCAACGTTCGTCGCTTGCCGTTCTTCGCGGGTAAGTCCCGGCAATCTGGTCTTGTCGGCCAGAGGGTCGACTGCGTGGGCATGGGCGAGGAGCTGCTCGTGGGCGTCGCGCACCTGTTTTTCCCGGCCCCGAACATGGTGCATGATATAAGCGGTTACGAGAGAGACTCCGGCAAGGGACAGGGCATACCCTGCGTACGCCTCCCACTGGAACTCCTGCACCTGCTTCGGAGCGAGGCGGTTTGCCGTTTCCAGGGCGAGGATAAGTCCGACCGTGACGTAGGTCCTGGCAAGGGGCCGGACGGAAAAGCCCGCGATCGAAACGGTGAATAGAAAGTATGCAGGCCAGAGCAGGGAATGGATGCCGCCGGTGACCTGTACGAGGAAGTTCAGCACGATCACGCCGAGGACTATGAAGGGATAGGGCTTGAGGGGCTCCGGGGAGGTGTAGGTGGAATAGAAAAGGAGAAAGGCCAGAAGGACGAGACCGGTGAGCCAGGCCATGATGAGCGGCCCGGAGGGGTCCTGGCCGAGGAACAGGCCCAGGCTGGAGGAAACGGCGTAGAGCGCCAGGCCGGGGAGGATCGCCCTGTTCAAACCTTTTTTCTCCTGTTCATCTCTTCTTCAAAATACTTCCGGTAGAGGACATCCCACTCGCGGCTGCCCTCGGGGACCCTGCGCGAAAGGGACTGAATGGTGCGCCGCGCAGCCGCATCCGCCTCATCCTCGAACTTGAGTTCGTCGGTGATGGTCCGTTTGATCTCCCGGAGGATCCGCTCTTCGGGCTGGACCGCATCGACGTTCCTGTTCTGCATCAGCATGTCCAGTACCAGGTGGGAGATGTGGGATATCCG
>MHEA01000181.1:13226-14311 GCA_001805085.1 Nitrospirae bacterium GWC2_57_9
TTCGTGTTCTTCGTGTACTTCGTGGTTTAAAAGACGTTGCTTACAGCACGAACCCTCGGTCCTTCGCCAGTTTCTGTTTTGTCAGCTCGAAAACCTTGCGGTAATCCATGTTGCCCTTCAGGATCTCTGCCTCATGGGCGGAGAGCATCTTCTCGACGTCCTTGTTCAGCTTGTCTTCCTCGAGCATGTTCTTCGTGATCACGTCGTTGATCAGGCCGGCTATTGCGGTCTTCGGCACTTCATACTCGGCCATGCCTTTGGCCTCAAGGTTGTTGGCTATCGCATCCGATATGTGTTTGATCAGTTCTTTGGATAAGCGCATGGTGTCGTCACCTGCGTCATTATAACAGAATCGGTAAAAAAGGGGAGGGGAAAAAGGGTGCGGCGGGATAGGGTCAGGAATGGCTCGGCGAAGCGACGACGCTGCCGGATGCGCTTAACTTTTTGCCGCTTCCTGCGGCGCTCGCACTTTCCGGAAATCGGCCCAGATATCGACGATACCGAGGGCGATGACGAACACGATGGACGGGAGGGCCAGGATGATGGTATGGAGAAGGCCCCGGATGAAAGGCTGGACGCGTCCTTTGCGGAGATAGTGGTCCACGATCGCGACGCCCTGGGTGAGGTAGATCACGGTATAGATGATAGCGAGATTCAAACCAGTGAAATAAGCTGTTTCGCCGGGGACCACGAGCAGCGTCAATCCTGCGATCAGTCCCCAGACCCAGACATCGGGAGCATGCCATCGGGCAAGGGACGCGGGCGCAAGGGCCGGTGCTGTTCCCGGTCTCCGGGCGATGATCGAGTGGCTTATACCGTAGCAACAGGCTGCCTGGAACACCGAAGTCGCGATCGTAATGCCAGGGAGCAGGCGTACCACGTAATGGATAACGGTATCGGATATCGTTGAAATGACCGAGGCCATTTCAGCAAGCCCCAGTTGCGTGTAGAGTTTTGCAGCCTCTGCCAGGTTGCTTTTCAAATATTCCTCCAGCACCAGGACCGGATTCTTATCAACGCGCCCGAAGTAGTAGAGCGTCACAACCGCGAGAACAATGACGGGCAGCATGCCTCCGAGCAGGGAC
>MHEA01000182.1:0-1942 GCA_001805085.1 Nitrospirae bacterium GWC2_57_9
TAGATGTTCGTAGAAATGTAATCGTAGAAATCAAGGATGGGGCTTTAGCCGGGTATCGTTCACTCCTCCCCCAAATGCCGGTCCACATGTTCCGCAAGGATCTCCTGCGTCAATGCAGGCGGGGGCGAACCGAAATAAGAACAGACGACCGCATGCACGATCTCGTGCGCCAGTATTCCCTCGGTCACATTTTCCACGGATATCGCGATGCTTTTCGTCCGGTCGTCGTACCAGGCCGGGGGAGCCGGCTTCTTCCCGGACGCGGCCGCAGCATACACCCCGTCGAGATCCCCCTGTTCAGGAAACAGATGCAGCGAAAAATGCAGGTGCGGGATGGGCATACCCAGGATCTTCATGACCCGGACCGTAAGCTCATCGACCCGCTTAGCGGTCAGGCGCGGATCCTTCCCCCGGTCCTCTGTAAAGAAACTCAATCCAGTGCCGATGTTCCGGGTAAAATGCACCAGGTCCTCATCAGTATTGAAGAAGATGGTAGCGTACCGGGTGGGATATTGCTTGTTGCCGGTGCTTTCTTGAACGCCCGCTGAAAGAGGCGTAATGGTTCCGGCAAAAAGCAGAATCAGAGCCGCAGCAGGAACGATAAAGAGGGAGAAGCACGCCATGAGGTGTCTTGCCGGCATCGTCCGAAGAATCCTTGTTGGACGTCATGATGTTTCGAACTGTTGACCTGGGACTATTAATAATTATAGTGATATCCGCTCCTTTTCTCTTCCGACGAAAGAATGCTATAGTGGGAAGCAGAAGGAGCAGCGGCGCATGAACAGAAGTACCTTCCTTCTGTATCAAATACTACACCTCCTTCAGCAGACACTTCAGTCATCGGCTATAGCAGATTTGCCTTGTTATATGTCACTGTTTTTACAGTATAATTAAAACATGCCTTTTGGCGCGACCATTGCATTATTTACATCAGGAGGGGCGCAATGAGATCAGCACAGATCGTTCTTTTTTCCTTTTTGACCGTTTTCATGGGCTTTCCTGTTACCGCACAGTCCCAGGAAGCAACGGTTACGCTCAAAAGCCTGGAGGCGGAGGCCCTTGCGAACAATCCGGGCATCCGCATGGCCGATCAGAAGGCTGAGTCTGCCGGAGAAAGGAAGTCCCTTGCTTCTGCCATGCCTGACCCCATGATCGGGTACATGGTCCAGAATGTGGGCGCGCTCGGGACTTCCACCGTGGGCAAGGAAGAAATGAGCATGGAAGGTTTTGTCGTTACCCAGGAGGTGCCCTTCCCGGGAAAGCTCTCGACCAAGGGGAATGTCGCCCGCAAACAGGCCGAGCAGTCCCAGGAGAACGCCCGCGAGATGAAGCTGAAGGTCCTGAGCGAACTGAGAACCGCCTATTACGATTACTATCTCGCGCACCGGTCCCGGCGCATTCTGGAAGAAACAAAGGAACTGATGAAAAATCTGCAGCGCATAGCCGAGACGCGCTACGCGACCGGGCAGGGGACCCAGCAGGATGTGCTCCGGGCGCAGCTCGAGGTTTCGATGCTGCTCGACCGGATCGCCGAGCAGGACCAGAAAAAAGAATCCCGCGCCGCGGTGATAAACGCTCTCGTCGGCAGGGATCCCCTGGCGCCGCTCGGCATGCCGGTCGACGTATTCCCGGCAGCTGTTCCCGTGAGCCTCGACGAGATGAGCCGCATGGCCCTTGCCCATTCGCCGGTCCTGATGGCGAAGCAGCGCATGGTGGAACAGAGCGAGTTCGAATTATCCATGAGCAAGCGTGAGTATCTGCCCGATATGACCGTTTCCGCCGGTCGCTTCACGAGGGGAGATATGCCGGACGTGTGGCAGGCGAGCGTCATGTTCCAGGTGCCGCTTTACTTCTGGAACAAGGCCGGCGGGGTGCGGGCCGCACGGGCGGACCTGAACTCGTCCCGCTTCGATTATGAGGCGGAAAAGCTGACCACCCTTGC
>MHEA01000182.1:2004-5380 GCA_001805085.1 Nitrospirae bacterium GWC2_57_9
CGAACTACCAGGTGGGGAAGACCGACTTCATGGCGCTGCTGGACAGCGAGAATGTCCTGCTGCGGTACCAGCTGATCGAACAGGAGCAGCTGGTGAACCTGAACAAGACACTTTCCATGATCGGGGAGATAACGGGGATGAATGAGTGAGGAGTGCGGAGTGGGGAGTTCAGAGTTCGGAGTGCGGAACAGGGATATAGGTAGCCGCAAGCTTCAGCCTGCGCAATTAATCCGGGACACAGGGAAACAACCAATGCAGAGAAAACGATAGGGAGTTTTACAGGAGAAGGCACATCATGAAGAATAAAAAAGCGGTATTTAGCCACAGAGTAGACAGAGGTCTCAGAGATAGGAAGGAAACAATGGATTGCAGCAGTCGTTCTTCCTCTGTGTCCTCTGTGACCTCTGTGGTAAAAGTCTTCAATCTTTTATCGACAGGCTTCATCCTGGTTCTGCTGCTCTCAGGTAATTCCTTCGCCCAGGACCACAGCGGCCATACCAGCCAACCGACGGCTACGCCGGCACCCAGACAGGCTGTACCTCCTGCGCAATCCTCGCCAACAGCCAGACCCCAGGAAGCACCCACGATCACGATCTCGCCGGATAAACTGCAATTGATCGGCGTCCGGACCGCGGTCGCCTCGTACCGCTCGTTGAACAAATCCATCAGGACCGTGGGCAAGGTCGAACCCGACGAAACGAAACTTGCCTTCGTCAACACCAAAGTGGGCGGATGGGTCAAAAAGCTGTTCGTCAATTTCACCGGCGAGCAGGTCACGAAGGGACAGCCGCTTCTCTCGCTCTACAGCCCGGACCTGGTAACGGCCCAGGAGGAGTATTTGCTCGCCCTCCGGCAGATCAGATCCAGCCAGACGGGGTCCACCGGATTCGCCGAGATCGACTCGTCCCGCAAGGAGCTGCTGGAATCGTCCCGGCGACGGCTGCAGCTCTGGGACATCACTGACCAGCAGATCGAGGAACTCGAGGCTTCGAACAAGCCCCGGACGGACATGATCATAGAGGCGCCGGTGAGCGGTATTGTGCTGGAGAAGATGGTGCTCGAGGGCGGCTATATCGCCCCGGGCATGAACCTCTATCGGATCGCCGACCTCACCAACCTCTGGATCCTGGCAGATGTGTATGAGTACGAGGTGCCCCTGGTACGTACCGGCCAGGCAGCGCGGGTGACCCTGCCGTACTATGCCGGGGAACCCCTGCACGCGACTGTCAGCTATATCTATCCCGTGCTCGATCCCGCCACGAGGACCGTCAAGGTGCGCGTTGCGGTCAGGAATCCCGGGATGCTCAAGCCCGAGATGTTCGCGAACGTGGAGATCCTGGTTTCGTCGGGCTCGCGGCTCACGGTCCCCCAGGACGCAGTCCTGAACTCGGGGCTGCGTCAGATCGTGTATGTAGAGAAGAAGCCGGGTACCTACGAGATGCGCGAGGTGACTCTGGGCCAGCGCGGCGAGGACCATGTGGAAGTGCTGAAAGGCATCCGGAAGGGTGAACGCGTGGTCACTTCGGGGAACTTCCTGATCGATTCCGAGACCCAACTCCGCGGCGCCGGCGGCGGGGGAGGGCATCAACATTAGTGGCGACAGGAACCGACAAGAAGCGACGAGATGCGAGTGAAAGGCGACTAAGACCGAGGAGCGAGGCAGATCTTCATACACAGTTTTCTATTCGTCATCCCGGACTTGATCCGGGCTCCAGATATTTTGATTTTTCTCGGGAATCGATTTTTCCGCCTTCATCAGTGTCCATAAATTCTTCTGGTCCGCATTGGAGTTAGAATGTTAGAAAAAATTATCGAACTGTCTGCGCGCAATAAATTCCTTGTCTTCCTCGCGGTCCTCTTTCTGACCGCCTGGGGCGTCTGGGCGCTCTATAACACGCCGCTCGACGCGATCCCGGACCTGTCCGACGTGCAGGTGATCGTCTTTACCGAATGGACCGGCAGGAGTCCGGACCTGGTCGAGGACCAGATCACCTATCCCATCGTCTCGACCATGCTTTCGGCCCCGAAGGTGAAGGTCGTGCGCGGCAAATCCTTCCTGGGGCTCTCCTTCGTGTATGTGATCTTCGAGGACGGCACGGACATCTACTGGGCGCGGAGCCGCGTGCTGGAGTACCTCCAGGGCGCGGGCGGCAAACTGCCCCAGGGCGTGACACCGGTGCTTGGCCCCGATGCAACAGGCGTGGGCTGGGGGTTCCAGTACGCGATCACCGACGAGACCGGCAAACATGATCTGGCGCAACTCCGCTCGCTCCAGGACTGGACCCTCAAATACGCCGTCGAATCGGTGCCCGGTGTGTCCCAGGTGGCAAGCGTGGGCGGTTTCGTGAAGCAGTACCAGGTCACGATCGATCCCAACCGGCTGCTGGCCTACCGGCTGCCGCTCATGACAGTAATGGAGGCGGTGCGCAGGAGCAACAGCGATGTCGAGGGCAGGGTGGTCGAATGGACCGGCCGGGAATATATGGTGCGCGGCCGCGGCTACATCAAGGACAAGGCGGACATCGAGAAGATAGCCGTCGGGAGCGACAAGGGGACGCCCATCCTGCTTCGTGATATCGGTGCGGTGCAGCTCGGGCCGGAGATCAGGCGCGGGTCGGCCGATCTGGACGGGAAAGGAGAGGCCGTGGGCGGCATCGTCGTTATCCGGTTCGGCGAAAACGTGCTGTCCGTCATCGACCGGGTCAAGGCAAAGATCAGGGAGATCGAACCCTCGCTTCCCGAAGGCGTGAAGATCGTTACGACCTACGACCGGTCCGAGCTGATCCACCGGTCCGTGGAAACCCTGAAGGAGGAGATCATCAAGCTGGCGCTGGCCGTCAGCGTCGTCTGCCTCGTGTTCCTGTTCCATCTGCCGAGCGCCCTTGTTGTGATCCTGACGCTGCCCATCGCCATCCTGATCTCCTTCATCTGCATGTATTACCTGGGCATCAGTTCGAACATCATGAGCCTTTCCGGCATCGCCATCGCGATCGGCGCCATGGTCGATGCATCCATCATCATGGTCGAGAACGCACACAAGAAGCTCGAGGAATGGGAGGCCGGTGGCCGGGTGCACGGCACGCGCGTTGAGGTAATCGTGGGCGCGGCCAAGGAAGTGGGCCCTTCGCTCTTCTTCTCGCTGCTGGTCATCACGGTCGGTTTCCTTCCGGTTTTTACGCTCGAGGATCAGGCCGGACGGCTCTTTAAACCCCTGGCCTATACGAAGACCTTTTCGATGCTCTTTGCGAGCTTCCTGGCGATCACGCTGACCCCGGTGCTGATGACGCTCTTCATCAAGGGAAAGATCAGGCACGAAGATGACAACCCGGTGAGCCATTTTCGTGCCTGATCTTTCCCTTGATGAAGAGCGTCATCA
>MHEA01000183.1:0-814 GCA_001805085.1 Nitrospirae bacterium GWC2_57_9
GGGCGCTGACCTCGTGGGCAAGGTCGAGAAGGACATCCCCGAGGACGATCCCCGCAACCCGGCCGTTATCGCCGACAACGTGGGCGACAACGTGGGTGACTGCGCCGGTATGGCCGCTGACCTTTACGAGACCTACACGGTGACCCTCGTGGCCGCCATGCTGCTTGCCAAGTCCGTCTTCGGACCGGAGAGCCCCTGGGTCGCCTTCCCGCTGCTCCTGGGCGGCGTTTCGATCCTCGCTTCCATCATCGGTACCTACTTTGTAAAACTCGGCAAGACCAATTACATCATGGGCGCTCTCTATAAGGGCCTGGCAGTGTCAGGCATCCTTGCCGCCATCGCGTTCTTCTTCGTTTCCAAGTGGTTTGTTGGGCAGCTTGGGACGGATCCCGCGGCGACGGGCGGATTCACCGCCATGAGCATCTTCGGCACGGCCCTGATAGGCCTGGCCCTGACGGGTCTCATCGTCTGGATCACCGAGTACTATACGGGCAAGGAGTTCAGACCGGTTAGGACGATTGCCAAGGCGAGCCTCACCGGCCATGGCACGAACGTTATCGCAGGTCTGGCCATGAGCATGGAAGCCACCGCGCTTCCGGCACTTGTTATCGTTGCATCCATCATGGGTGCTTTCTGGCTCGGCAATGGCTTTGTTGCAGGCCAGGCTGCATATGGTCTCTTCGCCATCGCACTCTCTGCCGTGTCCATGCTGTCCATGACCGGCATCGTGGTCGCCATTGACTCCTACGGCCCGATCACGGACAACGCAGGCGGCATCGCTGAAATGGCCGAGCTTCCTTCTTCCGTCCGCGAC
>MHEA01000183.1:831-4813 GCA_001805085.1 Nitrospirae bacterium GWC2_57_9
CCGCAGGTCTGGCAGCCCTGGTGCTCTTTGCTGAGTATTCCCGCGAACTCGCCCACAAGGCCGAGGCAGTTGCCAAGGCAGCGGGCAGTGCAGTCATCCCCGTTGCATTCGATCTGTCCGATCCCCTCGTCATCGCCGGCCTGTTCATCGGCGGCCTGATCCCCTACTACTATGGCGGCCGTCTGATGCTGGCCGTTGGTAAGGCTGCGGGCGGCGTGGTGGATGAAGTTCGTCGTCAGTTCAAGGAAAATCCGAAGATCATGACGGATTATCCCAAAGTGAAGCCGGATTACGGCAAGTGCGTTGACATCGTGACCCAGTCCGCGATCAAGGAAATGATGATCCCGGCGCTTCTCCCTGTCGTCGCCCCGATCGTCGTCGGTTTCGCCATGGGCCCCAAGGCCCTGGGCGGACTCCTGATCGGCTCGATCCTGACCGGTCTGTTCCAGGCCATCGCCATGACCTCCGGCGGCGGCGCATGGGACAATGCCAAGAAGTCCTTTGAAGACGGCGTGACCGACGACAAGGGCGTGGTCCACAAGAAAAAGTCCGACGGCCACAAGGCCTCGGTCACGGGCGACACCGTCGGCGATCCTTACAAGGACACCGCTGGCCCGGCCATCAACCCGATGATCAAGGTCATCAACATCGTTGCCCTGCTCATCGTGCCGTTGATCTAGGTAGTATTTGTTCGCAGTATTAAGAGGGCTGGCTCCTTTGTCGGGAGTCAGCCTTTTTTTTGAACTTTGCCAGTCCGTTTGGCGGTAATTATATCGCCGGAATAATTTCCCCTTGCCCGTTCTGATCGGCTGTTGTATTTTGGTTAAAAGGTAACAAACGCGTCCGGTACCATGAATGCATCCCGACGGCCGCTCGAGTCAAATGCAATGAAAAAGAGCAAGAATTATACGACAACAAGTTTGTCTCGCCGCCTGCATTTTCCAGACGACGAGCGGCGCCTGGCCTGGCTTCCCCTGCTTCTTGACGCATACGCGATCGCTGATACAGGCGTGGCGGTCGCGGTGAGGAACGCGGAAAAGAAGCAGAAGAAAAAACTGGCCTGCGGGAAGGGGTGCGGCAACTGCTGCGTGCATCAAAAGGACCTCCCCCTGTACCCCCATGAAATCGTCGGGATTTACTGGTATGCTTCGGAAAAGATCTCCGGTCCTGCACGGGACCTGCTGAGGAGCCGCCTTGCTGTCTTGTCGGCCGCCTCGGGATGTCCGTTCCTGATCGAAAATTCCTGCGCTATTCACCCGGTCCGGCCGGTCGGGTGCAGGCAATTCAATGTGTTCACGGCCCCCTGCGCCCCCGGAGAAGACCCCTACTATACCAGGCGTGAGGACGTGCTGCAGCCGGACCAGGAATACCTTGACCGGGCTTTTGCCGCAGTGCTCCCCTTTTACAACCTTAAACGGGAAGGGGACCTCTCCGGCGCGATAAGGACCATCCGGGCACAGATCACGAACCTGCTCTCCTTTGACTGGTCGAAACTGGCCGGGCTCATGGAGAAAGGAGCATCATCTCGTGAAGGGTAAATGAAGCATTCCGCCGGATGGGGACGCGGGATCGGGGCAATTCGTCTTGATTCTTGTACCTTGTAATTTCACAGAATTATGGTATTATTCAGCGGCTTATGCGTGAAGTTGATTTCCTGATCAAGGCCGGCTGCCCGGCGGATGTTGTTGCTCACTGCCAAAAAGTTGCTGTCATGGCCGTTTCCATTGCCGAGCGAATCAAGGGTCCGGTGGACGGAGAATTGGTCCGTGTAGGGGCATTGCTCCACGATATCGGCAGGTCAAGGACGCCCGATATCGGGCATGCGGTCGCCGGCGTCGATATCGGGCGCTCTTTGGGATTCTCCGAGCAGCTCCTGTTGATCATCGAACGCCATGTGGGGGCAGGCATCACTGCTTCGGAAGCCGTTCGCCTGGGGCTGCCGGAAAAGGATTATCTGCCCTTGACCAGGGAGGAAAGGATAGTTTCCTACGCAGACAATCTGATCAGCGGCGTGCGGGAAATGCCGTTTTACGAAGCACTCGAGCGGTTCAGGCGGATCCTGGGGCCGGACCATGAGGGCGTCGATTTGTTCAGAAAGCAGCACTACGAGATCCTGGAGTGGATGAAGTGAGGCAGTGCGGAATTCGGGGTGCGGAGTAAAAATCGCCTGAAGATTTCACCCTTACTCCGTGCCTCTGTGTTTCCGTGGTTTAATACATGATGAAGAGGTCTCTCATGACAAAGAAGAAGAAAGAAAAGATGGAAGCGGTGGATTTTGATATCGAACCGCTCAAAAAGAGCGAAAGCGACAAGGTCGTCCCCGTCAAGCTGACGGGAAAGAGCAGGTTCAGGTTCCGCTGCCATAAAGGGGTGAGATGTTTTACGGCTTGCTGCAGCAACATCAATATCGTGCTGCCGCCCTATGACCTCCTGCGGTTGCGCAAGCGCCTGGGCATGACCACAGAGGATTTCATCAACCAGTATGGCGAGATCGAGATCCTGGCGAAGACCCTTTTGCCGGTGATCACGCTCAAGATGAAAAATGATGAGAAAAAGAGCTGTCCGTTCCTGACACCCGACGGCTGTAACGTGTACGAGGACCGGCCGAACATATGCCGTTACTACCCGGTGGGCATGGCAACGCTCCGAAAAAAGGACGCAGAGGGCGGCAAGGACGAGTTCTATTTCATGACCAAGGAAGACCATTGCAAGGGTTTCGAGGAAGAGAAGGAATGGACCATTGACGAATGGCGTAAGGACCAGCAGGCGGACCTCTACGATGACATGAACCGGGGCTGGATGGAGCTCCTGATCAAGAAAAAATCCTTCGGGGAGCGGGAGTTCCCCGAGATCAAGAACCAGATGTTCTTCATGGTCACCACCAATACCGATTATTTCAGGGAATTCGTGTTCGGCAGCAGCTTCCTCGAGACCTACGATATCCCGCAGGAGCGGATCGAGAAGGTGCGGACCGACGACGCGGAGCTGTTGAAGCTGGGATTCGAGTGGCTCCGGTCGGCAATGTTCGCCGAAGAGACCCTCAAGATCAGAGACGGAGTTCCGGAAGCCCGGAAGGACAGAACCGATGCGGTCCTGAGAAAAGTGTACGGGAATAAGGAAAAGGGCCAGATCGGCGACAGCGATTAAGCTCCCGCCCCGGCCTTTTCGACGTCCTTACCGGTCCCGCTTAAGCAGGATGGTCATCTGATCATAGATGGCATTCCCGATCGTGATCCCCTGGTCAATGAATTCCGGGCCGTACCGTTTTCCGGTGACGGTCCGGAATGTTTCCTTGATCTTCTCGATGCCTTTCATCTTCTCCTGAAAGGTCCGGTGCAACGCTTCCAACGGGGTGTTCCGGGAAGTCACCATCAACCAGAGCGTCACGCTGAAGTTTTCCGGGCCCCACCTGAACTTGTCGGCATCATAGAGCGCGTCGCTCACCAGTCTCCCGGCAGTGTCATCACGGTCAAAGGTCTCCTGGAAAGCCTCGTGGTTCCTGATGGCGTCCGCTATATACTGCCGTTCGCGAAGACCCACGCCGATCCGCGTCAGGATTTTTTCCGATTCGATGCTGCCCCGCACTGCATGGTCCTGTTCCTTGCGCTTGATGTCGTGGAGCAGACCCGCGACAATGGCTGTGACAAAGAGCGGATCCGCCTCTGCCTCGCTCATGCCAAGCTCGGCCGCCTCCAGCAGAACGATAACGCCTGCATCACGCGCGACTGCCTCGCAATGACACAAGCCATGGGCGCATTCCAGCTGTGATTCATCCAGAGAGGAACGGCATTTCCGCACCAGTTCGTGGTTTAGGAGCGTATCTTCCGATCGGCGCAGGAGCGCAGCGTGATTCCCGTAGAACGACGGCCGGGGGAGCGATTGTGCCAGCTCCAACGCCTTGTCCTGCAGTTTCTGATACACGGGCATGCCCATGTCTTGATAATAATCGCAGTACGAGCAGATTGTCAAGCACGGAGAAATG
>MHEA01000183.1:4835-12637 GCA_001805085.1 Nitrospirae bacterium GWC2_57_9
AGCCATCGACATCCTGCTATAATATGCACCATCTCTTTGAAGGAAGGGGTTTTTCCCGTGTCAGACATCCACAGCGAACGTATCCTGATCCTCGACTTCGGCTCCCAGTATACCCAGTTGATAGCCCGGCGCGTGCGGGAAGCCAAGGTCTATTGCGAGATATTCCCGTACAACGCCGGCCTCGAAAAGGTCAAGGCCTTCAAGCCGAAGGGGCTGATCCTGTCCGGCGGCCCTTCCAGCGTGTACGATGCCGGTGCGCCCGTCATCGACAAGGCCCACCTGGAGCTGGGAGTGCCCGTGCTCGGCATCTGCTATGGCATGCAGCTCCTGACGCACGTGCTCGGCGGACAGGTGGCAAAATCCACCAAGCGCGAATTCGGCAGGGCGGACCTGAACATCCATAAGAACGAAGGGCTCTTCGCGGGCATCGGGGAGAGCGGAAAAGCCACCGTCTGGATGAGCCACGGCGACCGAATCGAACAGATGCCGGAATGCTTCAGCGCCATTGCCCATACCGGCAATTCGCCGACTGCTGCAATGGCCGATGAGAAGCGCAAGTTCTATGGCGTTCAGTTCCACCCCGAGGTGGTTCATACTCCCCAGGGCGTGGAGATTCTCAGGAACTTCGTCTACACCATCTGCGGATGCAAGCCCTCCTGGACCATGGCGTCCTTCGTAGATTATTCCGTCGGAGAGATCCGGAAGGCGGTAGGGAACAAACAGGCGGTATGCGGGCTGTCCGGCGGCGTGGACTCCTCGGTCGCCGCCGTTCTCGTGCACAAGGCCATCGGGAAGCAGCTAACCTGCATCTTCGTGAACAACGGCGTGCTGCGCAAAGACGAGGCAGAGAAGGTGCAGCATTCGTTCAAGGACATGGGGCTGAACCTCAAATACGTCGATGCGTCCCAGGAGTTCCTCTCGCGCCTCACAGGGGTAGAGGACCCGGAAAAAAAGCGAAAGATCATCGGCAACACCTTTATCGAGGTGTTCGAGCGCGAGGCCCAGGCCGTGGGCGGCGCAGAATTCCTGGTCCAGGGCACGCTCTATCCCGATGTGATCGAGAGTGTTTCATTCAAGGGACCTTCGGCGATCATCAAGTCCCATCACAATGTGGGCGGTTTGCCGGAGAAGATGAAGCTCAAGCTGGTGGAGCCGCTCCGCGAGTTGTTCAAGGACGAGGTCAGGGCCATCGGCCGCGAAATGCAGATGCCCGACGACATCATCGACCGTCAGCCCTTCCCCGGCCCGGGTCTTGCCATCCGCATACTGGGCGAGGTTACGGAGGGGAGGCTCAGGATCCTGCGCGAGGCCGACGCCATCGTCATCGAGGAGATCAAAAAGGCCGGCCTGTACAAGCAGATCTGGCAGTCTTTTGCCGTGCTGCTGCCGATCAAGACCGTGGGCGTGATGGGAGACGAGCGGACCTACGAGAATGTAGTCGCTATCCGCGCCGTCACGAGTCAGGACGGCATGACGGCCGACTGGGCCAGGATCCCCTACGACCTGCTCGGCACCATGTCGAACCGGATCATCAATGAAGTGAAGGGCGTGAACCGCGTCTGCTTCGACATCTCCTCCAAACCGCCGAGCACCATCGAGTGGGAATAGATGCTCCTGGCTCCTGAAACCGATAAAAGCCTGTTCACAGAACAGGCTTTTTATTTGGTTCATTTGTATTTTATTATCGAAATGCAGAAAACAAACCTGAAAGAATTCGGCACTGAAACGGCGGATTATTACGGGCAGCACCAACTGAACGGCCACATATATAATTCCTCGCTATCGCATATTTACTTGCAGGTTCCATCCGTGCTATAGTTTTCATATCCGGTTTTGCGAACATACCGGCCAGGAGGTTCTGCGTTGGAGCGGCACGAACGGTTCGGAAGTGCAGGAAGGGTCATAACGATCGGGTTCTGGGTGAATGCCGCTCTTATGGTCATGAAACTGCTGGCCGGCCATTTCGGCAGGTCCGAAGCGGTCTTTGCCGACGGCATGGAGAGCGCCGCCGATTTCATCGCTCTGGGTTCCAGTCTGATTGCTCTGCGCATAGGCAGCCGGCCATTCGATGAGGCGCATCCCTACGGGCATGGACGGGCAGAGAGCATCTCTGCGATCGTAGTATCCTTCGTTATTTTCGCCACAGGCGGATGGATCCTGGCCCGATCCGTACACGCGATCACAGATCAAACGTACCAGGTACCGTCCATTATCGCCGTGGCCGCTGCCTTTCTTACGATCATCACGAAAGAGGCTCTCTACCGCTATTCCGCTGCAGCCGGCAAATTGCTGGGCAGTCCCGCGATCCTTGCCGTGGCGAAAGACCATCGAAAGGACTCGATTTCTTCGGTCGGCACCCTCGTCGGCGTCTCCGGAGCGTTCTTCGGTTTGACCGTGCTCGACCCGGTCGCCGCCGGAATGACCTCGCTCTTCATTTTTCATATCGGCTTCCAAACTTTCATGGGCGCTGCTCACGACCTGATGGACGGCAAGCCGGCCGATGAGTCGCTGGAGGCGATGCGGAAGACCGCTGAAGGGGTGGCCGGGGTCGAACATGTCCATGACATACGCTGCCGCCGTTCAGGCCAGTACCTGATCGTGGACCTCAAGCTCGATATGGACCCCGAGATGACTGTGCGGGAATCCCACGCGATCGCCACGGAAGTAAAGAAGCTTATCTTTGAACGCTACCTGAACGTGGGCGACGTGATGATCCATGTCAATCCCCATGAGGATCAGCATCAGGATCTTATCCGGCTCTAATGCCGCTTGGTCCTCAGATACTTGCCCCCCGTCCAGATCAGCACCCCGGCAAATACCACCCGCAGCGTGCCCTCCGAAAGCAGATGTGCAGCTGTTCCGCCGAGGTAGGTCCCGATCAGGATCCCCGGGACGAGCCCGGAGAGAAGGGCTGTCCTCACATTTCCGAGTTTCCAGTGCGTATAAGCGCCGACTGCGCCCGCAGGGACCATGGTAAGAAGCGAGGTCCCCTGTGCCAGGTGCTGTTCGAAGCCCGTGAGCAGCACCATTGCCGGGATCATGATCACTCCGCCGCCCACTCCCATCATGCCGGATAAAAAACCCGTGAAGATGCCGGTCAGAAGCAGAACCACGGCCTTCTGCCACCCCGATTCCAAGCCATGGACTGCGGGGAGGCAGGGTTTGAGCAGCAGCAGGAGAGAGACGAGAATGAGAAAACCGCCGAAGGAGCGCTTGAGCTTCCACTCGGGGAGCGAATGGGCGAAGTGTGCGCCGGCACGGGCCGTGATGATCGCGGTCGCGGCCATCAGGACGGCGGCAGGCACATCCACGGTGCCGTTGGTGCCGTAAGCAATCGCACCGGCAATGCCGGTGAAGACGAGGGCAACCAGACTGGTGCCATGGGCCTTGTGTTGATTGAGTTTCAGGATACCGACCATGAGCGGGATCATGATGATCCCGCCGCCGACGCCAAGAAGGCCGCCGAACAGGCCTGTCAGAAAACCGATGAGGAAGGTCATATGGGTAAGTCAAATCCGAAATCCTAAGCACGAAATCCTAAATAACCAGGGCTGGAAGGAATTCAGGAATATTCCGAAGTTGGAATTTTGAGTTTCGATATTATTTAGGATTTGTGATTTCGAATTTGGTGCTTGCTTTTAATCGTTCGCCTTTGGCTTGAAGCCCGAGAACTCCTGCCCGAACTGGTTCGCGGCAGTAACACCCACTTCCTGCAGCATCCGGGCATGGGTCTCTTTTATGAGCTCCACGCGGACATCCAGCGCTGCGGCTATATCTTCGAAGGATTGCCCGCCCTGGAAGTGCCGTTCCGCTATCACGATCTTCAGAAAATCCGCCTGGATCAGCTTCTCCAGTTCCTTGTCCTCCACGGAATAGCTCTCATAGGCCTGGCGCAGCGCTTTCCCGGCGGCAATCGCCTCCCGGAACTTGTTCACCGCTTCCTCGTAGATCCTGCCTTCCTCAACAGTGAACTCCTTGAAATTGAATTCAGGCATATCCTGTTTTTTCTTTTCCTTATTCTTTTTCTTCATGAACATCCTCTTTCAATGGTAGAAAAGCTTGGGCCGTATTCTAAGCCGCGAGGCAGGGATTGTCAACGATTTTCGAGGTAATTCCAGGGGGAGGAATGAGAATGAAGGACCGTTCTCATGGCTTTTCCTTCGAGTCTATTTCCCTGTAAAAAAGAATCAGCCGGTCGAGAAAGGGATAATATTGCTTGTTATTTATTTCTACGATGTCGTATTCGCAATTTTCAACTTTCAAATGTCCGGTATTGCCTTTCTGAAGAAAGTACAGCCAATACTTATTTACAAACCAGATATGTAACAGTTCATGATAGAGAATAACGGCCATGGCGGATTCGTCTTTTCGATGGGTATAGAGAATGTTGCAGTTCTTTGGGGTGTTCGGCCATTTGCCGGGTCCCGGGGCATTCTTCTTGTATTTTATCCAAAGTGCATACTCCTCCGCGGGCCAGGCAGGGTGAAACTGGCCGTCGGTATCGGCGTTGGGGTCAGTGCTTTGCAGCAGGTTATCCTGGAAGGCCACGTTAATCTTCTTTAATGCGGGGAGCTGCGGATGGATGGGGAAGGATGATAAATCCTTGAGTAATTTCCTCCCTTCGGTGGTGCTTCCGAATACATTGAATACTTTTGCGATTATCCCTTTCTTCCATTCTTCATCATATTCACCTTCCAGCGTATGGGCGAACTCCACATCAAGCCCGCCTGTGTTCCACCTCAGGTCGCGAGGTTTTGGTTTAGGCACGACAGGCTGCATATAAGGAGCTCCGTCCACAGCGTCTGCCCGGTCAGCCTCAGTGATTCGATGAATGTCGCCGATAAACTGTTTCAACCCGCCGCCTTTCATTTTCCCGATTCCTTGAGCACGGCTTCCAGTTCCTTTGCAAACGGCTTGTTGAGCTCTGCGTTCATTTCCTTTAATTTATCGTGAAAATCCTGATCGAACTTCCCGAGCGTGTACTCTTCATGCCCGGACCGGTATTTCCGTTTCGGAATTTTCAACCCCTTCTCCTGTCGTTCCTTGTCGGCGCCGCCCTTTATGAACCATACGTGCAGGAGCTCATGATAGATACATTCGGCCATCATCGCAGCATTGTCGTCGATAAAACAGACGCGCATCACCCAATCCTTGTTCTTTTCGTCAATGATGACAGGCGGCCATTTGTCTCCACAGCGGAGAATACTGGTCTGGCCGGGAGGCAATTTTTCCCCCATGGCATAGACTTTTTCCCCCGTCCACCGGTAAATTTTCAGATATAACCAGTATTCGGTCAGCTTGGGGTCCAGCCTCTTGATCTCCCCGCATTCTGTGTCCACGCCCACCTGGATTTCTTCCTTAAACCACAGATAGACCTTTACCGTGTATTCTCCTTTTTGTGAATCGAAAAACATCAGCGAGAGGGTGTTCAGCAGCCACTTTCCGGAAGCGGTATTGGCCAGTTTCTCCAGTCCGTTTTTCACATCCTGCTCGTATGGAGGGAAAGAGACCAGGACTTTCAGAAAGGAATCCTCCGCGAAATCATGATCTGAGAAGATGACGCGCCTATCCAGAAGCGGCCGCTTCTGAACGGGTATCTTGACCTCCTCTGTCGATTTCGCCTCTTCACGGGCCGTTTCCACGTTCTCATTGAAAACGTCCTTCACAAAGGCTTGATAGATGTCTCTCCGTCTTTTTTCCGGGGGTACAATCATCTATTGCTCCGGCGTGTTTTTTGGTTCGTTGATGCTTATCGAGACGCTTCCTTTTGTGCAGCAAAGCGGGTCGCTCAAATCCGGCGGTTGCGCGTCGACCCGCAGCTCTCGGCGCCTGGCCTCGGTCTCCTCCTCCCGCGCCTTTGCTTCCTGGGTCCGCAGATCGAGGATCCTGCTCTTCTGTATGAAGTCCTCGCAGGCGTCGCATTTCCCGACGACCGCTTCGAGGATCGTCCCCTGCGTCGGCAGCGTGATCAGTTGCGGCTCCCCGGGACCGGTCGGCAGGTTCTTCGTTTCCGCCTCGATGTCCACCCAGGCCTTCACGGCACCTGGATCGGATACCGGGTAGGCCGCCTTGTGGGCCACGAAGCCCAGGATGTCGTTGTCCAGAATGGCCGCGATCCTGCCGTATGCCTGTAGTTTCAGGAAGCGCTGGTCAGCGTTCTGCCGCAGCCAGATTGCCTGCATATAGTGGAGCCAGTTGTCTTCGATATGGCACGCGAGCTGGCCGAATACGGCCTCGGCCTCCGCGATCTCCATCGTGGAGAAGCCTTCCTTCATGGCAGCGGTTTCGCCGGCTGCGGTCCAGGCTTCATCCAGTTTCGCGGCCGCGGCCTTCACGTTATTGTACATTCCCGCGTCGTCTGCGGAAAAGTCCACGAAGGAGAGAAGGCCCCATTGCAGAAGCGCGTCCACCAGGGATCCTGGGATCCCGATCGAATCGAGGGCCTTGGCGATCGAGGAGGTGACGGCATTGTACTGGAAGTCGCGCGGGGTGACCGCGGCAAAGAAACTCTTGAGCGCCTCGCTCGGTTTCGCAGAAGCCTTTTCGTCCTTGAGCTTGTTCAAAGCGTCGATCGCCGGGCGGTCGGCATAGATGAGGGCCATATACAGGACCCGGCGAAGCACGGTTATACGGCATTTGGCCGCGACACAGGCGGCCCAGCCGAAGCTGCCGCCCAACAAAGCCGCTGACTTGCATTCCCAGCTGCTCGCCGCTTTTTTCACTTTGCCGATCGCGGCGATCAGTCTGCCGTAGGAACCGGCTATCGCCTCCACATGGGTCTTCAGCTCGTTCTGGAGCGAACTGCCCATGTCGCCCGCCGCCCTTGCCTCCTCCTTTTTCAGCTCCAGGAACCGCGCCTGCGTCTCCAGCGTTTTGGCCGCGTCAAAGCCGGGCAGGAAGACCTTGTCCCGGAGCGCCTGCGTGAGCACATCCTGATGGCAGAGCACCCAGGCCGGCGTTATTTTGAACCGGGGGTTGGGCAGGAGCAGGCAGAGCCGGGTGGATGCGAGCGCAGTTGTCACGACGTAGTTGCTCATGATCTCGAAATAATGGCAGTTCAACGTGTGGCAGCGGTTGGTGTTCGCGATCGTCCGGGTCTGTTTCTGATCACGTCCCGTTTCACGCGAGACCTCCATCCTGAGCTTGCGCATGTTCTTTATCGTGTTCGAGGCCTGGACGGTCCTCTCCCGCGTCTGGTTGAGTGTCTGGCTGACCTGGTTCGTCAGTCCGGCGCCGGGCGTGACCGACCCGCCGCCCTCCAGGGGGATCGTAGCGGTAATGTTGAAGTTCGAAGAGACCTGCCGCCCCACCGTCCTGGCGTCCCGTTCCGTCAAATTCTCGCTGACCCGCATCTCCGATTCGGCGGCCAGCTCCTGTTCGGTCTTGATCGTGCTCTTGTCCCAGGAATGGACCTCGAGGGTCAGCTGCTCGCCCGGCGCAAGACTGATGGAATTGATCAGTTCACCCCGGGTATACCCCTTGTGCTCCCAGGCCTGGGTGAATACGGCACAGACTGCGAAATGGGGATAGGGATTCTTGAACGGCTGATAGGGTGAAGGCAGCAGGACCTTCTTCAGAACATCCGCCAGCACACCCGGTACCGCCTTCGCATCCTTGATTTCCTGTCCGAGCTGCTCGTCAAAATCGAAGCCTGCGCGCTCCAACGGCTCGATCAGATCACCCAGCCTGTCCCGCAGTGTCCCGGATACCCAGTCCTTCAGCCATCCGCTGTACAGCGCACGAGCTTCGGCATCGCTCATGTCGGGCCGGAACTCGGGGATTCCCCGCTCGATGGCTATCAT
>MHEA01000183.1:12646-19330 GCA_001805085.1 Nitrospirae bacterium GWC2_57_9
GTCCGTACTGACCGAGGCATCTGCAGGATCGGGAAGACTGCCTGCCCCGGTTTCCCCGGCGCCGGCAGGCCGGCCATCGAGCAGGTCCCGGCCGAGGGATTGCGCCAAGGGAGCGATCAGTTTTTCCGTGATCGCCTTGTCAGGATCGGCATCCGGGTTGAAGAGCCGCAGCTGCGGCAGAATAAGGTACTCAGGCGGCCTGGGAAGACGGGGATCGGGTTTCGGATTCGAGAACAGGAAAAAGCGGCTGTAGCGGATCACCTTGGGATTTTTGTCGAGGGGAAGGCCGGGTGTGCAGTCGTCGAGCATTGACGGCGAGTAAGTGCCGTCCGACACCTCGTTTGCCAAAGCTTCGGAGCTGCCGGTATCCATGCGTAAACCTCCTCGTTACTGTAGTAAGGATTACATGCAGGGTTTGGATGAAACAGAGCTTTTTAAAAGAGTAGCAGGAAACAGTCGGGTGGTCAATTCGCCGGACTCGTATAAGAATACAGCAAGGAGGGCAGTCAGGGAGTTTCAAAGACAAAACGTGGAATTTCTTCGTGACCTTCGCGGTTTAATCATCTAATAACTGGATGGATTACATGACTCTTTTCTCCTTCGGCCTCCGTTCGGGAACCTGCCGGTGTTCGATCTTTCCCTCGTTCCACTCCACTGAAACATAGAGGCCGCAGAAGCAGCTTCCGTACTCCTTGATATCGGGGTCGCGGTAGACGCAGGGGCAGATAATATCCTTGTCCTTTTCCTTCTCGCCTGCAGCCGCAGCCAGGCGGCAGGGGCATGACCGGTACCCGTAACGCTTCTCGTTGGTAAGCAGGCCACGCAGGATGTCCATTACGAAGTCCCTGTCCCTGTTCAGGCGTATTCCCTGGGATTCGGCGTATTTCGACAATATTTCGTAAAGAGCTTCGGCCGTCATGCTATGTTCAGCGCCTTCTTGAGCTTTTCCTCGTTGAAACCAACCAGGATGTTATGCTCGTCGATGCAGATCGTGGGAAAACTGCAGTCAGGATTCAGCTTTCGCACCTCGTCCATGACGCGCTCCCGTTCGGAGCCGGTCAGGAGATCAACATCCACGAACTCCATGTCGATGCCGTTCTCGCGGAAGAACTTTTTGGTCTTGTTGCAATGCGAACAGGTGCTGAGCGTAAAGAGCTTGATCCTCTGAGCAGGTGCCATGCTGCCTCCTTTAAGTCCTTTCACTATAACATGCAGAATAGGCCAAGTAAATGGCTTTCGTGCCTGGCCCGGGCAGTGGCGGTTGGTGCTGACATTTCTCCAGCCCGGCCAGATCCTTGACATCAGGCGATCAGGGTCCTACAATTTAAGTACAAGGGACACCCGGACGACAGAGGAGGTGTGCTTATGTTATTGGAAAACCAGCCGAAAACAGTAATGCTCGATGAAGCGGGATATCTGGTTCATTTTGAGGACTGGAGCGAAGATGTGGCGCGCATGCTTGCGGCCCGGGAGGGCATTCCGGAACTGACCCCGGAGCGGCTCAATATGCTCAGGTTCATTCGCGATTACTACAAGGCCTATGATTTTTTCCCGATCGTGAGGTCCATCTGCAGGAACGTGAGCGAGCCGAAGGATTGCGTGCAGGAAAAGTTCATCAATGCACTTATTGCCTGGAAGATCGCCGGTCTTCCGCATCCGGAGGAACCCCTGGTCAGCCTGCTGGAAGCCGGCCAGTCGCCCGGATGAGCCCTTGGCACAGCTATGTACCTTTCTTGACATTGAAAATGATCCGTGCAAGAATCAAATCATGAAAAAGATAATGATCCTCGCTATTTCCGTGCTCCTTTTTGCCTGCGCTCCCGTGCTGAACAGGGAACTCATGAAGGAAGGAACAGCAAATCCTTCATTACCTGATTTAAGGGCGAATCCGGACGCCTTCAAAGGGAACCTGTATATCCTGGGGGGAGTGATCGTGCAGACCAGGTTCGTCCAGAACGGGTCCCAGATGGAAGTCCTTTCCCTGGCTGTAGACTCCAAGGGGTATCTGAAGGACACCGAACGGACGATGGGAAGGTTTCTCGCCATCTATCCCCGGGACAGGGGATTTCTCGACCCGGAGGTCTACAAAAAAGGAAGGGCGGTGACGCTGGCAGCCGTTTTTTCGGGCTTGCACACGGGCAGGATAGACGACATGGACTACGTCTACCCGGTGTTCGAGATCAGGCAGGTCTATCTCTGGGAAGAACAGCGGGATTATTATAATGTCTATCCCTATTATCCGTATAACTACTATACCAACCCCTACTGGGGGCCGTGGGGACCGCCTCCGCCGGCATGGTGGTGGTAACGCGAAACAGAAAGCCCTTCTGAGCGGTCAGAAGGGCTTTCCGTTTTATTACTCTGTTACGGAGCTGACGCTGTCTGCTACTTCTGCAAAACCGTCCGCTTTCTCCAGTTCTTCCCCTTGCCGGGGAAGTCGCTCCTGAAATGGCCGCCCACGCTGCCTTCGCGTGTCAACGCCGACCGCGTGATGAGCGCTGCGGCGGTGATCATGTTCCTGAGCTCGAAGACGGCCCGGTCGTGGCCTTGCCGCTTCATCAGCCGTTCCCATTCCCTGAGCTGCTTGAGCGCAACGTTGAGTTCTTTCCTGTTCCGTACAATACCTACCTTCTCCCACATCAGCTTTTTGAGCGATGCCCGTATCTCGCGGACGCCTGAAGCGTTCTCGGCTGCGTGACCTTTCATGACGGCCTCGGCGGACAGCAGCGGTCTCTGCCGGTTGAAGTGCTTGCGCGCGTATCGTGCTGCGGCAAGTCCCGCCCGTTCGCCGTACACCAGTCCTTCCAGGAGCGAATTGCTGGCCAGTCTGTTGGCCCCGTGCACGCCCGTACAGGCTGTTTCTCCCGCCGCGAACAATCCCGGGACGTTCGTGGTCCCCCAGAGGTCGGTTTTTACGCCGCCCATGATGTAATGAGCCGCGGGCGATACGGGGATCGGTTCCGACGAAATATCGATGCCCAGGTCCCTGCAGGTCCGGTAGATGCGCGGAAAACGGTTCGTTATATAGTCGGCGTTCAGGTGGGTCATATCCAGGGAAACGTGGTCCGAGCCGGTCGCGATCATTTCGGAATGGATCGCGCGGGTGACCACATCGCGCGGAGCCAGTTCACGCGCCGGGTGATACCGGTCCATGAAGCGGATGCCGTTCACGTTCTTGAGCATGCCGCCTTCGCCGCGCATTGCTTCCGAAAGCAGGAACTGGGGAGCGCCTTTTCGGAAGAGAGCGGTCGGATGGAACTGCACGAACTCCATGTCCACCAATTGCGCGCCTGCACGGAAGGCCATGGCCATGCCATCGCCGGTGGCCACCGCGGGATTCGTGGTCCGCTCATACAGCTGTCCGGCCCCGCCCGTCGCGAGCAGCACCGCGCGCGCCGACACGATCAGGACCTTCTTCAGGGATTGCTGGCAGACGACGGCGCCGACACACCGGCCTTCCCGGATGATCAGATCACGCGTGAAGGCAAAGTCGATCTTCGATACGCCGCCCGAGGTCCGCACCTTGTCGACGAGCGTGCGCATGATCTCCCTGCCGGTCGAATCGCCCTGAGCGTGGAGTATCCTGCGCTTGGAATGGGCTGCCTCCCGCGTGAAGGCCAGTTTCGTCCCTTCCTTGTCGAACTCGGCCCCCCACAGGATCAGTTCCCGGATGCGGGTCGGGCCTTCCTCGACCAGCGTGCCCACCGCCTTTCGCAGACACAGCCCGTCACCGGCCTTGATCGTATCGTCAAAATGGATGGAAATCTCATCCTCGTCGGAGAGGGCCACTGCCACGCCGCCCTGCGCGTACTCGCTGCTGCTCTCGGAGGGAGCATCCTTGGTCACGACCATGACCTCGCCGTTCCGCGCCAGCTCCACGGCTGCCCGCAAACCCGCGACGCCCCCGCCGATGATGAGAAAGTCCGTGGTTATGTGCTCGGTCGTGTAGTGCATGCGAGTAAATCCGAAATCCGAATCTCCAAACCCGAAACAAGTTCTAATGAGGAAAATTTCAAGTATCGTCTGAATTCCGGAGTGAGCGCATTCCCCGTAGCTTGCAGGCTGCGGGGAATGCGAGCGAATACGATTATGACTTGCACCCAGCGTTTACGAGCGCTTGCCGCGAGTGCAGGGTGTTCCAACCCTGAGAATCGAGATTCCCTGCAGATGCCTATACGAACCTTCATTTGCTGCAGGGAGCTTCAAAAAATGGATTTTGTCCAGGATTTCGTCATTCGATATTAGAATTTGTTATTGCTTCGGCGTCTCAATCGCCTGCGGCAGGAAGGGGTTCTTTCCCTCTATGGAGACGAGCCTGGCGTCCTTCGGTTCAAAAACGAAGATGGCCCTTCCGCTGTTCTTGAGCATGCTGCCCCCGCTGCTCTCCCACCCGCTGTTCCAGTTGAACGTCGCCCTCGTCATGCCCTTGTCCTCGATCGTGATGAACATCTTGCTGTACTGGACCGAGAACTGCACGGTGTCATATTTCGAGAAGACCGATCGGACGGTGCCTTCGAATTCCCGCCGGTCCTTGAAGCTCTCGTCGATCCGGCCCATGAACCCGGGCAGGTTCTTCTTCTGATAGAAGGAAGCGAGGTCCTTCAGGGTGCTGATGACCTTGTTCCCCTGGAGTGCCGGGGCCGCCGGAGGCTGCGTGCTGCTGCAGGCGGCTGCGGAAAGGAGGAACAGGGCAAAGGCAAGATGAGTAAGTGAGCGCTTCATGCGACCTCCGGTTTTTAAGATTCAGATCGCATCGAGGAAGGTTTACAATGCGTCAGAGCTGATTCTAATACTAAAAAAGAAAAAACTCAAACATTTTGAGCTGAAGGGACCTTGAATTCCGGAGTGAGTGCATTCCCCGCTGCCCATCCGAACCTTCATTGCCGGGGGAGCTTCAATTTTGCTATTTATTGTTTGGAATTCGATGGCCGGGCGATTGGCGCTTTTGTGTTACAGTATCTTCTTCAGGAACTGCCCGGTATGGGACTCGGACACCCGGGCCACATCCTCGGGCGTTGCCTGGGTAACGATCTGGCCGCCGCGGTCGCCGCCTTCGGGGCCAAGGTCGATGATCCAGTCCGCGGTCTTGATAACGTCGAGATTATGCTCGATCACGACCACGGTATTGCCGGTGTCCACCAACTGGTTCAGCATGTCGAGGAGCTTTTGGGTGTCGGCGAAATGGAGTCCTGTCGTGGGCTCATCCAGGATATAGAGCGTTCGGCCCGTGGCCCGGCGCGAGAGTTCCTTGGAGAGCTTGACCCGCTGGGATTCGCCGCCGGACAGGGTCGTTGCGGACTGCCCCAGCGTAATATAGGCCAGGCCTACGTCGAGCAGGGTCTGCAGCTTGGACCGGACGGCAGGCACGTTCTGAAAGAACTCGAAGGCCTGCTCCACGGTCATGGCGAGCACATCGGCGATGCTTTTTCCTTTGTACTTGATGTCCAGGGTCTCCCGGTTGTAGCGGCTGCCGTGACAGACATCGCAGGTGACGTAGACGTCGGGCAGGAAGTGCATCTCGATCTTGATCAAGCCGTCGCCTTCGCAGGCCTCGCAGCGGCCGCCCTTGACATTGAAGCTGTAGCGCCCGGGCTTGTAACCCCGCATGCGCGATTCCGGGAGCTGCGCAAAGAGGTCCCGCACGGGACCGAAGACGCCGGTGTAGGTGGCGGGGTTCGAGCGCGGGGTCCTGCCGATGGGAGACTGGTCGATGTCGATCACCTTGTCGATGTGTTCCAGGCCTTTGATGTCCTTGTGGCTGCCGGCCCGCTCCGTCGAGCGGTAGAGGCGCTGGGCAAGGGCGCGGTAGAGGATATCCACGACGAGCGTGCTTTTGCCCGATCCCGATACGCCGGTGACGCAGGTCAGCATGCCCAGCGGAAACCGGACCGTAATGTTCTTGAGATTGTTCTCGCTGGCGTTGACGACCGTTATGGCGCGGTCGGACGTCCTGCGCGTCTTCGGCACCTGGATGAACGCCCTGCCCGACAGGTACTGGCCGGTAAGCGATTCGGGGACCTTTTTGACCTCTTCCGGCGTGCCTTGGGCGACAATGGCGCCGCCATGAATACCGGCTCCGGGGCCCATATCGATCACATGGTCGGCTGCGCGGATGGTCTCTTCATCATGCTCCACCACGAGTACGGTGTTGCCGAGGTCGCGAAGCCGGAAGAGCGTGTCCAGGAGCCTCCGGTTGTCCCGCTGGTGCAGTCCGATGCTGGGCTCGTCCAGGATATAAAGGACCCCGACCAGGGAAGAACCGATCTGCGTTGCGAGCCGGATGCGCTGGCCTTCTCCCCCGGAAAGCGTGGCCGAGCCCCGGTCCAGCGTGAGGTAATCCAGGCCGACGTGGACCATGAAGCCGAGCCGTTCCCGGATCTCCTTCAGGATGCGCTGGGAGATGGCCGCGTCCTTGCCGGAAAGCGACAGCTCCGAAAAGAAGGCGAGGGACTGTTTGATGCTCATCCGGGTAACGTCATGAATGTTCAGCCCGCTCACTTTGACCGCCAGGGATTCCTTGCGCAGCCTGCTTCCGTTGCAGCCCGGGCAGGTCTGGTAGCTCATGTACTGCTCCAGTTCCCATTGCGTCGCGAAGGAGTCCGTTTCGTCATACCGCTGCTTCAGGATGGCCAGGATCCCCTCGAAGGTTTTGCAGGCAACGGCCTTTGCTCCGCGACCGGCCGC
>MHEA01000183.1:19353-24079 GCA_001805085.1 Nitrospirae bacterium GWC2_57_9
TCAGTTCCTTGAAGGGCGTGTTCACATCGAAGCCGCAGCTGTCGGCCAGGGAATCGAGCATTTGAAAATATTGATAAGAGGTGCGTTTGGCCCAGGGCTTTACCGCGCCTTCCCGGAGCGAAAGGTTCGGATTCGGAACGATCAGCCGGGGGTCGAACTCCAGAAGGCCGCCGAGCCCGTCGCAGGTCGGGCAGGCACCGTGGGGGCTGTTGAAGGAGAAGGAGTTGGGAGCGATCTCGGGATAGCTGATGCCGTCCACGATGCAGGCCAGTTTCTCGCTGTAGAGCTGGTCCCTTTTTTGGTCCACCAGATTGATCAGGACGATGCCGTCGGCCTGCCGAAGCGCCGTCTCGATGGATTCCGCAAGCCGCCGCTCGACACCGGGCTTGACGACCAGACGGTCGATCACGATCTCGATATCATGCTTCTTTTTCTTGTCCATGGGGACCGGCTCGTTCAGGTCCCTGATGACCCCGTCCACGCGCGCCCGGACATAGCCCGAGGCCGCAGCCGCCATGAGCTCTTTTTTGTACTCGCCCTTTCTGCCGCGCACGATCGGGGCAAGCACCTGGATGCGGGTTTCCCGGGGGAGCGCCAGGACAGCATCGGTGATCTGCTGCACCGTCTGGGCCGCGATCTCCCGGCCGCATTTGTAGCAGGTGGGCCGGCCGATGCGCGCAAAGAGCAGGCGGAGATAGTCGTACACTTCGGTGACGGTCCCCACGGTGGACCGGGGGTTCTTGCTCGTGGTCTTCTGCTCGATGGCAATGGCGGGGGAAAGGCCGTCAATGGAGTCGACATCGGGCTTGTCCATCTGGCCCAGGAACTGGCGCGCGTACGCGGACAGGCTTTCCACGTAACGGCGCTGCCCCTCGGCGTAGATCGTGTCGAAGGCGAGGGACGACTTGCCCGAACCGGACAGCCCGGTGATCACGACGAGCCTGTCACGAGGGATCTCGAGATCGATGTTCTTGAGATTGTGCTGGCGGCAGCCTTTTAGGATTATCTTGTCCATAGCGAAAAAAGAGAGAAAAATATATTACCACCTCGTTCCGGGAGAGTAAAGCACTTTGTAATCGGAAGCCCTGCTCCTAGCCCGAGCGATGATCCGAAGCCTCGGGGTCTCTCCCGCGTCTTTTTCTGTTTCCATGAAAGGGAAAAAGTGGTAAAGAGTCTGGCGATGCAAGGAGGTCGCCTTTGCTCAAGCAATTTGAGCTTCATTGATTCTGACCGAACCGGGCCTTCTCGCAAACCACGATATAGATAGACGCGTCCGGCAAGGTGTTCCTCGTGGCAGAACGGTGCCGTCTACCCGATTGCTCCGCGCCATCAGCGATGCTCTTCGACATGGACCCGCCCGCCTGCTGATCTAAGAGCAGGAGCCGGCCGTAGTGAATGACCAGGTCCTGAGGACCGATTGTTCGCCCTGCTATCCTTGCATCAGGACCGTGCGTGCCGGAAGCCGCTCCCCGCTCTTTTCGGCGGCCAATCTATTCTATAATCAAAAACACTGCCGCCATTTATATTATTTATAGCTAAAATTATTGACATTGGATTTTCGATATGATAATTTTTTTAAACTTTAAATTACCAACAAGAAGTTTCTTTTTACGCCGCGGGAGGCAGCAGCCCGTTTCCCGCGGACGGATGCCAATCAGAACGATATCACGGTAAAATCTCCGGCAACGGTCGGCCATCCCATCCTTAGGCGAACCTGCTGGAAGAGAGGCGTTCCCCGCACATGATAGACATCAATTACACCCTCTACTGGCAACTGGCGAACTTTCTCGTTCTGCTCGTTGCGCTCAATTTCATCCTCTTCAAGCCGATCCGCCAGATAATGCAGGAACGGGAACAGGGGATCAGCTCTGCGCTGGGCGACGCCAAGGCGGCCCAGGAACGGATGCAGAGCCTGCTCGAACAATATAACAGCTCCCTTGCCGAGGCCAAGCAGAAGGCGGCGGCCACTTTTAACGGCATTTACCAGCAGGGTCTCGATGCACAGCGGGACATGATCTCAGCCGAGCGGGTCAAGGCCGGCGAGATGCTGGACAAGGCCCGGGCCGAGGTTGCAGCGGCAGCCGGGAGCGCCCGCGCCGACCTCAGGAAAGAAGCGGAACGGTTGTCCCACGAAATTACCTCCAAGCTGCTCGGAAGGGCGGTGTAGACGGTGAGGGTTCTTCAGATGAAAAAGATGATTGCTTTGCTGTCCCCGGTCGTCGTGACCATCGCAACCGCGGTGCATGCTTCCGAAGCGGGCGGCCACGAACAGATCACCTTCCTGGGGGATTGGCTTCCCCGGCTCGTTAACTTCGCGATCATTGCAGGGGTCGTGGTCTATTTTATGAGAAAACCGATCCGCGACTTTTTCAGGAACCGGTCGGTCGAGATCGCGAAGGCCATGCAGGAGTCCAAGGACGCGCGGGAACGGGCGGTCGCGGCCCTGGCCGAGATGGAGCGCAAGGTGAAGGACCTTCAGGCGGAGATGGACCGCATGGTCGAGGATGCCCGCGTCCGCGGCGAGCAGGACAAGCAATCGCTCGTCGAAGAGGGCAGAAAAATGGTATCCGACATCGATGCGCAGGTCAAGCAGGGTGTCGAACTCGAGGTCCAGAAGGCAAGGACCAGCCTCCAGGCGGAAGCGTCGACCCTGGCCGTTGATCTGGCCGAGAAAAGCATCAAGGAGACGATCGGCGCCAAGGACCATGAGCGCATCGTCAAGGAATATATCGCTAAGGTAGGAGGCAAGGGATGATCAGGGTCATCGCGAAGCGTTACGCCAAAGCCTTAGTTGAGTTGAGCGAAGAGAAAAAGGCGGTCGACAAGACCAGGACCGATCTCGATTCCTTTATCGCTGCCGTTGAATCCCAGCCGGCCATGCAGAAGCTCTTCTCGAGCCCGGTCTTCACCCCCGAAAACAAGAAAGCGGTCATCAAGGAACTGGCCGGGAAGCTCGGCATGCAGGAGACAACGCAGCGGTTCGTGGAGCACCTGGCAGAGACCGGCAGGATCCGTTACGTCAAGGACGTGCACGAGGCCTTCCTTGCCATTCTCGCCGAGCGGCAGAACCGGGCCGCGGTCCAGTTGACCACTGCCACGGCCGTAAGCCCGGCCGAACTGGCCGAGATCAAGAAGAAGCTCGAGGTATTGACGGGCAAGCAGGTGGACATCAATGCCCGCGTGGACGCATCGCTCATCGGCGGTGCGAAGGCACAGGTCGGCAGCGTCATCTACGACGGCACGATCAAGAATCAGTTGAACAAGATGCGCCATCAGTTGACGAACGGCTCGAAGACGAGCTGATCCATTACGGGCGGTTTGACCCGCCCTTACCGTTTTCCGAAATAATGCTTCAGTGAAGGAGCGTAACGATGCAGATCAAGGCACAGGAAATCAGTGAGATCATCAAAAAGAAGATCTCCAGCTTCGAAAAGAGCGTAGAGGTGGCCGAGGTCGGGACCGTGATCACCGTCGGCGACGGTATCGCAAAGGTCTTCGGACTCGACAACGTCATGTCCGGCGAACTCCTCGAGTTCCCGGGCGGTGTCATGGGTATGGCGCTGAACCTCGAGGAAGAGAATGTGGGCGCGGTGCTCATGGGAGACGATTCGCAGATCCGCGAGGGCGACATCGTGAAGCGGACCAAGAGGATCGCCGAGGTCCCCGTGGGTGACGCCATCGTCGGCCGCGTGGTGGACGGCATCGGCCAGCCCATCGACGGTAAAGGCCCGATCGCCTCGAAGGAGTTCCGCCACATCGAAGTCATCGCTCCCGGCATCGTGAAGCGCCAGTCGGTGCGCGAGCCTCTCCAGACGGGCCTCAAGGCCGTTGACGCCATGATCCCGATCGGGCGCGGCCAGCGCGAACTGATCATCGGCGACCGCGGGACGGGCAAGACGGCCGTCGCCCTGGATACCATCATCAACCAGAAGGGCCAGAACGTCATCTGTATCTATGTTGCTATCGGTCAGAAGCGCTCCACCGTGGCTCAGGTCGTGAAGACCCTTTCCGAACATGGGGCAATGGATTACACCATCATCGTCTCCGCGACGGCCTCCGACCCGGCGCCGCTCCAGTTCATCGCCCCCTACACCGGCGCGACCATCGGCGAGTATTTCCGCGACAAGGGCGGCCACGCTCTTATCGTGTATGACGATCTTTCCAAGCAGGCAACTGCATACCGCCAGCTTTCGCTGCTCCTCCGGCGGCCCCCGGGACGCGAAGCATACCCCGGCGACGTGTTCTATCTCCATTCGCGCTTGCTCGAGCGCGCGGCAAAGCTGTCCGATAAGATGGGCGGCGGATCACTGACGGCGCTCCCGATCATCGAGACCCAGGCGGGCGACGTGTCAGCCTACATCCCGACGAACGTGATCTCCATCACGGACGGCCAGATCTTCCTGGAATCCGACCTGTTCTATTCGGGCCAGAGGCCGGCAATCAACGTCGGTATTTCCGTGTCCCGCGTGGGCGGCAGCGCCCAGATCAAGGCCATGAAGCAGGTTGCCGGCACGCTTCGCCTCGATTTGGCACAGTACCGCGAACTCGCGGCCTTCGCACAGTTCGGCAGCGACCTCGACAAGGCGACCCTGGCCCAGTTGAACCGCGGTCAGCGCATGTATGAGCTCCTGAAGCAGGATCAGTATGTGCCGATGCCCGTGGAGCAGCAGATCCTTGTCATCTTTGCGGGCGCCAACGGCTATGTCGACGACGTCCCGGTGAATGC
>MHEA01000184.1:0-2722 GCA_001805085.1 Nitrospirae bacterium GWC2_57_9
CGGTGATCATCAAGCGGATTGCTGTCGCGGACATGACCGAAGAAGAGCTTGCTGAATCAATCAAATGGGAAGCGGAACAGTATATTCCCTTCTCGATCGATGATGTGAACGTGGACTTTCAGAAACTCGGCCAGGGGGCGCAGGAGGGGCAGGCCGACGTGCTCCTGGTCGCCGTGAAAAAGGACAAGATCAACGACTATGTCAACCTTGTCAAAGAGGCCGGCCTGGAACCGGTTGTCCTCGATGTAGATGCCTTTGCCCTGGCGAACATGTACGAGCTGAACTATGAGCAGGAGGCGGGGATCACGGCACTGTTCAACATCGGCGCTTCCGTCATGAACATCAATATTTTGAAGGACGGCACGTCCATCTTCACTCGTGACATTACCGTCGGCGGCAACCGGTATACCGAGGCGCTTCAGCGTGAGTTCGGCCTTACCTATGAAGATGCCGAAAAGGTGAAACGGGGAGAGTCGGTCGACGGGGCGGAGGCAGACCAGATCGCCGGCGTCATGTCGTCGGTAACCGAGGATATCGTGGCCGAGACCCAGCGATCGCTGGATTTTTTCAGGTCCACCACCGGGAGCGAGCAGGTTTCGCGCGTGCTGGTCTCCGGCGGTTGCGCCCGGATAGGCAATTTCACCTCAGTTCTCGGCGAGAGGATCGAGATCCCGGTTGAGATCACCAATCCGTTCAAGAACATCAAGATCGACCCGAAGCGGTTCAATGCAGCTTCCCTCGAAGAAGCGGGCCCCCAGTCGGCCGTTGCCGTCGGGCTTGCAATCAGGAGGCCCGGGGACCGATGATCAAGATAAATCTTCTCCCGAGCAAGAAAAAACCGGCCAGGAAGATAACCGAGCTTCAGCAGCAGATGCTCCTGGCCGTGCTTATCCTGGCATTATCCGGCACCGGCATGGGGATGTATTGGCAAAGTCTGAGCAGCAAGATCGCGGGTCTCAAGCAGGCCAAGCTTGCAGCCGAAGCGAAAATCAAGCAGCAGGAAAGCATGCTCAAGGAAGTTCAGAGTGTCGAAGAGGAAAGAAAAAAAGTACTTGAGAAGATAGATACCATCAAGCAGCTCAAGAAGAACCAGGACTTTCTTGTGCGCCTCATGGATGAGGTGAGCAAGGCGCTGCCCCCGGGCGTCAATATCGTGTCTTTGACGGAAAAAGCGGGAAAGGTCGATTTTGACGGGACCGCGTTCTCGAACAACGATATTGTCCGTTTTGTGGAAAACCTGAAAACATCTGCGTACCTGCACGACGTTAACCTGCAGGAAACGGTGCAGGCCACCGTGGAAGGAATAGACGTATATAAATACAAAATGCAGTTGACCTTCAAAGGAGTATAATGGCTTCTTTTCAGGAAAAAATTGCAGCAGCTATCCAGAAGGTCCCCAAGAAGATGCGGATCTATGGGTTTGGCTTTTTTCTCCTGGTCATCGCCGGACTTTTTATTTATTTTGTGCACATTCCGATGATCTCGGAGATCAAAAAGCTGACGAAGAACATCGCTGAACTGCAGGTCACGATACAGGCGAACGAAGCAAAGATAAAGAAACTCGATGAGCTCAAGGCAGAAGTGAAAAGCATGGAACAGAGCCTGAAGCTCCTGACCGAGCAGCTTCCTCCAAGTTCTGAGGTTTCCGGACTTCTGAAGCAGATTCAGAATCTTATCAGTCAGTCGGGGCTCACGCTCAAGCTTTGGCGTCCGGACAAACGGAAGCCCCATTCGAGCGGCCTTTATGAAGAAATTCCGATCAACCTTGAGTTAACCGGCGGCTACCATGACACGGGGATCTTTTTCGATCGCGTAAGTAAAATGACCCGGATCGTGAATACGCTGAACCTGAAAATGAGTGGTGCGAAGATGAACAAGGCAGGCGGTATTGATATCAAGGTAAATTGTACCGCCATGACATTTGCAGCAACGGAGAAGAAACCTGATGCAGCACCAGCAAAAAAAGCGACGCCAGTCAAAGTCACCAAATAGCAGAAGATGTCTGCCCGCTTTAATCATGCTGCTTCTTGCGGTCAGCCCCTTCAGCTGTTCTGATGCCCCCAAGCCGAAAGCCCCCAGCGCTCCTGCTTCTACACCCGTTCAGAAGCAGGCCATTGCCTCGGCGCCCACACCGACTGCAACAACAGTGATCGAGCAGAAACCTGCAGATATCTATGTTTATGCCCCGGCGGGCCGGCGTGATCCATTTGCTCCGATCATCGAGCGCGAGACAAAAAAATCGAAAAGGGGTGACAGCCCCCCCCTCGAACGGTATAACATCGGCGAATTCAAACTGACCGGGATCGTCTGGGGCGGCTTCGGCTACAACGCCGTGCTGGAAGGACCCGACGGAAAAGGGTATTTCGTCCGGACCGGCACTGTAATCGGGATGAACCGCGGAGTCGTAAAAAAAATAACCCCGAACAGAATGATCATTGAAGAAAAATACAAAACCTATACCGGAGAAGTCGAACGCAAGGAGATTATAGTGGAATTGCGGAAGAAAAAGGAGGAGACCCGATGAAACTCGCTCAACCACGTGTCCTTTGGTTGATGGTCCTCATTATTTCTCTTGTCGGGGGGCTCCAGGGCTGTGCCGCCAATTCCCCGTCATCTGCCGGGCAGACGGGTGCTTTGATCCCGATCACGAAAATAGAGACGCGGGATGCCGATGGGATGACCGAGATCGTGATCGAAGGCGCGGAGCCTATTCTGCAGTTCA
>MHEA01000184.1:2755-3341 GCA_001805085.1 Nitrospirae bacterium GWC2_57_9
TCATCGACATATCCGATGCCGATGTGAGAAAGCTGCAGGAAAAAATCTCCGTGGCGAAAGGGGCGGTCCTTGACATCGTGCCGAGCCAGATCGACAGTACGGGCAGACTGGAGATAGGTCTTACTGCCAGCGTGGACAGCAAAGTATATCAGGCGGGCGGGAAACTGATCATCGAACTTGCCAAACCGGCTGAGGACGTGCGGCCTTCTCCGGAAGCGGTCATCGCGGCCCCCTTGCCGGCGGCAGCGGTTGTTGCACCCGGGGAACAGGCTGCTGCTGGGGCCGACGGCGAGAGCGGCCAAAAGGCGGAAAAAGGAACTGCATCCGTGGTCACCGCGGTCCGGGCGAATGCCGGCAAGGATGGTGTCAAGGTCGTGATCGCCGGGAACGGAACGATGGTTCCGAACACATTCATGCTGGAAGGCAAAAGACTGGTTATCGATATATTGGGCGCCCGGAGCAGGGTCAGACCGAGCGTTATTCCTGTGCGGAAGGGCGGTCTAGACAAGGTTCGCGTCGGCCAGCACGCAACACCCGAGCAGAAAGTGCGTATTGTGCTCGATCTTACCAGGCCCATGACGTACAC
>MHEA01000184.1:3421-5601 GCA_001805085.1 Nitrospirae bacterium GWC2_57_9
TGCAGTCTCCCCGCCCGTTTCGACCCCGCCTGTTGAACCGCCGGCAACATCACTGACGGTCAAGACGGATCGGGCAATGTCTGGTTCGCGCTTCGATCCCCTTTCTCCGGAATCGGCTCTTGAAGTCGCAAAGTATTCGGGAAGGCGCATATCGCTCGACCTGCAGGATGCCGACCTCATTAATATTCTCAGGCTCTTTGCCGATGTTGCCAATTTAAACATGATCGTATCTCCTGAAGTCAAGGGCAAGGTTACCGTCCGCATGGTGAATATACCCTGGGACCAGGCCATGGATATTATCCTGAAAATGAACGGCCTGGGGTATGCCATTGACGACAACATCATCCGCATCGCCTCGGCGGCCGCCTTGACCAAAGAGGCGGAGGAAGAGAGCCGGGCGAAGGAAGCGAAAAAGAAGGCTGAAGACCTGACCACGAGGATCGTATCGATCAATTACACTACGGCAAAAGCCATAGAATCCACACTCAAGAAGTCCCTGTCTGCCAGGGGAGAGACCGTCGTGGATGAACGGACCAATACGATCATAGTGAAGGATATCGCGCGTAACGTTGAGGAAATTCTCACCCTGGTCAGACTGCTGGACAAACCGATCCCGCAGATCATGATCGAGGCCAGGATCGTTGAGGCATCTGCGAACTTCAACCGGAGCATTGGTGTTCAGTGGGGGGGGCAGTACAACGCAAATGCGGCCCATGGCAATTCCACGGGGCTGACGTTCCCCAATTCGGTCGGAGTGACCGGCGGCGGGATGATGGGACCCACGGCTTCGGGTGCCGGGAACTATATCGTGAACATGCCTGCAGCCACAGGCAGTGGCTCGGGCGCCTCGCTCGGCATCTCGCTGGGCTCGCTCAGCAAAGCCATAAACCTTGATCTTGTGCTCTCCGCGCTCGAATCCACCGGTGAAGGCAAAGTGATATCCACCCCCCGAGTCAGCGCGCTCGATAACAAAGAGGCCAAGATAGAGCAAGGTATCTCCATACCCTTTTCGACCACGTCTTCTTCAGGCACGCAGGTGCAGTTCATCGACGCCAAGCTCTCCTTGGTGGTAACTCCCCATGCAACGCCGGACAACAAAGTTTTCCTGAAGATACAGGCCACTAAAAATGCTCCCGATACGTCCCTCCTGGGCGCTTCCGGTCAGCCTTCCATCAGGAAGAACGAAGCAACGACGGAAATATTGCTCGGGGACGGGGAGACGGCGGTCATCGGCGGCATCCTGATCATCGACCGGGGTGAAACAATCAACAAGGTGCCCTTTTTTGCCGACATTCCCCTTATCGGTTGGCTGTTCAAGAAGAAGACCGTCAGGGAGGACAAACGCGAGCTTCTGATTTTCATAACTCCGCGTATCGTCAAGCAGGAAGTTATTTAAGGCGTCAGATCATATAGACACCATTCCTGCCGAAGTTGAAGCTTTTGTGGAATTCATTACATAGACATTCCAGAAAATACATTTGTTTGGAATCTGGTGTACGTATTCCTAGTGAAAAATAAGGGTTTTTTTTGGGCATTTCGCTTGCATATTTATCTACCGTTGGAGGTTTTACCATGAAATTAGCAGCAAAGCTGTTACTAGTTCTGCTGATATGTCAGGTTTCCCTGTTCCAGGGCTGTGGTGACCACAGTTCCGTTCCGGACGGATCCATTCTTGTTTTTGATCCGGCGTCCGTAACCTTTAAGGGCATTCCTGGCGATACTGCTCAAAATTTCAGAGTAATTGCAAGGTATGCGGATGAAACCCCCATCCCCTACGCCCGTATCCGCATTTACGGCCAATTCGCTGCGCCTGCTCCCGGGGCTCTATATCAGTTTTACTGGTACCCGAACGGTACTCAGCAGCCGAACGTCGCAATAGATTCCGGATATGAAGCTCAGACAAACGAATACGGTGTGGCGGAATTTTCCATCGAAATCACCGCAGGTACTTCCTCGTTCGAAGACACGCTTTATGCCGTATCCGGCACGGCGTCCGTGTCGGCCGTTCTTAAATTTGAATAGTATTTTCGTCAAAAGGGGTCGTTTCCTTTTTGGAGGTCATCTTTATGATTAAGAGAATATCGGGAATATTCCTCGCTTGTACCTTTCTGGGTGCCTTCGTTCCTGGTTGCAGCGTGGATAAAGTCGCCCCCCCTCCTGCTAATGCAAACACCGGAGAC
>MHEA01000184.1:5622-6086 GCA_001805085.1 Nitrospirae bacterium GWC2_57_9
CTTTCATCATCTACCATTTCTTCCGGCGGAGCAGCGACGGTCACGGCCGTAGTTACGGATTCCGCTTCAAGGATCATTCCGAACGTCAGTGTTGCTTTTTCAGTGATCAGCGCAACGGCAGGCTCCTTTGCTCCGGCGTCGGCTGTCACCGATGCAGCCGGCCAGGCTGTGACGACGTTCACCGCCGGGGCATCGATCAACGCAAATGCCACGATACGCGCTTCGGTGACCGTGGGCACCAGCACGGTCAGTGGGAGTGCCAACATTGTGATCGGAAATCCACCGCGTATTCCCACGTCCGTGCTCGTCAGCCTCGGTTCAACCACTATTGTAAACGGCGGCAATACGCAGGTCAGCGCCACGGTCAGCGATGCCTCCGGCCCCATCCCAAACTTCAGCGTCACCTTCGGGATGAGCGTAGCCGGTGCGGGCAACTTCACGCCAACCGCTACGGTCACGACCGA
>MHEA01000185.1:0-460 GCA_001805085.1 Nitrospirae bacterium GWC2_57_9
AAACAGGGAAGACGGAGAGGTCCCTGTAATCGGCAAGATACCCACGCTCCCTGAGTTCCGGGAAAATGTCATGCTCCTGAGGTCTCTCGTCAACAAATGCCCGGCGATCATTTGTTTTCGCGATATCGACGGCAATCTGATCCTCGTGAATGAAATGTTCAGCAGGCTTTTCGATCTGGACGGTGACGCAGTGATCGGGAAAAAGGACTTCGAAATATTGCCTGCCGGCCTTCTCACAGCGGTCCAGATACACGATGATGTCGTATTGAAAAAAAAGAAGTCCGTGCATTTCGAGCAGGAATTGACCATCGGTAATGAAAAAAAGCTTTATTTTTGCATGAAATTTCCGCTCCACGAAGATGGTGTCGTCTACGGTACTGCCTGCATCGCGACGGATATCACGGACCGGAAACAGGACACCGTCGTTCAGCGCAGATGGGAGTCCGTGTTCAGCAATGTC
>MHEA01000185.1:471-2049 GCA_001805085.1 Nitrospirae bacterium GWC2_57_9
GGCCGTGCTCGATCCGGCAAACAACACCATTGAACTTATGAATCCGGCCCTGGCCCGCATGCACGGGTATAGCCCCGAGGAGCTGAAGGACCGCCCGATCAGCGACCTCTTTGCGCCGGACGGATTGAAGCTCGTCGGTGACTGCCTGTCCTGCGCGCAGGATCATTCCTCCTCCCGGGAATCGATGCACCTGAGAAAGGACGGATCGGAATTTCCCGTTCTGATCGACATCACTTCAGTTACGGCGGACAAGGGGGACTTATTGTACCGGATAGTCAATGTCCAGGACATCACGGTCCGCAAGCAGGCCGAAGAGAAACTGAAATATCAGGCCTATCATGACACCCTTACGGGCTTGCCGAACCGGGACATGTTCCTCATGTACCTTGACCTGGAGATCACCCAGGCCATGCGCAACGAATATAAAATAGCGGTCCTGTACCTTGATATCGATCGTTTTAAAAATGTCGTTGATTCACTCGGCCATTCAACGGGCGACCAACTCCTGACGGAGACAGCCGCCCGGCTTCGCTCCTGCATTCGTCAATCCGACACGATCGCCCGGATCGGCGGCGACGAATTTGCAATATTGCTTTCCGATTATCAGCGCCCCGAAGACGTGGTCATAAACATCAGGGAGATCATCGCCGCGATGAATGCTCCCTTTCAACTCGGTTCCCATGAATTCTACATAACCCTGAGCTTCGGCATAAGCATGTTTCCCGAAGACGGAAAGGATCCGGCCACGCTGCTCAAGAACGCCGATAACGCGATGTTCCAGGCAAAGGAGGCGGGCAGGAACAGCTACCACTTCTTCAACGCCCTGCTGAACAAGCGGACCGTGGAGCATCTTATCCTGGAAAACAGCCTGAGAAAAGCCATAGAGCGCGACGAACTCCTGGTCTACTACCAGCCGCAGATAAACCTTGCAACGGGGCGGATCGACTGCCTGGAAGCGCTGGTCCGGTGGAAACACCCGGATCTCGGCCTGCTGAGGCCCGAACAATTCCTGCCCATTGCCGAGGAAAACGGGTTCATCGCGAAGATCGATCTCTGGGTCCTCCAGCACGCCTGCGCCCAGAACAAGGCCTGGCAGAAGGCCGGATTGATGCACATCCCGGTAAGCGTAAACCTCTCTGCCAGGGAATTGCACGATCCCAACCTGATCGAGAACATATCCCGGGTACTGGCTGAAACAGGCCTCGAAAGCACCTATCTGGAAATTGAAATTACGGAAACGAACGCCATGCTCGATATTGCACGGGCGGTATCGAACATGGACAGACTCCGGGAAATGGGTGTCGGGATCGCCATCGATGATTTCGGAACGGGCTTTTCGTCGCTCAATTATCTGAAGAAGCTTCCCATCGGAAAGATCAAGATCGATAAATCCTTCGTCAAGGGGGTCGTGTCGGAACCCGGAGATCAAGCCATCGTGAGCGCCGTGATAGCCATGGGCAAGAACCTCAAGCTGTACATTGTTGCCGAAGGGGTCGAGAAGAAAGAACAGCTAGAATTTCTCAGAGCGAAGAAATGCGACGCGGTGCAGGGATTCTTGTTCAGTGAACCCATGCCGGC
>MHEA01000185.1:2057-2248 GCA_001805085.1 Nitrospirae bacterium GWC2_57_9
TTAATACGCTGCTGTCGACGGCTGCCTGAATGCTCCCTTTCTCCATCATTCATGCGCCTTCAGTTCTCGGCCTCAGGACCAGGGGAGTGGAGCGCCTTCCGGATGCTTTGCGTACCGCAGGCTTGCATGATGCGCTGGGAGGTTCCTTCGAGGGGACTGTAGCGGCTCCAAGCTTCGATCCCCGGAAAGAC
>MHEA01000185.1:2255-2381 GCA_001805085.1 Nitrospirae bacterium GWC2_57_9
CGCCTGTGCTGAACGCTCCAGCAATCCGGGAATACTCACAGAGGCTGGCTCAAGAGGTAGGCCGCCTTGTCAGATCCGGCCGTGTACCAATTGTACTCGGCGGCGACTGCAGCATCCTGATCGGGA
>MHEA01000185.1:2472-5901 GCA_001805085.1 Nitrospirae bacterium GWC2_57_9
TGAGGCTGCATCCATGGACCTCGCGTTCGTGACCGGCCGGGGGCCGCGCATGCTTGCCGATATCGACGGGCAGGGGCCGCTTGTGCGGGATGAAGACACTGTCGTGTTCGCCTTTCGGGATGCGGTCCAGGCTGAACGTGAGGGCAGCCCCGATGTGAGGCAGACGGGGATGCTGGCCCTCAGCCTGGACGACGTCCGGCAGTTTGGGGTCGTTACGGCAACGAACAACGCTCTCGCCTGGCTGCGCCAAAAACCGATAAGAAGCTTCTGGATACACCTGGACGCCGATGTGCTCGACGATGCTGTCATGCCGGCGGTCGATTACCGCATGCCCGGCGGCCTCAGCCTTGAGGAACTTGCCGAAGTGCTCGGGATTCTGATAGCCTCTCAGCAAGTGGCGGGAATCGACGTTACGATCTATAATCCGATTCTCGACCGTGACGGGTCCGCTGCCCGCAGCCTCTCAAACGTACTCACAAAGGGATTGGTCGGATCAATGCAAGGGGCATTGCCTGGCTTTGAAGGCAGGGGAGGAGAATAATCAATTATCTAACGCAGATTTCTTCCTGAAACCCTCATTGATCAGAGAATCGTTATGATTGTAAGTTTCACTCTATAATCGTTGCCGCTTGACTGTCCCCGCGCCACCTCGTCGCTTCTCTGTAACTGTCCGCACTTGCCATCCCATCTCTTTTCTGGACATTTGCAAATGTTTGTAGTAATCTCTTCAAGAATTCAACGATTTGCGCACTAAATCGTTTATGGAGGATTATGGCTGATTTAGAATCCATCCAGAAAAAGATCATCGTATTTAAAACCGAGCGCAAATGGGCGCAAGTCCAGAACCCTTTACCGCGTTATAGTTTCACGCTGACAAGTTGTGCCATCCCTATTTCCTACCGCGACGCGATTACCTATAAAAATCTGACCGATCTCAAAGCCGAGGCCATGACACTTGTAGAAACATTTGATACAAGGCCGGTTGCTCAGAACGAGGCGAACATAGAAAACATCACGCTGGAATTCCGGAAAGCTCGGGAGTATGAAATAGGAAAAGGTAAGGCAAACAACGACACCATAAAGCAGTTAGATGAGATATGGAAATTGCTGAACGAGGACATCGCGGACTACCGGGAAAACGGAAACGGGATACTCGGCCCGAAATATTTTCGGGAAGCGGCGGTAGTTCTCGGGCAGGCCTTCGATATTGCCATCTCGACCGAGAACCTGAAAAACAGGGATAAATAGGGGACTCGCGCGGAGACGCAGAGGCGCAGGGAATGCGGGAAAACGAGATAGGAACAATCGTTGTCGAGACGGCCATTGCCGTACATCAGGAACTCGGCCCCGGGCTTCTTGAGACTGTTTACGAGATTGTTCTTGCCGGAGAATTGCAGAGTAAAGGTCTGAAGGTTGAGCGCCAGGTGAGCGTGCCGATCGAGTTCAAAGGGATCAGGTTCGACGAAGGCTTCCGGGCAGACATCATTGTCGATCAGAAAGTTATCGTGGAACTGAAGTCGGTCGAACGGGTGACAGCCGCGCACAAGAAGCAAGTACAGACATATTTGCGGCTGACAGGATGTAAACTCGGGTACCTTCTGAATTTCGGCGAGGCCTTAATGAAATCAGGGATTACCCGGTGTGTTAACGGCCTTGAAGAATGATTTTCTCTGCGTCTCAGCGCCTCTGCGGGAGAAGAGAATTTTTTGTACTGAATCGCCCTTCATTTTGAGGAAGGCGCGTCTCAGCGGTGAATAAGGAGACTTGTATGAGCAAGTTCACGGATTACATTGATGGTTTCGTGGATAAGACAGCGACCTTGGCCAAGGAAGAGCTGAAGGAACTTATCATTTCAGCCAAGAAAGACGAATCGGAATTTGTCAGGATGCAGGCGGAAAACGTCGAACGCTGGACGGTCATGCTCGCGGCAGGCGAGTTGACTCCCGCGGGTTTTAAAAAGAAGGTGGCAAAGCTGGATGTTCTCACAAAACTGGAGACTATCAAACTGGAAGTCGCGGCTAAAGCCAGTGCTCAGCGCCTTGCAGATGGGATTCAAAAGCATGTAATTGACGGGCTCTGCAAGCTGTTATAGAGGGAAACTCGGTAAAGAGGCATGATGGTGCAAAAGCTGAAAAAGAAATCACAAACGCCCGGTCTTGAACGAGGATCTTCGCTAGTAAACGTAAGTCATCATGTTTCGGCCGGACACAATCAGAGCCGCGCACTATTCGACCGCGTAGTTGCCATTCTGGAGCAGGCACGTTGCAGCGTCGTCCGTTCCGTGAACAGCAATATGGTGATAGCTTACTGGCTGATCGGGCGGGAGATCATTCAAGAGCTTCAAAAGGGACGAAACAGGGCTGAGTACGGAGAGAAGGTCATAGAGGACCTCTCGGCGAAACTGACGCAACGATACGGCAAGGGTTTTTCGATCACGAACTTGCGATATTTCAGGACCTTTTTTCAGGTATATGCGGACAGAGCCCCGGAGATTCGCCACATGCCATGTGGCGAATCCGGCGTGTCGGAGATTCGCCACACGTCACGTGGCGTTTTGGCTGATTTGTCGCCGGCAGTTGAAACGACCGGCCGGATACGAGGTTTTTCTCCCAACCTTGGGTGGTCGCATTACCGCGCTTTGATGAAAGTTGAACACAGGAATGAGCGCCTCTTCTATGAAATAGAAGCCGAAAAAGAAGTCTGGAGTGTTGCGCATCTCGAACATCAGATACACAGCCTTCTGTTCGCCCGGCTTCTCAAAAGCAGGAATAAAGCCGGGCTCATGGAACTGAGTTTGCAGGGGCAGATTTTACAAAACCCCATGGACGCCATTAAAGACCTCTACGTTCTTGACTTCCTTAATCTGCCTGAAGGCGATTTGCTGCGGGAGCAACATCAGGGAGTTGTTCGATGAAAAAGCAAACTATCAACGTAAAAGGCTCAGAAATCACCGTTTTATCACAGAACCAACAAGATTACATATCCCTGACCGATATGGCACGCAACTTTGAAGACGGTGTTGTCTTAATTGAAAAATGGCTGCGAAATAAGAACACGATTGAGTTCATCGGCATTTGGGAGCAGCTATATAACCCTGGTTTTAATTCCCCCGAATTCGAGGGAATTAAAAACGAAGCAGGTCTGAACCGGTTTACCCTGTCAGTTAAAAAATGGATTGAAAAAACCCGCGCTGTGGGCATCATGGCGAAAACCGGCAGATACGGAAGCGGCACGTTCGCGCATAAGGACATCGCTTTCGAGTTCGGTTCCTGGCTGAGCCCCGAGTTCAAATTATACCTTATCAAGGAGTTCCAGAGGCTCAAGGAAGAAGAATACCGCACGAAGGAACTCGAATGGAGTTTTCAGCGCACACTCGCCAAAGTAAATTATAAAATTCACACTGACGCCATTAAGGACCATCTGGTCCCG
>MHEA01000186.1:0-3141 GCA_001805085.1 Nitrospirae bacterium GWC2_57_9
TTGTCAAGGACCACCACCTGGTAGTTCGGGTAGGAAACCCGGTAAATGGATTCCAGGCACTGGAGTGTGTCCTGCCAACCGTTCCAGTTGAGGACCACGATGAACACCTTGGGGCTCTCCATTCAAGCTGCTCCCGGCGCTGCGGCACCGTCGTCGTGTCCGCGGCCGTCTTTTCTCGGCACCGATTCCGAATGTCCCAGAAGAACGCCGGTCAGGAGAGTGGCCGGATAGACCCAATCCCTGTTGAACATGCCGGCGATTACGAGCGTTGTTTCGATCATCACGACTGTGAGCGCGATCAGCAGCAGACCGGAGAACCGGGTTTGTGCGTCGGGCATCGAGGTCAGCAGTCTGCCTCTCCGGAACAGCAGTACCAGATAGAGCAGGTATGCCGTGAGACCGGCGAGGCCGGTCTTCACGAGCAGATAGAGATAGCCGTTATGGAGTACCGGGATCCGATCGAACTCCTCGTCCGCCAATGTCATGATAAAGCCGAGATCGACGAAAGATCCGAATCCCTTCCCGAAGATCCGGCCGAGCGTACTGCCTGCACCATATTCCTGAAGCGAGCGGTAACTTTCGAACCCCCTCCAGTGCCGGTTGATCTCGGCTTTCGTTTCGTATTCAGAGACACGGAGCTCCCGGAGAGAGGCCGAAACCTTTTGCGAAAACGTGGGGCTCTCAGCCGGTCCTTCAGCGGGCAGATCCAGTTCAGCGGCCATGAGCAAGAGGGCAATTGCAGGGATCAACGCCGCACCGGCGCGTACGAGATTGCTGAAGGAAACGTTCAGAGCCGTAACGGACGTCAACGTCAGCAACACAAGCCAGGCCGTCCGGGACAGGGACAGAACGATCGAGGCCAGGCAGAGAACGGCGACTGCCCCCAAGAGCCAGCGGCTCCGGAAAATGCCGAGCCGAAAGCGGAGATCAGCGAGTGCCAGCGTGACGCCGACCGCTGATATCAGATAGCCCGTTCCAGCCTGTGCCCGGATGTCCGTCAAAGACTGAAGGAGCAGCGATGGATCGATTACAAAGTGCATTACGTGAGCGAGCGAGACCACGGCTGCTGCAAGAGCCATGGTCAGGAAAATCGCTTGAACATCCTTTGTGCGTCTCACGATGAGATATCCGAGGAGCAGGGTCAATAGCGCGTTTCCCACATACCATACGTCCTTTGCAATGTCATACGTCGCGTTTCCCGGAGAACCGGCCAGGCCGACCGCGAGAATAAGAAAGAACAAGCCGGCGCCGGGCATCAGCAAAGGGGCCGGACCCCGCGAGAACGGATCGGCCGCCAGGAGCACGACGACCGAAACCATTCCAGCCGAGAGCATCCAGGCGGGGACGTACGGTGAAAGTACGAGACAGATAAAAATGGCGATCTGAAGCGGCCGAACGCTCGGAATTCGGATTGCAGTCGCGGTTATTCCCGTTCTACTCATTGATCCGTGTTATCCCTTCCGCCCTTGTTCCCCAAAAAAAGCATTTTTTTCGTGCCGGCCTTGCACTAGTTCCCGGAACGCTTCCCGCAAGCCTGCCTTGTCCTCGCCCTGCACCAGCCGTTTCCAGGCGGAAATACCGATAAGAGAAAGGGCTGCGGCCAGAAAAACGATCTTGAGCGGGAGCGAATGCATCTGCGCGATCGCGAGTGCTGCTATAAAAGTCGCGCATACCGAAAAAAAGACGTTCCGGACCTGCGCGGTCATCGGGGGTACAAGCCTGATTGCAAAAAGAAAAAGGAGCGCACCATCCAGCATTACGCGCAGGAACCAGGCGAACGCCGCCCCCGGCACGCCATACATTTTCACCAGCAGCCAGAGACATACCAGGTAGAGCGGCAGTTCGGCCAGATGAGCCTTTGCGGTTAGGTCCGGTCGTCCGGCACTCTGGACAAGCGCACTCGCGATCTGGGCGAAGCTGTTGATGAATACGCCGGCAGTGAGCCATTGCAGCGCCCGGCAGCTGTTATCGGCGAATTCCCGGCCGAGCCAGAGTGACAGACCTTCATGGGCCAGGGAGATAACGATGAGCACGGCGGGGAACATCGCCAGAAATAGAAAGGCCATGCCCCGCGAACATATCTTTGCAGTCCGCAATCGGTCTTGTATCACGGTTGCGGAAAATGCCGGGAACAGCACGCCCACGAAGCCGCCGGCCAGGACCAGCAATTTTGTCGCAATTTCAAAAGGCAGGGCATAATAGGTGACGGCGGCAACAGACACGAAAGAGCCGATGAGGAAACGGTCCACATAAGCAAGGACCGGTCCGACAATATTGCTGACTGAGATCCAACCGCCGTAAGCAAGGAGCGATCGTATGTCGCTGGCAGCCGTGCCGTCTCCGGGGACGCGAGAAACGATACGTTCAACCTGGAGACCATGAATTATCAGGGTCAAAGCGCGGATGGAGACCAGTGCCGTGGTTACGTAAAAAAGATCGGTCGTGAATCGGAGAACCAGGAGGGGACCTAAGAACGTGATCAATCCCAGGGGGATACGGACACTGTTGACGAGATCAAAACGATGGTAAGCTTCGAGGACACCGCGAAAACAGGCAGTGAGTATGACAAGGGGTATCGCGAAGGCAAGTAAATAAAATGTCCGGAGCGACTCCGCCTGGAGCCAGAGGGGTATCCTCAAGACCGACGAAACGAGCCAGGAAGCCGAAAGCAGGACGGCCCCTGTTCCCAGCAGCCCCCAGGCCAGGAGCGCCATGAATGCCGTGCGGAGCAGTGCAGGCACTTCCCGTTCCCGACCTGCCCCGAGTTTTTCCGCTACCAGTTTCGTGGTGGCGTTGCCCAACCCCAGATCGAACAGCGAAAAATATCCGATGACCAGCCAGATAATAGTCAGGACTCCGAATCGGTCAGGTCCCATACCGCGGATCAGGAGCGGAACTGCGATCAAGGCAGCCAGAACGGGCGTTCCGTAACCGGCAATATTGAGCAGCGTATTGCGGGCCATCATTCGCCCGCCTGTTGCAGAAAGTCCAGGTTGTTCAGACATGTGAGCTGCCACCATGCAAAAAAATTGATATCGGCAATCCCGCGCCTTGGCATCCCCCGGCTCCCGCCGGGAGTGGAAAGCGCTTCCTCGCGACCGTGAAGAATGAGGCGTCGCGAGTAAGCAGTTCCGGGAGGTC
>MHEA01000186.1:3185-11206 GCA_001805085.1 Nitrospirae bacterium GWC2_57_9
GCTAATCGTTAATTTTTAGACAGAGCGCTTCAGAGAGCACAGAGGAAAACCAGGGAAAGAAATTAAAAAAGCGTCTTACTTTTTCTTTGATTTTATCCGTGTTCATCTGTGGTTATAAAATCAGGTCTTCTCCGTATGCCTGCCATGTACCTACGAGCACTTCCGGCAAATCCTGGCTTCTCAGGATTTCACCAAGAAATGACGCTTCAGCGTTTCCATCCGTTCCCGGCAAACGGCGTCATTCATCATATGTTCGTGATGCTGCATCAAAAACGATGCCACCGTGCCGGCAAAAAGTCCGGCAATAAGGGCAATTGCCACCGCCTTTGCCCGTTTCGGTTTTTCCCTCTTTTCGGGCCGAATTGCCTTGTCCACGACGTGGATGAGGGCACTGCTCCGTGTTTCGGACAGCCTGGCCATTTCGTACTGCTTTGCAAGGAGTTCAAAAAGCGTCTCGCTGTACTTTAAGTCCCGCATCTTTCTGACATAGCCTGTACCGGCGGCCGGCATGCTGCCTGTTGATAGCCACGGGTCGAGCTCGTTACCGCTTTTTGCCTCCATCTTAACGAGCTGCTCCTGGAGGGCTTCCAGTTCATCTTTCGTCTTTTGAAACTCGGGATGCTCCGAGGTTACACGGTTTTTGAGCACCTTGAGATGGACCTCCTTGGCCCCGATCTGCGCCCGAACATTCGCGACCGACTCAATGATGGACCGTGCCTGCTCTTTTAATTCGATGGCGCCGGTCTTTTCCTGGAATCCCTTCATTGCCTCTTCCGACCTGACCAGAGAATCTTTCGCCTCCTTCAGTTTTTCCTCATAAAACAGCCTTCGCTGAGATGCCTCGCTGCCGGCGATCTCCTGCGTGAGCGCTTTCAGCTCGTCCACAAAACCATTCGTTATCTCAGCCGCCCGTTGTGCATCCCTGTCCTCGACGCCGATGCTGATAATGCCGCTCTTTCTGTCGTTCTCGATATGCAGACGCGTGAGAATCCTCTGTCGCGCTTCTTCCCGGCTATCCACGTCGTACACGGCAGCCAGATCAAACCGGCCCACAACGCGGTCCAGCACCGTTCTGCTCTGCAGGAGACCGACATAGAGGGCGGTCGTGCTCTTCTTCCCCAGAAGCCCTCCCGGCAGCGGCACCCCACCCGACTGGGTCATCAACTGCAAAGAGGTTGCGTGGTCCATATCGGGAGTCAAGATCCTCGCCTGTGCGAGATATACCGGGGGCATCACAAGCACGGCGATCACGGTAATCCCGACGCAGGAAAGCACGACGCCCGCAAAGACTTTCTTCCATTTGGCAAGAACGATGAGATAATCCACGAACGAGCCTGTTGTACGCTGTACCTGTTCCACAAACTGCTCCTTTAACCCGGCGATCATGACTCCTGCCGCACGGCGGTCCTTACCAGCTCCCGGTTATTGGTACGTCTCCCGGTATGCCGAAATCAACCACCCCGTCGACTCCCTCATCCCAGTTCCGGTTGCCGTTCAGGTCGAGGAACCAGGTGCTTCCCCTGACCACGCCCAGGTCCGCTGTCTCGTCGCCGTTCCAGTCTCCTGTCACGGGAATATCGCCTCCGATCCCGAAGCTGTAGGCCGCGTCATCGGCATCCCAAATCCCGTTCCCGTTCATGTCGACATACCACGTGCCCTGACGATAGACGCCGATCTTCGTCGTTCCGTCGCCGTTCCAATCACCCGTGATCGGGATGTCGGTTGGAATGCCGAAGTAGGAAACAGCATCGATGCCGTCCTCCCATATTCCATTGCCGTTCAAGTCCAGGAACCAGGAGCCCGAACGGAATACGCCGATCTTGGTTATTCCGGTTGCATTCCAATCGCCGCTGACAGGGATATCGCCTGGGATCCCGAAGTCAAAAGCAGCGTCGCCTGCGTCCCATGTTCCTGTGCCGTTCATATCCAGGAACCAGGTGGTTCCCCGGACAACTCCTATTTTCGAAATACGGGTTCCGCTCCAATCACCCACAACGGGAGTGTCTCCCCCTATGCCAAAGACGAGCATACGGTCGTCGCTGTCCCATGCAGTGCTTCGGTTTGCATCCAACAACCATTCGCCGTCTCGATAAACGCCGAAAGCTGATTTAGACAGAAAGGCATATGCCCTTGCCACATCAATGAGTCCGTCACCCGTATCCTGATCTGCTCCCGGAATTCCTAGATCGGTAGCGGAAGTCGCGAGCGCTTTTTCGATCATGGATACGGGCTGACCGGGAAACGCACTGAGTAACAGGGCGAAAGCGCCGGCAACATGGGGGGCCGCGAAGGAGGTGCCGGAGAGTGTGACGTAGGGGCCTGGAATGCCGAGGTAGAGATCGGAAGTACGAACATTTACTCCCGGGGCCACGACGGTTGGGAAAAGATCGCCTCCGCATGCCGAAGGCCCGCGGCTGCTGTAACTCCAGACCGTGTTAGTGGAATCAGCAGCTCCGACGGCAAACGAGTCCGGGTAATTTGCCGGGCTCAGGCCGGTATACGCGTTCGGACCGTCGTTGCCGGCAGAAAACACAAGCGCAATCTCTGCTGCTTCAAGCACCTGTACATCCGGCTGAAATTCAGCATTGCATGCATGCTGCGGATCCTGGATGCCCCAGGAGGCGTTTACCACATCCGGAGCATCATCGGTATCGGGATCGCCGTCCGGATCGAGCAGCCACTGAAAGCTTTCGTGGATAACGCTGAAGCGCGCTTCTCCGGCATCATTGAAGATCTTGGCTGCGATCCACGTTGCGCCCGGAGCCACGCCGATGTTCGTCCCGCCCGCGTCACCTCCGGTCAGGATTCCCATCGTTCCGGTCCCGTGGCCGTCCGTATCGCAGGGGATTGTCGCCGACAGCTCACAAGCGCTGCAGGACCCGGGGGTCGCGCAGAAAGCCTCATCACCCGGCTGCGCATAAGGGCTGAACCAGCTGTTCGTACCTCCCCGCCACCGTGCTGCCAAATCAGGGTGATCGTAATCCACACCGGTGTCCATGTTCGCCACCACGATACCCTGCCCGGTATGACCAAGATCCCAGAGGCCGGGAGCGTGGATGGCTTGTATATTCCACTCCGGGGCGGTCGTGAAACTGACAACTCTTTCCGGGGCCTGCACTGCCGCGTCCAGGACGATGCTCTCGACCTGAGGATGGTTTGCAAGCGAGCGGATCAGATCAGCGCTCGTAGTGAGCGCTATTCCGTTGATGATCCAGAGGGTCCGTATCTTTCGTTCCCCATTCCGTTTCAACAGCGCGTGGATATCCCGCTGAGAGACCTTCGCTGTGCGGGCCAGTTCCCTGACGATCTTCGACCTGCGGACGCTTCGGTCCCGGTCCCTGATCCGGCCGAGATCTGGATTGTCCTTTGCCTTGATAATGACGGGGATTTTTTCATGCCGGCCGGTTGACCGCAGTTTCTGCTCCAGTCCGGGTTCAATAACGTCAGCTTCTGCTGAATTCAGGAAAAAAACCGATGCGACAAAAATGCCGACAATGAGTACCGAAGTTTCAGAGCCTTGACCTGCCACGCCTGCCCTCCCGTCTGATGGTACTGCTGATCTCGATCACTCTACGACGATATTTTCGGCTTTAAATTCTCCGATCACCACGCTCACTTTGCTTCCCTTTTTTACATACCTGTCGGGATTGGCGAAGATGATGAAGTAATTTTTCCCCTTCTGGGGCGGCCGGGTCGTGCGCAGCGCTCCCACCTTCGGGGACTCCGGTACCAGGAACTTCGCTCCCGTTGCCTGGTCCAGAAGATAGGGTTTTTGGCTCCGGTCGAAGAGCGGCGATGCCTTGTCGGGGTCGATGACGTGATAGCGGAAATCGAGCAGGTAGCCTTCTGCTGACTGCCTGAGGCTTACCATGCGGACCCCCCAGGCGTGTTCGAGGAATGTGCCGTCGGGAGAACTCGGGCGGTTCTGAAGTTTTGGTGCGCATGCAATGAGCTGCAGCAGTACGATCGGCAGGAAAAAACGGGCAATTCTTGTAAAGCTAAAGTCGGTCATGGTTGATGTACTCGCTGATAAATGACTTTAGTCAGCGACCTTTTTCCCAACAAACGGTTGAGAGAAGATCGTAGGTCTTAGTGCGATATGCCTTAATTATAATATAAACGAAAAGCATTTGACGAAGACATAATAAAAAAGGCGCGTCGGTCAAACCGACACGCCCTTGCTGTCAAAAAGTTATTACCAGGTTCCCGCGACCGGTATGTCTCCGGGAATGCCGAATTCAGGGACAATACCATCGGTGCCCTGGTCCCAGGCTCCGTTGCCGTTCAGGTCGAGCAGCCACGTATTGCCGCGAACCATGCCGATCATGGTTTTTCCGTCGCCGCTCCAGTCCGCAGTGACCGGCATATCGCCCGGGATACCGAATGAGTATGCCGCATCGATGCCGTCGTCCCAGGCGCCGTTGCCGTTCATGTCAAGATACCAGGTGCTGCCGCGCACGACGCCTATCTTGGTCGTGCCCGTGCCGGTCCAGTCCCCCGCGACCGGTATATCGCCCGCTACGCCGAAGGAGTAGGCGGCATCAATGCCGTCATCCCAGGCGCCGTTCCCATTCATATCGAGGAACCACGCCCCCGATCTGAACACACCGATCTTGCCGCTGTGAGAACCGGTCCAGTCCCCGGCCACCGGAATATCACCGGCGTTGCCGAAGACCGAGACCCGGTCGATGCCGTCATCCCAGGCTCCATTGCCGTTCATGTCAAGGTACCATTCGTTTCCGCGCAGGACGCCGGCCTTGCTCGCGCCGTTCCCGCTCCAATCGCCGACCACGGGTTTATCACCCGCTACACCGAAGACGAAGGTGGCGTCCCCGGCATCCCACGCTCCGCTTCCATTGCTGTCCAGAAACCATTGGCCGCTGCGAAATACACCGACGCCTTGCACGGAAGGGGTAAGAGCAAGCTGCAGCAGCATGCCTCCCGGCGACCCGGGCCCATTGGTCAACCCCAGCCTTCGGTCGAACATCGCATAGTTTCCGAAGGCAGCGGGGGTAATGAGCGCGTCTATTGTCTTGCCGGGGGAGAGCAGGAACGAATACTGGTCCTTCGCGATTCCGTAGGGGTTGCCGTCCTCGGCTATCAGGGACAGGTCAAGCCCCAGCAGTGTCGGAGCGCGGTGCTTCAGCCCTGCGTTCAGGAACCGTAAGAGAGTGGTCGCGCCAGCGGCCCCTGCGGCAAGCGGCGCGGAAGCGGCTGAATAGGGGGCGCCGTTGATCAGGAAGTATTTGGGTTCATACTTTATAGTGCTCGGATAGGCCGGCGTTCCATACACGCTGAGCGCTATGGCGGTATGGAGCGCGGGATCAATCTCGCTGAAGACAAGCAGCGCTTGGGACTGGTAGGCGGTGGCAGGACCATATGCCTGGCCGGCCGCGGCATCCCTGGTCATCGCACCATACAGCCCCATCTGTACCTGAACGGCCGGGTGCGTACCGCTTTGATAGAGATAAGTGCCGGGCCTGACGTTGTTCCAGGTGTAATCAACGGTCGTCGTGTTGTCGGCCGGAGTTTCCACCGTAAAGGACCGGACCCTCCCCGCGATTCTTACGGGGGTCGGGGTGAACGTCTGGCCGGGGATAACGATTGAAACGGGCTCGACATAGGGGCCGGTCAAATTGTTCCTGAGATGTATCGTGAGGGCAGTGTCCGCCGGCGGGACAATCAATGCCGGTCCCGGGACCGTAGCCGGGGTGCAGCTCGCGAACGTGCCGTCGGTACAGCCCGCGAACCCCCACATGGTGATCACCGCTCCGTCGGGCATCGTCTTGGTCAAGGTCTCTGCCCGCAGCCAGTATTCCGCGCTCCAGCCAGTGCCGCTCATCCCAAGGACGAAAATCACTGCCAGGAGAACAGCCTGCATTATTGTTTTTCGTGATTGGATCATCATAATATCTGTCTCCTTCTCCTTATGGATTCATGAGCATTACGCCGGGGGCTTCGACAAGCATCATTGTCAGCATCCCTCCCGGGAAAATGTCGAAGTTCGTGAGCTCCTTCTCGGAATGTGAATGCCACATGTAAAAGAAGCCGCCGTTGGGGTTGAATCCTCCCTCACCCGGAGGCAGAGAGCCCAAGGCTCCCAGGAACGGGCTGCCGCCGTAAAACATGCCGAAGGTGAGTTCCTGCTGATGGGGCAGGGTCACCGGGAAGGGTTTGCCGTGGTCTGCACAATACTCGCGCGTCGCGTCGTCGAAACCATCGCCATTCCCATCCGTGCAGGCGGCGTCATGGCAGTGCATCGCCATGCCCATGCCGTCCATCATTCCATCGTTGTTCGCGTCGACGCAGGCGGTATCGATCGGGCCATACATGTCCCAACCCAGTTTTTCTCCGGTAAAGGTGAAAATCGCGTCATAGGTCATGCCCGGAACTACGTTCGTAGTAAAGTGCAGTTCTGCAAGGTCCGCGCCGGCTCCGCTCGACAGGAGCTTGGCATCGACAGCGATAACCTTGTGATGATTACCATGCGTATGGTAGGGATGCATGTCCCTTCCGGCTCCGACGATCCTCATGAGGAGCCGCTCGCCTGGATGCGTCATGGGCATGCAGTTATAAGGCTGGTGGGGCAGCCAGGGCGCATTAGCTTCAGCCATAGTATCCGGTGCCGTACGGCCGTTAATGAACCAGTAGACCGGGAAAAAAGTCGTTGTGTCCACCAGGTTGACGTTTCCCGCTGCAACCATGTCGTGGACCCGCGGGTCCATCTCGGTCAGCAGGAAGAGGTATTCCTGATCGAACTGAGAATCGGTATGATTATAGGCCTGCCCCGGCGTACTCGAACGCACGATGAGAGCACCGACCAGTCCCATCTCGATCTGCAGATCCGGATTAGTCCCGCTGTAATAGGTGTAGGTCCCCGGCTGTGAGGCAATGAACCGGTACGTGACCGTACCGCCCCCGGCCGCCGCCTCGTTTGTTATGAGCCCGGGTATGCCGCCCGCGGTCACAACCCCTGTCTGGCCCGGGAAAACAATGGAAACGGGGACCGTGAGCGTATTGGTCAGGTTCACGGTCACCATGTCGCCCTGGTTCACGATGAGTGTGGGTCCGGGATATTGCATCAGTCCGTCGCCGTTCGCGTATCCCCACATCAGGTAGCTCCCGCCCTCGGCCGTGCTGATATAGCCCGATTTAGCGGTCAGGCTGAAGCTGGGGCCTGTTATGCCGCTGATTGCCGCATATGCCGGGATTCCCGGAAGCCCGACAACGGCGATGACCAGCAGCATCCAGGCGGCTCTTTTCATTAACGAATTATTCATAACATTCCTCCTCAATGGGAAACTGATCTTTCTTAGATGAGCTGTATCTCCGTCATCATTCCGCCGAAATCCTGCTCGTTATTGTTCAGGTTGTTCAGGTCAGTGGTATAGAGAAAATAGGTACCCGCCGGCACACCGGCGGTGTCGAGAATCACATCATAGGATTCTCCGCCGCCCAGTGTCACCGAGCTTGCGTTGTAAGAAAGGTTCGTGCCCGTAGAGCTGCGCAGGATCTTCGCGTCCTTGCCCACGACTTTCATCGGGATCCCCAGCACAGACAGGGTGTAGAAATCGACCGTTGCCAGGCTCGACATGCGCAGCAGAATTTTCTGGCCCGCGGCCGCCGTTATCTTCGCGTTCATTTTCTGAGAAGGTTTGCCGCCGTTTTCTGCGGGTGCAGGCAGCCAGCCGGTGTTCACGGTGTCCGGATATCCCCGGCCGTTCAGCATCGGGTAGTTGTCCTTCATCATCGCGAAGGGCAGCGGCTGAACGGCAAGGTGCAGGTCATGGAAATTGGAGTCAAAGGCGTGGATCTGGATCGGGAAGTCGACGTCATAGCACGTGGAACCGTCCCCATCGTTATAGACGTATTTCTGCGAGGTGCATCCTCCCACACTCGTGCCGTCCTGCAGAGGCGTTACGTAGAGGTTGCCGAGCATGCCCATCTGCATATGCTCCGTTGCCTCCACATGGCAGTGATACATGTAGGTTCCGGGGTCCGGTGTCTGGTAATAGTAGGTA
>MHEA01000186.1:11217-14858 GCA_001805085.1 Nitrospirae bacterium GWC2_57_9
CATGTTGATAGATATCGAGGCCATGGGCTCGCCGTCGAAAACCGGAGAAGCGTTCGGGAATCCGTGCCAGTGGACCGAGTGCGGGTCGAACAGGTCCGGCCGCATCATCATGCCCACGTTGGTCAGGGTCAGATACACAGTCGTACCTTCCTTGACCTTGATCGTGGGTGCCGGGAATTCGGCGGACATCATGGCCTCGGACATCACCACGCCTTGGGGCATTCCCGTAACATCGGCAAAACCGAAAATGTACTGCAGGTGTCCATCCGCCATGGTGATGAAGCCGTCTCCCGCAGCAAGGTGGAGGCATTCGGTATTGGGGGGGCGAACTTCAGCACCTGTCCATCGGGCATCGCCGTTCGTGTCCCCGGGACACTGAACCTGGATGGTCGCATCGGCAACAGTACCGCAAAGAAGTATGGCCGATAAAGCGATCGAGCATATCAGTCGCAATTTCATGGAGAGCTCCTTTCGTTATTTATTGAGCCTTTTGTGGATATTCTATTTTGGCAACTGCTCTATCATTTGCCGTGCGGCATCCCGTTCCGGAGATGCCGCACGGCTGTACTCTACCAGTTGCCGGTAACGGGAACGTCTGAAGAAATGCCGAATTCGGGCACGATACCGTCGGTTCCCTGATCCCAGGTGCCGTTGCCGTTCAAGTCCAGCAGCCAGGTGCTGCCGCGCACGACTCCGACCTTGGTCGTGCCGCTGCCGTTCCAGTCGCCGCTCACCGGTTTGTCACCGGAGATGCCGAAGGAGTAGGTTGCATCGACACCCGTATCCCACGTTCCGTTGCCGTTCATGTCGAGGAACCAGGTATTGCCGCGGACGACGCCGATCTTCGTGGCGCCGCTCCCTGTCCAGTCGCCGGTCACCGGGATATCCGTCGCGATGCCGAAGGACGTTGAGGTGTCGATGCCGTTGTCCCAGACACCGTTGCCGTTCACGTCGAAATACCAGGTGCCCGATCGGAACACGCCGATCTTGTCCGTGCCGGTGCCGGTCCAGTCGCCAATGACGGGACTGTCTCCGGCGTTGCCGAACTGGTATGTTGCATCCACGCCCGGATCGAAGACGCCGTTGTTGTTGGTGTCCAGATACCAGGTGTTGCCGTGCAGCACGCCTGCCCTGGAGGTGCCGTCTCCGATCCAGTCGCCGGTCACGGGCCTGTCACCGGTGGTGCCGAACACGAAGGTGCGGTCGCCGGCATCCCAGGTACCGTTCTGGTTCATGTCGAGATACCATTCGCCGGCGGCGCGGAACACGCCGATGCCGTTCATGGGCGACGGCGGTACAGTGCCTGCATACATCTCGTCAGCGCCGATATCGAAGCCCGCTCCGCTCGGCCGCGCTTCGTTATCATAATCGGTTGCAGGGGCTCCTGTGGCACTGCCCTGGTTTACGGCCGGGGAGATTGCCCGGATATGGTAATCGCCTGCATCGCTGTTCAGCGGCGTGAACAGCACGTTGATATTGTTCCCGCCTTCATCCACGATCGTCGCGATCCGCAGGTTGTTGAGATAGCTGAGGACAAAGGCCGGATTGGCTGCGATGTTGGTGCCGTCGTTGTAGTTCGCGCCGCCCGGCCCGGTCAGGCTCGACAAAATGCAGTCATCAGGGTTGAGGGCGGGCGTTGCGCCGGTCACGTTCAGGATTGCCAGGTCCCAGTACGCCCCGGCAGGGTTGGGCGCAAGGCCGCCGGCGCCGTTGTTCAGGCTCGTATTGTCGTAGAACGAGCGGTTCTGCCAGACGATGTTGTTTCTCAGCACCGGGTTCGAGTATGGCGGTTCAGCCGGGATGCCGATCAGGGCCTGCAGGGGCGCGCTGTTCGCTGCCGATACAATGCCGGACGGCTGGGGAGTCGAATTGGCCGCACCTGCAGCGAAGGCCAGGATGCCGGTTGCCGTGCTGTCGTTGTTCGCAACGGTATTGTTGATGATATTCGCCCGCAGAACGTCCTGCAGGGAGATACCGGCTCCCGAAAGGGCAGCAACATTGTTCACGATCATGTTGTTCACGATGTTCAGCCGATACCAGGTCGTGTCGCTTGCCGGAGATGCGGCCACATCCGCCGCATTGACCGCGAAGGCACGGATGCCTGCTCCGGAGCCGGCCCCGACGAGGTTGCCCTGGATCAGGTTGCCCTCGATGGTGACGTTCCCGGTCCCTTCTGCACCGGCCACGTTGTCGCCCACGAAGATCCCGCCGCCGTCTCCGCCCCGGTTCTGGAAGGCCACCGTATGCACTTCGTTGAACAGGATCTGGTTGTTGCGGATCACGTTGTTGCCGTTGCTGATGCCGAGGTGAGCGATGCCGCCGCCCTGGAAGCGGGTGAAATTGCCCGTGATCAGGTTGTTCTCGACCAGGTAATTCTCCGAGCCTTCGTTCAGGGCGATGCCGCCGCTTCCGTCGACGCCGCCGTTGGTGTGGACCTTGTTGTTGCGGATCACGACGTTGTCGTTCTGTGCATCGAATCCCGAATCCGGGGTGCCGATGCCGATGCCGCCGGCAAAGGTGCCCTGGTTGCTGGTTATGTTATTGTTGCTGATGACGAGGTTGCGAACGCCGGCGACCACGAAGATGCCGCCTCCGGCCTTGCTGCCGGATATCGTAAATCCGTCGATGGACGCCTGACCGGGAGGGTTGAAGGGGTTCCCCGGGTTAAGCGTCCTGGTCCCGGGTAACGGCCCCTGGAGATCGCCGTTCGGATACACCAGCTCTCCGATGACATACACACCGGGCGCCTCTGCTGCTGTGAAGGGGTCCTTCAGCAGGAAGCTGGCGAAGTCCCGGGCCCCAAGGCCGTCCACAAAGGCATGGAAGGCCTGCAGCCGGTCAAGCGGATTCGGGTTTGCATTGATGAACGTGGAGCCGGACCCGGCACCCTGGAGATGTACCGGCTTGTGCATGATCACGTTTTCGTTATAAGTGCCGGGCGCAACCAGGATGAGTGCGCCGGGCGTTGCGGCATTGATGGCCGATTGGATCGTGGGGTAGCTTCCCGTCGGGACGCTGATGATGCTCGTTGTCGCGCAATTCATGATGGTCAGGGTCACGCCGACCTGGGTGGTCACGTTGTTGTCGCCCCTTCTTACCATGACGGTTCCTGTTGTTGCGCCGCCGGGAACGGTTGCGACGATTGTGCTGTCGGTCCAGCTTGTGATTGTGAGGGCCGCGCCGTTCAAGGTAACGGTGCCCTGTTGCACGCCGAAGCCGTAATCCCGGGTAACGTTGACGCCCGTTGCGGGATCAAGGACCACGGTCGGCCCCAGTGAAGTAATGGTAATGGTATCCTGAGCGAGATTGGTGCAGAGCATTGCTGCACCTCCCGGACCGGCAATCGATCTGATCACCGGGGTGCCGGTGGACGGTGCAGTAGAGAATCCTGTGCCGCTGGCCGCAAAAGCCCGTATCGGGACGATGGGAGTGTCCAGGTACGATGTCGTCCCCGGTGTATAGTTGAAGGTCCAGGGGGCCACGACATAGGTCGGGTCATAGAAGGGGTCCTGTGTACCGTCGGGCAGCGTCGGATCGTTCAGGACCAGGGTGATCATGTTGGGGGAAACCCCGCTCGGCGCGGGAATGTTCATTGAATAAGTCGATGGCAGAAGGGCATTGTACGAGCCGAACTCGTCGGT
>MHEA01000186.1:14868-16151 GCA_001805085.1 Nitrospirae bacterium GWC2_57_9
GTGATCTCTCTGCCGGTCCAGTCCCGGAACGAGACAGGGATCCAGGAAGCAGCCAGTTTCTCTCCGAAGATGGGGCTCGCCTGGTTGAACTCGGCAGCCAGGTCGTTGTTCACGAAACCGACCGCCCGGGCCGCCTTCGGGACCTCGGTGAACAAGTGGAAATCTGCGGCAGTGTTCTGCGTGTTCTTCACGAAAACCTGCTTCATGTTGCACAGGGGTGTGATCGAGCCCGCCAGAGGCGGATCGATGGCAACGCCCGGGAAGAGCGCCAGTGCATTCGGAACGATGTGTTCCGGGTTCCCATTGGCAAGAGTGCCGACGCAGACAGGCGGAAGGAGCAGCTTGCTCGGGGTCCAGGATTCGCCGAAATCAACGTTCTTGTCTTCTTCCTTGACCACCGCATAATGGGCAGGGGGCACTGATTCAACAATATAGGTCCCCTCGGGCAGGTTGGGGTCGCCGGCCGGGGATCCGAAGGCATAGCCGCCGTCGAAGATCCCGGGCCGCATCTGGTTCCACGTCCCGAACCCGTCTGCACATTCAGGGGCCGTAATACCGTGAAGCACGGGAAGTTCCTGGATGCAGCCGCTGGGTTTGTTGTCATCCCAGCTGTCGGTGGTTGTCACCTGGATGGCGTCTCCCATGCTGAACGTCGTGCCGTCCCCGCTCCTTACGATGTCCTCGGGACCTTTTGCATCGGGATTGTCGGCCCAGCCGAAAGGATAATTATCCACGTCGCAGAGTTGAACGCCTGCTGTCCCGTTGATATTGTCGATGATCCCGTCCGGCACAGTTGCGCCGGTCATGGTATTCACGTTGTCCTGGTACAGGCAGACCTGCACCCGGGGAATGCCGGGCTCCCAGTTTTCCGCGGCGCCATAGCGGGGATCGTTTTCTGCGCGCGTGACTGAATATAAGACGACGCCGGAAAGGCCGCCGTTCTCTGTTGGTCCGTAGGCCGCTTTCCCCCAGTCGATGAGGTTGGTCTGGCCGAGGAAGAGGTGCATGGCCTGGGTCAGGACCGGGCCGGTTTCGGTCCGATAGCCGAGTCCGTCCGCCTGGGGCTGGAGGACCTTGTTGCCGTTTGCCGGCCAGTTGGGGTCGGTGATCTGGCCGCCGTAGTCGACGGCCGTGGTCATGCCCGTGGCCTTGTACCGGGCGAAATCAACCTCGGGAACCAGCCACTTGAAGAAGGGAAAGACCTCGCCTAATTCATACTCGCCGTTTATGTCGGTCGGCTGGAACTGATAGATAGAACCGTCCCGGAACCTGATGTTGATGTT
>MHEA01000186.1:16274-16353 GCA_001805085.1 Nitrospirae bacterium GWC2_57_9
GCCTGTGCCGGAAGTGCCGGCCGGGACCGTAACGGTACGGAAGCCGAAAAGGAAATCCAGGGGCTTATCCCAGTGGACG
>MHEA01000186.1:16389-17526 GCA_001805085.1 Nitrospirae bacterium GWC2_57_9
AAATGACCTGAAGCGTCGCAGGGAGCCGCATAGAGGCCCTGGAACTGCAGGCCGGGCACGGCCGTGGGATCGTTCAAGCCCACCCAGCATTCACCAACGGGCGGTCCGGCAAAAAATCCCTGCAGGCTCGGAGGCCGGGAAAAATGGTTCAGGCGCACCGTGCCCTCGATGGACCCGGTAAAGCCCGACCGGTCCACGTAATCGGGGTCCGCAGTGTTCGTGATGTTCCAGGGCAGAACATTGACTCCATGTCCGCCGATGGGCGACCGGGCGTTCGTGGGGCTTACCTTCACAAATCCGAAATCCACATGATTGACCCCGGCGCCGAAGCCTTCGATAAAGATCTTGGGCTCGTTCGCTTTTACCCAGGCGTCAATGGTGGGAGTTCCTTCGATCGTCGCGGTCTGGATCCAGGATACGGGGTTGCCGTTGTCGTCGAATTCCGGCGCAACTGCCGTGACCCCGTACTTGCCGGGAGCAATGTATTTTATTATTACATGACCGGTCGTATCCGAAAGAATAATGCCGTTCCCCAGACTTTCGACCTGCGGATTTCCGTCAATGTCCAGTATGGGGTTTCCGTCGGCGTCCATCAGGTAGGTGGTGCCCAGGGGGTTTCCAAAAACATCCTGCATGATCTTGCCGCCCGCATCGGAAATGGTTATGCTGACGTTGGCAAGGCCCCCGTTGATCGGACCCGGGTTGGGGATGGCTTCACTGCTGAGTCCGCCGTCATATTCATCCCACGTATTGTTGATCGGGCCGTGGTCGATATGGGTAAAGACCGAGATCTGGGCCGTCGGGAGAGGATGCCGGTTCACGCGGACGGTGACCGAGTTCTGTCCTGCCGAAACCGGGGCTCCGCCCAGGGCATAGCCTGCATTGGGCAGCACCGTCACGAAATAGCGCTTGTCATTCGGTAACGTGACGGCAGCGCCGGAACTCGGAGACGACCCCGAGGCGACCACCGGTGCATGGCTGTTATGAATGTCGAGGCCGGCACTCGGCGGGTTGATCTGCACCGTATGCGGAACGGTCAAGGTGGTGTTGTCCTCCTCGACCAGGTACCTGAACCCCCCTGGCAGCGAAACGCAATTATTCGCTGCGTCGCAGCCCTGAACATTCACGGTCAGCGCC
>MHEA01000187.1:0-5239 GCA_001805085.1 Nitrospirae bacterium GWC2_57_9
ACAGTATTTCGGTCATTAAAAATTTAGAATTTTCGTCTACGAATCTGCTGAAATAACTAAAAAGCCGGAGGTCGACGATTGAAAAATTCATCAATGCTCTGTGCTTGACCTCTGAGCATAATTTTGCAATGCCATACACATCAGCTTCCTTCAGGCTGTTAATATTCCAGCAAGATAATTTCCTCTCGTGAGCAGCCTGCATAAAGTCATGACCGTATGCAGCTCCGCTGCTGAAGTTAATATATACGCACTGTGGATTCTTGCTCAAATAGTCAAGAATGAGGCCGTCTATGGATTCTGTCAATGCGAAGAGTGCGCCTGAATTGCCTGATAATTTAGAAGGGTCTCCTATCCCTATGCAGTTAACAATAGCATCGCATTGTGCATTCGTAAACTCTGTTATTGTTTTAATTGCAATATCGTTATCTGCATCTATCGAGTGCAGAAATGTTTTCACTCTTTCTGGAGAACGCGCGTATAGACTCAGCTCAAGCTGATTGTCTTTTGAAAAGTGATAGATGAGTCCTTTGGCGACATGACTGGTAGCGCCGAGTAGTGCGATTTTGATCATAGTACGGCCCGTCAGATCGGTCTCCTGTCAAGCCCGAGTTTACTTCTTAGCAGTTGTTGAGAACCTACGAGATGTGAGTAAACATCCTGGATTGCAATCCTTTTAAAGACGACGGCCTTACCTGCATCAGCGATGACCTCGGCCACCGCCGATCCCAATCCTCCGATCATATTGTGCTCTTCCAGAGTGATTATGGGTATGTTCCTATTGATCAACTGAAGGATAGCATCAGTGTCGATTGGTTTGACTGTCGGCATGCTGATCAATGCAGCCTGTTTGCCCTGCAGGGACCATTCTTTTACCCAGTGCAGCCCTTGTTCAAGCATATTGCTGGTCGTTATGAGAGCGATATCCTTCCCCTCTTTGACGGTGATGGCCTTGCCTATCTCGATCCGGGCCGAATCGTCATGGATACAGGTCTCGCCATTTTTATTCAATCTGAAGTAGATCGGTCCTTTATGCGCGAAGCTTTGGTTGATTAGTGCTCGCACTTCTACAGGATCGCCCGGGCAGCACACAGTCATATTGGGGAGTGCGCGCATGATCGCGATATCTTCAATTGCATGATGAGTCGCCCCTGCTGGGCCGTATGCCAGGCCAGCTCCGACCCCTACTAATCGTACGTTGGTGTTCATATAGGCAAGATCTATCCGCACCTGTTCGAAGCATCGCATCGTTACAAACGGGATGATGCTGTACACATAAACGATCTTGCCCGAAAGGGCAAGTCCGGCCGCAACGCCGATCGCGTTCTGCTCTGCAATGCCGACGTTCAGAAAACGCTGCGGAAACTGCTCTTTGAATTTTTCCAGAACGGAAAATCCCATGTCCGGCGTAATCACAAATATTCGATTGTCGATTTTTGCTCGGTCGATCAAACAATTGACAAAGGTCGTTCTCATCAGGATTTTCCGTCCAATTCTCGCAACGCAGATTCACACTGCTCATCATTGGGAGATTTATAATGCCACTCCAATCGGTCCTCCATGAAACAAACACCTTTCCCCTTAACTGTTTTTGCTATAATGGCCTTAGGTCCTTTCTGATGAAAACCGAAAACCTTTTCAAGCTGACCCATATCATGTCCGTCTGCTTCATGGACTTCCCATCCGAATGCGGCCCATCGTTCAGTCATATTCGTTTGATCTATTACTTCACAGGTTCTCCCAAAACCTTGCAGACCATTCATATCGACGATTGCAGTCAGATTCTGCAACCGCAAGGTAGCGGCGAGCATCACTGCTTCCCAGACAGAACCTTCATTGCATTCGCCATCTCCGAGCAGAACGAATATTCGCCCTGGATTGGAATCGCATTTATTCGCTATGGCCATGCCCAGTCCCAATGAGAGCCCATGTCCCAGCGATCCGGCAGACGCCTCAATACCGTCGACGGCTTGCATGTCGAGGTGCCCTGGAAGAGTTCCGTGGTCCATATAAAAGCCTTCCAACTTGTCCTTCGGGAAGAATCCCCTTTCCGCTAAGGTCGCGTAAAGAGCTGCGCTACCATGACCTTTACTCAATATGAATTTATCCCGATCGATCTTATGGGGATCATGCGGATCGATATTCATAACCTTAAAATACAAGCAGTAGAGGATCTCACATATCGACAAACAGCTTCCGACGTGAGATGACTTTGATCGATGCGTCATTCGAACGATCGATTTTTTTATGTTGATGATTTCTTGCACTCTTCGACTTCATTCCTTTCATTCACTCTGTAGATTGTTCCCTTGAAATCATTCTTGAGAAGGTCGGCATATACTTCGTCGAAATAAAAAAAAGATGTAATCAGAACGGAGTTGATGTTTTTGTCCTTGAAAAGAAAATCAGGGGATTTTACTTCAATAGCTTGTGAAGGGATGAATTTCCCCCACTTATTTCTGTCGGAATCCACGAAATAACGCGGAGCAGCTTTGAGCAACTGACAAAGCGTAATACCTCTGGAACCAGCGCCCCAAAAAACTGTATTGTCTAATTTCATGGGATTGATCTCTCGTTTGAATTGTCTGGATTTCGAGGCTACCAACAGCAGATACTCCTGGTTATACGTTTTAATCGTCTCATCAATTCTGAATCCGCACGCAGAGAAGAGGAGGGACAGGGATGATGACGTAAAATAGTTAAGATGCTCCGGGCAAAAGTCAACCAATCTGTTGAGCTCTCTCGCCCTATCGATATTCGGCACCTCGATTATAGCTCTGCCGTCTTCGTGTAAAGAGGCCATCAGATCTTTCAAAAAAACATCAAGCTGAACGATGTGCTCCAATACCTGTCTCATTATAATGGTTCTAAATTTTTCATGATGCGGAGAAAAATACGCGTTTATCACATTGAGCTTCTTGTTCTTGCATTCATCGTAGCTTTTCTTTGCAGGCTCAAATCCGGTATAATCGTATCTGTCAGATAAGAGTTTTCCAAAATAGCCATCTCCCGGACCGATTTCCGCTACGGGAGAAACCAAATAGCGTTGGATATGCTTTAAAAGCCATATTTGATAGTTTCTCTGGGTTTCGCTGATTTCCGTCGTAAGATAATATTCCTGATCGTCGTAGAAGCGGATGCCGGCGTCTTGGATTTGATAAAAATCACAGAAAGAGCAATAGTACACTGTAATGGGAACAATAGGGACTTCTAATGCTTCTGAAGAAGTAGCGCAAACAGATTGTGTCTTCGCGCTATTCTTCAATTCAAGCAAAAGTTTTACTTCTCTGCCGCAAACTTTGCACAGATTCATCGTGGCGGTCTCCGCACCTGTGATGAATCAGGCTTGCCGCAGAATTTCCGGATTTCGTCAAGCATGAAGGCTATCATTGCTTCTGTCATGCCAGGGTACACGCCGACCCAGAACGACCGGTTCATGATGCGGTCGGTCTGGTCAAGCCTGCCGACAACGCGGTATCCGGCGTTCTCTTTTCGCAGTGCGTCAAAACAGGGATGCTTGATCAGATTTCCGGAGAAGAGCATGCGCGTCTGGATGCCTCTCTGTTCCAGCCGTGATACCAGTTCGTGCCTTGAAAAGCCAGCAGTCTCCGTCACCGTCAGCAAAAAACCGAACCAGCTGGGATCGGCATTGGGTGTCGGCTCCGGCAGGATGAAGGCATGTTCGAGACCGGCCAGGCCTTCCCGGAGCTGTTTCCAGTTCCGTTTTCTGGCCTCGATGAAGACCGGAAGTTTCTCGAGTTGTGCGCAGCCGATCGCCGCCTGCATATCGGTCACCTTCAGGTTGTAGCCGAAGTGGGAATAAACATACTTATGGTCGTACCCCGCGGGGAGTTCGCCGAACTGCCGGTCGAAGCGCTGGTTGCACGTATTGTCCCTGCCCGAAGGGCACCAGCAGTCGCGGCCCCAGTCGCGGAAGGACTCGATCAGGCGCTTAAGCTGCGGATCGCTGGTATAGACCGCGCCGCCTTCGCCCATCGTCATGTGATGGGGAGGATAGAAGCTTGATGTACCGATATTGCCGATCGTTCCCGTATATTTCCATTCGCCCTTGTAGAGGTACCGGGAACCAAGGGCATCACAGTTGTCCTCGATCAGCCACAAGCCGTGCTGGTCGCAAAAATCCTTCACCCGGGTAAGGTCAAAGGGGTTGCCGAGGGTGTGGGCTATCATCACCGCCCTTGTTCTCCCCGAGAGGGCATCCTTCAGCTGATCGCAGTCGATGTTGTACGTGGGCAGGCTGACGTCGACGAACACCGGTATCGCGCCGTACTGGATGATGGGACCAACGGTGGTCGGGAAGCCGGCGGCAACGGTGATGACCTCGTCCCCTCTCCTGATCCGCCTGTCGCCGAGCTTTGGCGAGGTCAAGGCCATGAACGCGAGCAGGTTCGCGGAAGAACCGGAATTGGTCAGCGAGCAGTGGTTGACCCCGAGAAAACCGGCGAAATCCTTCTCGAACCGCTCCGCATACCTGCCCGTGGTAAGCCAGAAATCGAGGGAGGCATCTATCAGGGCGGCGATCTCCTTTTCGTCAAAGACCCGTCCTGCATATGATATACGGTCTCCGGGCGTGAATTTTTTGTCCTTCCGGTGCTTGAACTCATAGTGATCAACGGCAGCCTGGATGGCCCGATCACGAAGTTCTTTTTCCCGCTCCTTTTGACCCTGCACCTTACACTCCGGCTCTTGTCTGCACGTATTCTTGTATCTGGTTCAAGCAGGCTTCTGCAACATTTTTCCCGCCCTGGTAGGTTCGCATCCAGGACACGATGCTGTCCAGGGCATGATCGAGCTCCCATCGGGGATGCCATCCGAGCACGGACCTGGCCTTGGAGCAGTCAAGCTTGAGGTAATGGGCCTCATGGGGGTGCTTCGAGCTGTCAATGCCGTAGGAGGCGTTGTCTCCCCACTTCGAGCACAAGCGTTTCACGATCCATTCCACCGGTTTTGCGTCTTTGTCGTCGGGCCCGAAATTCCATGCTTCTGCATACCGGGCAGCTTCCCAGTAAAGCTTTTGAGCCAGCACCAGGTAGCCCGAGAGAGGCTCCAGTACATGCTGCCACGGCCTGATCGCCTGCGGGTTCCTGATGATTATCTTCTCATTCTTCAAGATCGATCTGAGGCAATCGGGAACAAGACGGTCGGTCGCCCAGTCCCCCCCGCCGATTACATTGCCGGCTCGTGCAGAGGCAACAGCGACGCCGTGCTTTCCATGGTCTGC
>MHEA01000187.1:5256-17323 GCA_001805085.1 Nitrospirae bacterium GWC2_57_9
TCCGGTAGGCGGCGGTCACGAGTTCAGAGCAGGCTTTGCTGTTCGAGTAAGGGTCATACCCACCCAGCGGCTCGTGCTCCCGATATCCCCACACCCATTCCCTGTTCTCGTAGCACTTGTCGGTCGTGACATTGATTACAGCTCTGACCGATGGACAGGACCGCACGGATTCCAAAAGGTGGACCGTGCCCATGACGTTGATGGAAAAGGTCTCGACAGGGAGCTTATAGGAATCCCGCACCAGAGGCTGCGCCGCCATATGGATAACGATCTCCGGACGCGCGGAAGCCATGGTCCTCGCCAGGGACTCCCGGTCCCTTACATCGGCGATCGTGGACCGAACTCGTTTCTCCAGGCGGCAGAGCTCATATAAGCTTGGTGTCGTCGGAGGGTCCAGTGCGTAGCCGTGTACCTCGGCACCGAGCGAATGGAGCCAGAGCGACAGCCAGGATCCCTTGAAACCGGTATGGCCGGTTATGAACACGCGCTTATTCTTCCAAAAGTCTGTTTCTATCATCCTGTTTTCCGGTGTTTCCTGCGGCAATAAAAGGATCCGTAAGGCCCATCAGGTCCATATCTTCCAGGGTGCTCTTCCCGACTGCCAGAGCGCTTCCAGGTGGTTCTTGTCGCGGAGAGTATCCATGGCGTACCAAAATCCTCGATGTTTATAGGCTACCAGTTGTTCGGTCGCTGCCAGGCGTTCCAGCGGCTCTTTTTCCAGGACCGTGCTGTCCCCTTCGATAAGATCGAGCATGGCCGGTTCGAGCACGAAAAAACCGCCGTTGATCCAGGAACCGTCGCCGGCGGGCTTTTCCTGAAATGAGGCGACCGTTTCACGATCTCCGAGATTCAAAGCCCCGAAACGGCCGGAAGGCTGTGTTGCCGTTACTGTTGCTTTTTTCCCGTGGACCTTATGGAATTTGACAAGATCGGCGATATTGATATCGGAGACCCCGTCACCGTACGTCAGCATGAAAGTCTCCTTGCCAATATAAGGAGCCACCCGTTTGATCCTGCCGCCGGTCATGGTCTCCATCCCCGTATCGACGAGCGTTACTTTCCACGGCTCTGCATATCGCTGATGCACCTCCATGGAATTATGGTTCATGTCGAATGTGACGTCACTCATGTGAAGAAAATAATTGGAAAAATACTCCTTGATCATGTATCCCTTGAAGCCGAGGCAGACAATGAAATTATTGTAGCCGTAGTGGGAGTAGATCTTCATGATGTGCCAGAGAACGGGCTTGCCGCCGATCTCGACCATGGGCTTCGGCCTTACCACGGTTTCTTCGCTTATCCTCGTACCCAGACCGCCTGCAAGAATGACAACCTTCATGCCCCTGCTCTCCTGAAGTGATCGTAAGTTTTTTTTATCCCTTCCTCCAAACTGGTCTTCGCGGTCCAGCCGAGGGCGTTGATTTTAGATACATCAAGCAGCTTTTTGGGTGTACCATCCGGCTTGGTGCGGTCATTGATGATTTCCCCCTCGTAGGATACCGTCTTTTTAACCAGCAGGGCCAGATCTTTTATCCGGATATCTCTTCCTGTCCCGATGTTCACGAAGTCCCCGATATCTTTATAGTCGTACCGTTCCATAAGGAAAAAGCAGGCATCTGCGAGATCATCCACATAGAGAAACTCTCTGAAAGGTTCTCCCGATCCCCATAAGGTGACCGAGGACCGATTCGAGATCTTTGCATCGTGAAATTTCCGGATCAGTGCAGGCAGCACGTGCGAGGTTTCGAGGTTGAAGTTATCATTCGGGCCGTAGAGGTTCGTCGGCATTACGGAGAGATAATTCGTGCCATACTGTTCGTTGTAGTATCGGCATAGTTTGATCGCGGCTATCTTCGCAATCGCGTAGGGCTCGTTGGTCGGTTCGAGAAGACCCGTCAGGAGCTGGTCTTCCTTGATGGGCTGAGGAGCGAACTTGGGATATATGCACGAAGAACCGAGATTCAGGAGCTTTTTCACCCCGGACCTATACGCTGCGTTGATAATGTTCGCGGCGATCATGATGTTATCGTAAATGAACTCGGCTTTGTAGGTATTGTTCGCAAGGATCCCGCCTACCTTGGCGGCGGCAAGGAAAACGTATTCCGGCCTTTCCTGCTCAAAGAACGCTTCCACCTCGACCTGACGACGCAGGTCCAGTTCTTTCGATCCTTTGATCAGCAGGTTCGTGTAGCCTTGATCCTGCAGCCTCCTGAGCAGCGCAGATCCGACAAGGCCTCGGTGGCCGGCAATGTAGATTTTGGCGTCTCTGTTCATATTTGCTGGTTCCTGGTCCAGTGAATGCCTTTCTGGTGTAATATCATCGCACCTTCCCCCGGAGAGTTCAGGCCGGTCAGTTCCAGGTCCGAATCCACCATGATCTTCACCAGCTCTTTGAACGTGATCTTCGGTTCCCAGCCGAGCTTTTTCTTAGCGTAGGAAGCATCGGCAAGCAGGAAGTCAACTTCCGTCGGCCGGAAATACCGCGTATCGATCTCAATGAGGACGTCTCCGGGCCCGAACCTGAAACCCGGCTGCGAAACGCCCGGCGCTATTGAGCGAATAACCCCTTTTTCTTCCGTTCCTGTTCCCTTCCACTCGATTTCCAACCCGGCATAGTGGAAGGCAAGTTCCACGAACTCCCTCACCGTGTGGCTTTCTCCCGTACCGATCACGAAATCTTCGGGCTTATCCTGCTGCAGCATCAGCCACTGGCATTCCACGAATTCAGGAGCAAAGCCCCAGTCTCTTTTAGCATCCAGGTTCCCGAGATAGAGCTTGCTCTGCTTTCCGGCCAGGATCGCCGCGACCGCCCGGGTGATCTTCCTGGTAACGAAGGTTTCGCCACGCCGCGGCGACTCATGATTGAACAGGATACCGTTGCAGGCGTACATATTGTATCCTTCCCGGTAGTTCACGGTTATCCAGTAAGCATATACTTTTGCAGCCGCATAGGGACTGCGCGGATAGAAGATCGTTTGTTCGTTCTGAGGCGGTTTTGCCGCGCCGAACATTTCCGAGGAAGACGCCTGATAGTACCTGGTCTTTATTCCGCTTTTATGGATGCATTCGAGGATACGCGTGGTGCCGAGACCGACGATGTCCCCCGTATATTCGGGCATGTCGAAGCTCACCCGAACATGGCTCTGCGCCCCCAGGTTATAGACCTCGTCGGGCTTCACGTTGTGAATGATATTCATCAATTGCCCTGCATCAGAAAGGTCGCCGTAGTGCAGAAAAAGCGTGGTGCCCTTGAGGTGAAGGTCCGTGTAAATATGATCAATCCTGCCCGTATTGAACGTGCTCGCCCGCCTGATAAGCCCGTGCACTTCGTAGCCCTTTGACAAGAGCAGTTCCGCCAGATAGGACCCGTCCTGGCCTGTTATACCTGTAATAAGAGCACGCTTCAATGTATCAGTTCCCCCTCTTCATTTTTCTTCTTAGTATGGAAGCACTGTTTCAGAAATAATCGACGCGACGATTTGTAAAATACTGATTATATTACTTTAACGTCCTGCAAATGTAAAGGTAATTTCTTTGCCGTGGCAAAACAGAAGAAGGTGGTAAGACGTGCTCCTCGGCTTATGCTTCGGGAGAAGAACGGAGAGAGTTTCTGATGCTGACACCGGTCACGAAAGCGAACGTATATCGCAGGATCTGAATATTAAAAAAAGAATCGGTCAGGCCGGCAATCATGAAGTGGACCGTTGTGGCTACGGCAAGGAACCCAAGCGCCCGTTGACCTGTCTCCGGGTTCCCGAGGACAGGAATGGAAAAGGTGAAGCTCCGGTAAAAAATGAAGAGCAACGCCGCCAAACCCAGCAGGCCGTTCGTTGCAAGGGCAAAGAGGTACATGTTGTGCGGTTGATTATATTCAGCAAGAAAGCCGGGGAATTCACCGGAAGCCATGTACCTATTCATGGTAAGAACATAATCACCGGTGCCAACCCCGACAAGGGGGTTGGACAGGAACATTAGAAATGCAGCTTTCCACATCAAAAATCTGGCTCCCAGTGATGTCGCAACCTCGTACCCGCTTACGTAATTCGCGATATCGCTGTATATCATGCTGATGCGGTATTGAACGAAGGGGCTGAACCCGTAAAGCAAAAGGCTGGCGCCCATAATTGCCAGAAGAGCGAGAAGAAAAGGTTTCCTGTTTCTGGTCATGAAAGAAAGGAGTGCCGTCATGATCAGCGACGTCAGTAACAGGCCGAACCAGGCGGTCCTTGACAGAGAGAGCGCAATGCAGGCCAGAGAAATAAGCATAAAGAGAGCGACTGCGCCGTCTATTTTTTTTGTTCTCTGCCGGTGGGGAAAGAGCAGGAATGCTGCCGCAGCGTACAATCCTATGGCGTTCAGGTTGGAGAACCAGATATGGTGCACATGAAGCGGCGCGAGCGGCAACATGAGTTTTTTATGGCCGATGAAACCAGCGTAGGTGAGCAATGCTATGATATCAAGAAAAAAAATGCCGATGATGTATGCCGCAAGAAGACGTTCTGCGGAGGAAAAGGCCCCTCTTCCCCTGTCCATCGCGTCCAGCAGCGTCGACACCATGAGGTACACAAGCACCATGCCCGCCATTTTGTTCAGAATACCGATCCCGTCAGCCGGTCTTTCCGTAAAAAACAGGCCGATCAAGGCCACCATGATATAGAGGATGAACGGAAGCAGGAGCGGCTGTTTCACATTTCTGATCACCGAACCCCGGAATGACCGGTCCCTCAGCATAAAATAGAAAACGGAAAGATAGACGACGCCGATCAGTATGTTCATCGCGCTCTTTGACAAAGCGAGGCTCAGGCTGAACAGCAGCAGGGTCCCGACGAAAAAATTCCTTCTGCCGGCCAGATATTCAAAAGCAGCGGTCATGGTTTTCCCCTTCTTAATCTTGAGATGATCGGTGTCCTCGTCGAGGCCGCATTCTGATGATTATTGCCCGTCATTCGCCGGCGCAGATGCCTCGGACCCTGCAGCCGAAGTCCGGTATACCCGCTCCCAATCTTCGGGGTTCTTCTGACGATATTCCAGCTCGTAGAGCTTCATTTCCCGGAGGAAATAGTTCATGGCGATCACCGCAGCCATGTAAAAACCGTGAATCCCGTCCCGGTATCCACGATGCTTGATGAACCTTCCGAAAAAACGCTCCAACGGCTTGAACAGTGCCCGCATAAGGCTGAAGCGCCTTTGTTTCCGATCGTAATCCGCACGGGATTCGATGCTGCTGTAGTAATTGAACTTGTCCATGAAGATCTTGTAGTCCGCGTACCCGTCATGAAGGATCGGGTTCTTGAGATAGGCGATCGTGCCGGTGGTATCAACCCTCAGATGGATCGGGCCGATCCAGGAACCGAGGGATTTCCGGTAAAGATTTGTCTTGTACTGAGGAAACCAGCCGCCTGCTTCTATCCATTTGCCGGCAAAATATTCCCTTCGGGGTATCATGAACAGGTCTGCCCGCGGTCCGGACTTGAACTCGGATTGGATCTCGTCGCGCAACCCGAGGGTTGCTACCTCATCGGCATCGAGCGCCAGGATCCAGTCGTTCGCGGCATACCGGTCTGCGACGTTCCGTTGCTCAGAGGAACTGTGCGGCCAGGGGTGTTGATATACTTTGTCCGTATACCGTCTGCATATCTCTACCGTCTTATCCGTGCTGAAGGAATCGACGATGATGATCTCGTCGGCCCAGGTGAGGCTCCTGAGGCAGCGTTCGATCTTCTTTTCTTCGTTGTAAGTGATGATGACCGCGGATATTTTATGGCCTGTCGTCATGGGAATCGATCTCATTTCTCAGTGCGTTTGAGGATCAGAGGGTCAGCTCCTGAAGACCCTGCAGGTTCTGTCCCTTTTCTCGTGAAAGGCTTTTCAAAGTCCTTGCTGCTTACCGTTTCAAGAACCCTGTGGTTCCCGAGGTTCAGTTCCTTTACGAAGTTCCTGCAGGTTCTGTCCCAGTTGTAGTGAAGGGCTGTTTTATAGCCTTTATTGCCTATGGTTTCAAGAGTCCTGCTGTTCTCGAGGACCCAGGACATCTTTTCAGCAAGGTTCCTGTGCGCCTTTCCTTTCATGGCGAACACGAATCCGTTCACTCCGTCCTGAATGATCTCCGATGCTCCTGATACGGAACTGACAATGCACGGCAGCTTGTTCGCCATCGCCTCCAATGCTACGAGACCGAATGCTTCGTGGATGGACGGCATGACCAGACAATCCAGAGAGGCGTAATATTCCCTGATGTTCTTTTGATAGGGAAGGAATTCCATGCAGGCGCCGAGGCCGTAATACCTGACGAGCATCCGTGTCCATGGTTTTTTTTCGTAGCCCGGACACACGATCCGTGCCCTGAACCGGTGGCCTTGTCCCATCAGCCAGTTGAGCGCCTTGAAGAAGATATAGCCGCCTTTTGTCGGAAACCCGGTGGCAACACAGCCGAACGTAAAGGGTTGTCCCGGGGACCGGCCGGCGCCAGGATCATGACCGGCGATCTCAGTGATCTTGACCCCCGGATATACTACTCCGATCTTTTCTCCCGGCACCCCCAGGTTTTCCATGAGGTCCCTTTTTATGGCCTGAGAAACGGCAATGAACCTTCTGGCCGTTCGCGCCCATTTCCTGTGTTTCCTGATTCGTTCGATCTTCGAGAATGCCCCGAGCGGCCACAGAATCCCGCGCAGTTTGAGCCGGTGCAGCATCGTATGATATTGAACGAAGGAAACGTCTGCATAGGGGGTCATATTGTCGGCAATGACGGCATCATAGCCCGCGCCCTCGACCCGTGCATCTACCTCAGCAAAGAAGGCTTCCAGCTCCCTCGGTTTTTTCCCGAAGGGTTTGTCAATGACGGTGATCCGGTTAATGCCGGGGTAAGCTGCATGGGTCGTGCTGCTGCATAGGATATCGACGCGGTATCCGCTGTCGGCAAGCTTCCTGATGATCTCGTAGGATACCCGTCCGCCGCCGCCATAGAAGTTCGTTCCCACGAAGTTGTTCAATACAAAACAGACCTTTTTCACGACCCCCTCCGTTTCCCATCACCAATCGGATCTGCGGAAGCCAATTGTTTTTCGAAAATGGAAAGGAGCTCCAGAGCAACCGCATCCCAGGTGTAGCTCCTGAGCACCGTTTTTCTCCCGTCTTCTCCTGTGCGGGTCAAACGATCGCGATCATTGAGGAGAGAAAGGACGGTTTCGGCGACCTGAACGGAAGAATCGGGATCGACCATAATTCCCCCGCCGTCGGCCAGAATCTCGGGGAAGGCCGAACCGGTCGAGACAACGACGGGCAGTCCGCTTGCCATCGCCTCGATCGTCACGATGCCGAAGGCCTCGAATTCAGGCAGGAAAACAAAAAGGTCGGCCGCATTGTAGTAAGGGGCTACGTCGCTCTGATTCCCCAGGAACGAAACACAGGATTCCAGCCCCAGAGATCTGACCTTCTCGAAGAAGGCGTTGCGGTCCTTGGCATTCCCGTCACCGATCACGATATAACGTACTCCGGGAATTCTTCCTTTCAGGATACTCAGTGCGTCAAGGACCTTGCTGATCCCTTTTCTTCCCTGAAGGGCAGAGACGGTCAGGAGAACAGGCGCAGCCCCCGGGATGTTCAATTGTTTCCGTATCAGCGCACGTCTTTCGGGATCGGGCCTGAACAGGTCCGTATCGACCCCGTTCGGGACCACCCGGGCTGCCCGGCCGAAGCATCTGGTCACTCCCGCCGTCACATATCTGCTGACCCCGATGATCTCGTCGGCCTTTGAGGCGGTGCTGAATCGTTTGAAGGCGTTAAAATGTTTTTCGTGATTTTCGTAGGGATAATGGAAAATGATGTTGAACCGGAATTCTTTCAGCAGGCAGGTCAGCCCCGCAGCATATCCCTCACCGCGGGCGATCCCGATGTTCACGATATCGTAGCCGCCGGTCAAAAATTCATGGACAAAGGCGGGGACAAAACTGAGCTTATGCCAGTTGTGATGAAAGATCTCCCGCACGTGCACGCGGGCATCGATCCAATCCCGCGTTATGGAGTCAGGGCAGCGCCCGGTGATGAGGGTCACGTCATGACCGCGGCGGGCCACGGCGTTGGCCACATTGATCACATAGCGCTCGATGCCGCGCGGGGTACGCAGCGTGAACATGTGCGCGAAAGCGACCTTCATGCCTCGCCTCTGCCCGTACTAGCGTTTTGTTGGGTATGTTCCCATGCCTTCGCGTATTTCGCGAACACATAGTAGGCATGGAAGAGGTTGAGGATGAGGCCATGCTTGCCGTCCAGGAACCCGAGCCTGAAGATGTATTTCAGCAGGAAGGTGAAGGCAGGGCGAAAGAGGATGTTCATCCATCCGGACTTGAAGCGGGAGATGCCCTTCCCTGCCATTTCCGTCACGGCCAGGGACGAGTACTTGTTGATCGAGGACAGGTACGATGCGAGATCGGGATAGGCATAATGCTCGATGGCGTACCCGGTCCTGCCCACGCTCCCCGGGACTTTGACCGCCTCGTGGACGGCTCGTTCCTCGAACCGGCCCTTGCCTTTGCGGAACAGCCGAAGATTGTAATCCGGATACCAGCCTCCGTGGCGTATCTGTTTTCCGAGAAAAAAGGTTTTGCGGGGGATGAAGTAACCGTCAAGTGCAGACGATGAGGCAATGATGTCCCGGATCTCCTCCGCCAGCATGGCTTCTATCGGTTCGTCCGCATCGAGGCTCAGGACCCAGTCGCCCGTCGTCCTGTCTATGGCCAGGTTCTTCTGACGGGCGAAACCAAGCCACTCCTGGTGAACGACCAGGTCGGTATATTCGCGGCAGATGGAAATAGTATTATCCGTGCTGCCCGAATCGACGACAACGATCTCATCGGCCCATTTCACGCTTTCCAGCGTCCGGCGGATATTGGGTTCTTCGTTACAGGTTATGATGGCAACGGATAATCTTGGAGGCATCTCAGTCCTGCCGGCTCCCCGGCCGGAGGGTCTTGATCTTCTGCTCGACCACGGCGACAGCATCTTCGACAGTTATGCTTTGCATGCATTCATTCTGCGAACACTTATGCGGTTTGCAGGGATGACAGGCCAACCGTTTGGTGATAACGACATGCCCATCGCCCCAGGGTCCCCATTTGCGCTCATCCGTCGGACCGAACAGCGCGATCACGGGGATGCCGGCTGCCGAAGCCATATGCATCGGCCCTGAATCGACCCCGAAGAACAGGTCCGCTGCCCGATAGACCGCGATGTTCTCGCGCAGGCTGGTTCTGCCGCAGAGGTTCAGGCCCTGGAAGCCGCCCTGCCGCTCGATCTCCTCGTATAGTGCCGCATCGCCCTTCGCTCCCGTATAAATGAAGCGGGCCTTATGCCGGTCGCGCAGCGCCTGCATCACCGCGCAGAAACGCTCCAGAGGCCATTGCTTTGCCGGCAGGCTTGCCGCCGCATGAATGACGATTTTCAGATCCCCGGCTTTCCATCCCGCGTTCTTGAATAACTGCCCCACCTTTTGCTCGGCCGCTGCTTCGGGCCACAGTTCCAGTTCCGTCGAGTTGACCGGAATGTCCATGACCCTTAAACAGTCGAGAAAATTCTGGACCTCATGCTGATCCTGCCGATAGGCAACGCGGTCCGTCAGCAGTATCCCCCGTCCTTCCGTTGCAAAACCGATGCGGCGTGGGACGCCGGCGGCCCCGACGAGCAGAGCGCTCGAGAGCGATCGCTTCAGCACGAAGGCGGCATCATACCCCTGTTCCCTGATAAGCTTCCAGTAATGACGATATGCCGCGAACCTGCCTCGGTCGGAAGCGGCGCTGTAGGTATGGATCGTTTTGAATTCGAAGGGGATCACCCGGTCCACATAGGGGCAGCCTTCGATCACCTGGCCGGAAAAGGGCTCGATCATGAGGTCGATGCGGGCGGCGGGGAAGGCCTGGCGCAGGTTTCTGAGGAACGGAACGGTCAGAACGGTGTCGCCGATGAAGCGGTAGCGCATGACCAGAATCTTGTTCGCGGCCAGTTTCATGCGCGTCGTGACCCGTCCGGAAGGTTGTTGCCTGCAGCCTGCTGCTGGTGCTCTTCCACCCTGTCCGCGAGGAACCGGAGCAGGCGGTCGAGCCCGGCCCCGGTCACGGCCGAGGCCGGGAAGAACTCGTATCCTTCCGAACGACAGAACGCTGCGAGTTCTTCAAGCCGGTCCTGTTCGGCAGCATCGATCTTGGTGGCCGCCACTGCCATGTACTTTCCCCGCAGTTCGGCGCTATAGAGTTCCAGCTCTGTATTTATCTTCTTGAAATTCTCCACCGGGTCGCCAGGCACCATGCCCGACACATCCACCAGATGAAGAAGGATCGAGGTGCGCTCCACGTGCCGCAGGAACTCAAAACCGAGACCAGCGCCTTTGTGCGCGTTCTCGATCAATCCCGGTATGTCGGCAACCACGAAGCTTTTTCGTCCCTCCGGTTTGACCACACCGAGAACGGGGGTGAGCGTCGTGAAGGGGTAATCGGCGATCTTCGGTTTTGCGGCCGAGATCTTGGAGATGAGGGTCGATTTGCCGGCATTGGGAAAGCCGACCAGTCCGACATCGGCCAGCAGCTTCAGTTCCAGGAAAAAAATTCCTTCTTCTCCCGGTTCGCCGGGCTGTGCATGCCGCGGCGCCTGGTTCGTGGCTGTCTTGAAAAAGGCGTTTCCCTTGCCGCCGCGCCCGCCTTTTGCCAGGACGTACTCCATCCCGTCGCTGTCCAGGTCGACGATCACGTCCCTCGTTTCAGCGTGATGCACGATGGTGCCCACGGGAACGCGGATAACGATGTTCCGGGCATCAGCGCCGCTCTGCTCCTTGCCGCGGCCTTCTTCTCCGTTATCGGCAAAATAGTTCTGCTGATATTTGAGGTCGATCAGGGTGCCCAGCTGCTTATCGGCAAGCAGAATCACGTCGGCGCCCTTGCCGCCGTTGCCGCCGTTCGGTCCGCCGCGGGGCACATAAGCCTCCCTGCGAAAGCTCACGCAGCCGCGTCCGCCGTGTCCGGCCTTTACGTTGATTTTGACCCTGTCTATAAAGTTTGACATTGGTAATATCACTCAGGATTAAACAATATTTTCAATTAAATATACAGATATAAACCAAAAATTGCAAGCGTCAATTGGTGAGGACCATGCTGCTGATGGCCTCTTCTGAGCCTGAGCATGGAGACAAAAAAAAGGCGGCATAGGTCACATGCCGCCTTTCTCTGATCCTGGTTAAGGGAGATGAGCTACGAAGTTGCCTCGTATACGCTTATCTGTTTGCGGGTCTTGTCTTTTCGTTCGAACTTCACCACGCCGTTGATCTTGGCAAAAAGCGTATCGTCGCTGCCCTTGCCCACATTCGTTCCGGGATGAAATTTCGTTCCCCGCTGCCTGACAAGGATGGTCCCTGCATGTACCTTCTCGCCCGCATAGCGCTTCACTCCGAGGTACTGGGGATTGCTGTCCCTGCCGTTTCTTGAACTGCCGACGCCTTTTTTATGAGCCATTTCAAATCCTCCAAAAGCTGGCTTGATTAAGCCTTAATTTCTTTGACTTTGATCGCGGTATAGTTCTGCCGGTGGCCATTGGTCTTGCGGAAGCCCTTGCGCCGCCTATGCTTGAAGATCAGGAGCTTCTCGCCTCTGCCTTCCTCCACCACCTCTGCGGTCACTTTCGCAGATGCCAGCGTCGGCTTGCCCACGGAGACCTTGTCGCCGTCTGCAATCATGAACACCTGGTTCAGTTCAACGGTATCGCCCTTTTTTGCATCAAGACTTTCCACTCTGACTACGTCTCCAGGAGAAACCTTGTATTGCTTTCCCCCTGTTGTTATGACTGCGTACATGCCTCAGTTCCTCCTTCGACGAATCCAATCTCGATATTCCTTTTGAAGAGTTCGTAAATTACCATGTAACTCATGGAGTTGTCAAGGGAAAAATACAGGAATATCCGATTAGAGGATTGAGGAACCGCAGGCAATTATAAAAAAGATAAGGGTCCGGACCTACTATTGCAGACCGATTGTACGGCTCCCTCAACGTATAACCTCTTCCCGTTGGTTTTCCCTGACAGAGAGATA
>MHEA01000187.1:17363-18331 GCA_001805085.1 Nitrospirae bacterium GWC2_57_9
AAACGCATTTTTCGTAAGCACGTAACCTGAAATAGATGTAAAACCAACAACACTGAGCAATTACGCTCACATTCTATGGGTAATTTTTACCTGCAAATTTATAATAATTTTAATTTACAGGATATTAATAAACAAAATCGAAGGCATGTATATTGCAAATTGTAACTTTATACCAAATCACTAGTGTTACTTTTTGTATCATCGGCATTCTTTTCAACAACAGATGTGAATTTCTATAAGTCCCAATGAAGAAGGGTGCATATGATCGCGAACAGGATGAGCACTGGTTCTTTCCCTGCATGTTTATCTCTGGTAGTGTTCGGATTGATGGTAGCCCTCCATCCCTCTCCCTCCTTCGCTCTGGATAATCCTCATAATGCCGTAAGCGGCATGGATTGCAGCACCTGTCATCCCGTTTCGGCGGTCACCCCTACCTGGTGGACCGACCAGGAGGCCAATGTCTGCGGTCAGTGCCATGCTTCCGGTCTTATCGGTCATGATGTGGAAACGCATAGAAAAGGATCGAAGATCCTCGCTCAGTGCACGGTATGCCATGACCCCCATAACCAGATGCAAAGCAGGACCTGGAGGAGCAACAGCTATCTTTACAGCAGTACGTCCGATCTTGCCGGCGGCATCACGGAGACCGCTGTCACGAAAACAGGGGCGGGCTGGACGCCGAACCAATGGCAGGGAATGCAGGTAATTCCCAATGTCAAGTATCTGTCCTTCCTTTACCGCATTCTTTCCAACACATCCGACACTATTTACATCGATTCCGAGGGGAACGCGGAAAACATCATCGATCAGAACTACATCAAATCGGGGAATACGTTCGCGATCGTCCGGGGCAAGTATGTGAAAGAGAACATCTACGGCCGCGACGTCAAGTTCTTCCGCGAGACAGGCACGAACTCCTTTGCCGATAACGACACGACCATAGACGGCATCTGCCAGGTATGCCACAG
>MHEA01000188.1:0-170 GCA_001805085.1 Nitrospirae bacterium GWC2_57_9
GCCTGCTGCGCGGGATCAGGTGCAAGGTGAACCTGATCCCGTTCAATCCTTTTCCCGGAACCGAGTTCAGGCGGCCCGGGGAGGATTCCGTCCGTCGCTTCCAGGCGATCCTGCTGGACCATCATTATACCGCGCCGGTACGGGAATCCCGCGGAAGGGACATATCGGCG
>MHEA01000188.1:308-3154 GCA_001805085.1 Nitrospirae bacterium GWC2_57_9
GGATCTGGTTCACAATGGTCAGGAGGTCGGCCGTCTGGATCGGCTTGGGAATGTAGGCATTGGCGCCGAGGGCAAGCCCGCGTTTGCGGTCCTCCTCGGCCCCTTCCGTGGTGATGATGATGATGGGGATGGCCTTATGCGCCGGATCGTTGCGGACCATGGACACGAGCTTCAGGCCGTCCATGATGGGCATGTTGATGTCGGTCAGGATGATATCGAACTTCTGGGTTGAGAGCTTCTTCAGAGCGTCGATGCCATCGTTGGCCTCCACGATCTTGCTCCCCGGGATGCGCTTCAGGGCAAAGGAAATCAGCTGCCGCATCGTCGGGGAGTCTTCAACCACCAGAAAATTGTACTCGGGCATGTGCTACCTCCGTTTATTTTTCTTTCAGCAGATCCAGGAAGCTCTGGATCGTGGTGAGCTTGCGCTCCGACTGCGAGTAGAGCTTGGATGAGAACAGGGCCGTTGCCGCGTGTCCCGCCAGCATCGAGAACAGCTCATAGTCCATGTTCGAGAAGGTCTGCTTCTGGACCAGCAGCTTGTAGATGGCGATCACGCCGATCACATGCTCTTTGATCTTCAGGGGAATGCAGACCAGGGGGTGAAGGTAATCGACGCCGCTGAGATCGGTCGGATCTCCTTCCCGGTAGAACGCCTCGCCCGCCCGGGCGCTCCCGCCGATGATCCCTTCGCCCAGTTTTACACTCGTGCGCGCCTCGGGCCCCATTCCCTCCTGCGCCACGATCGTAAGTTCGTTGGTCTTCTCATCGAGCATCATGATCGAGAACTCCTCGGCCCCGATCAGGTTCATCACGATCTCGAGGATGATCTTGAGCGACTCGTTGAAGTCCAGCGTGGAATGGAGCTGATAGCTCGCAACATACAGATTGGCCAGGTTGTTGTTCTCCGCCTCGACCTCGATGTACCGGTTTGCGAAATCCTTGTTCTCTTCCTCTACCTCGCGGTACCGATCCAGCAGGTTCTGGTTCTCGTCCTCGAGGAACTTGATGCGCTCTTCCATGGAATGCACTTTGAAATTGCCTTCCCGGTCCGAGAATTTGGTCACTTCCTCGAGCTTTGCAACCCGGTACCGGAGCTTCTCGTTCTCCTTGAGCAGCTCCTGAGTGAACTCTTCTCCCTTCTTGAAGACCTGGAGAAAATCCTCGACCTTCTTGGAGATCGATGCGGGTTCTTTATCCATCTGGCCCTCCTTGCTGCCGCAATTCCTTTCTGGTGACATAAAACAAAAGTATTCTCATTATAGTCAAGAATCTTCAATTTATCAAGCCGAATTCTCATCCGCCCGGGCCGGATCGCTGCCTGCAGCACGGCAACGCAGCAGGATCTCCTCCGCCATCCCTGCCAGCGGAAGCACTTTGTCGATGCTCCCGGTCCGGATGGCCTCCTGCGGCATCCCGAAGATGACCGCGCTCTCCTCGCTTTCCGCCAGGCATTGCCCTTTGCGTTGCTTCACGGCGCGCACGCCCTCGGCGCCGTCCTTGCCCATCCCGGTCAGCACGACTGCCAGCGCCGCTGCTCCGCAGGCTTCCGCGACCGACGTCATCATCCGGTCTGCGGAAGGAACATATTTATCCGAGGGGCTCCGGGGCACGAGCTCCGCGAAGAGACCGCCGCGGTCCCGCTTCACGGCCAGGTGATGCCCGCCCGGAGCGATCAGGACCGACCCCGGAGAGATCCGGTCCCCGGCAGCCGCCTCGAAAACCATCAGGGAAGAGAGCTTGTTCAGCCGCTCGGCAAAACTCTTGGTGAATCCCGGGGGCATGTGCTGTGCTACAAGGATCGCCGCGCCGAGGTCCGCGGGCAGCGAAGAGACTATCGCCTGGATGGCGGGCGGGCCGCCTGTGGAGGATCCTATCGCCACCACCTCCACCGGTCCCTTCCTGGACCTGCCGGCGTCTTCCTTGAGGGGCGCGGGCGCCGCTTTTTCCAGGGCCAGCAGCTCGATGGCGGACTTCACTTTCGCCATCTCCAGGTTCAGCACGGCCTGAACCTTGGCCACGAGCTCGTCGCGGATGCTCTCGATGCTGCGGGAGATGCGGGCCTCGGGTTTTGCCAGAAAATCCACGGCGCCCAGCTCGAGTGCCCGGAACACACTGCGGCTGTCCGACCTGGACGACAGCACGAGCACGGGCGTGGGCCGTTCCTTCATCAGCCAGCGCAGGAACGTGAATCCGTCCATGTTCGGCATTTCCAGGTCCAGCGTGATCACATCCGGGGAGAGGCGCAGGGTTTTCGCAATGGCATCCACGCCGTCGTGAGCCGAGCCGGCCACGGCGATGCCCGTGGCCGAGGAAAGCATCTGCGAGATCGCCATGCGATTGTAGGCCGAGTCGTCCACGACGAGCACTTTTATTTTATCCATGGACCATGCTCCTCGAAGCGCTGTTGCACTGCGCGCTGCTTCTGTCCCGCCGGGCGCCCCGTTACCGGAAGAGAGGCACTTCCCGGCTCTCCCGCACCGGCTTCTGATATACCATATCATTCTTGAGGGTGCGGAGGACAAAGGCGTTCGAAATATTGATCAGTGATTCGGAATGCCCCAGGAGCAGATAACCGCCCTGCCGGAGCTTGTCGTAGAAACTTCCGATCACCTTCTTCTTTGCTTCCCGGTCGAAATAGATGATGACGTTCCTGCAGAAAATGATATCCATGTTGCTGATCAGGCTGGTTTTGTAGGGGTCCAGGAGGTTCACGTAGCTGAAGGAAACGAGCTCGCGCACCCTGTCGATGATGCGGTAATTGCCCTTGTCCTCCTCGACGAAATATTTCCGGAGCATCTCGGGGCTGGTGGCGCGGTGGGCGCCCTTCTTGTATACGCCTTTGC
>MHEA01000188.1:3167-4922 GCA_001805085.1 Nitrospirae bacterium GWC2_57_9
CAGTCGCGCCACCAGTCGCCCGACTCGAGCAGCAGGATCGCGATCGTGTAGGGCTCTTCCCCGGTGGAGCAGCCCGCGCTCCAGATCCGGAGCGTCCTGCGCGCAGCGAGCGTCTGGCGCAGTTCAGGCAGGATCTCCCGGGAAAAGGCGTCGAGCTGAGGGGTCTCGCGGAAGAAATAGGTCTCGTTGGTCGTCAGGTTGTCCACGAGAACGGCAAGTTCCTCTTCGCGCTTCCGGTCATAGCGAAGAAAATGATGGTATTCTTCGAAGGTCTTGAGCTGCCGCTGCTCGAGGCGCCGGGAGAGCCTGCGTTCCAGCAGGAACTTCGACCCGTCATCGAAGTAAATGCCGCAGTACCCGTGGATGAGGTCCCGGAGAAGCCTGAACGTATCGTCAGGCAGGGGAATGATCTTTTCTTCAAACATTATCTGTCCAGTACTTCCCTGGCTGCCTGGCGCACGGCAGGGTCGGGATCGGCATCGGCCATCCGCTCCAGCAGCGGCCGGGCTGACCGGTCCTGCTTCTGCGTGATGATCTCGATCGCTGTCTTGCGGACGCTCCAGTGGCCGTCGGAAAGTCGTGCAAGGACGGTGTCGCGGACCGGAACCCAGGAATATCCGGCGAGGGCCGCAAGGACCGTCTTGCGCACTTCGGGATCTTCATGATCGGCCAGTTGCAGGAGGTCTTCGAGCGCCCGGTCCGGCCTGAGCCTGCCCAGCACCTCCACAACCGCAAGGAGAAATATATCCGTTGCCGAGGAAAGGCAGCCTGCCAGGACCGCGCCGGCCCGTTCTCCGCCGATTCTGCCCAGCCCGCGCGCTGCTGCGGCCCTGACCCAGAGATCGGGGTCCTTCAGCAGGGGTATGAGGGTATCCGCCGCCTGCTCCCCCCCGGTCTTGCCAAAGGCGTCCGCCGCAAGCATCCGGACCTCGGGATCGTCATCGGTGGCGGCCAGCATCAGCGAACGCCGGGAGCGAACGCCGGGCATGTTCCCCAGCGCCTGAACCACAGCCTTGCGCACAACAGGCTCCTCGTCCTTCATCGCCAGAGTCAGCGCATCCACCGCCTTTTCCGAGGAGAACCGGGCGAGCAGGAGAGCGATGTTCTTTCTCATCGTAGCGTCGCGGGAGGTAAAGTCGGACACCAGTGCATCGAGAGCGGATTCATCGCCGATGTCGCCCAATCCCCGGATTGCCGACTCCTGGACGTTCTCATACTCGTCGGCCAGCAGCGTCAGGAGGGGGCCGACGGCTTTTCGGCTCCGCAGAACGCCCAGCGCCACGGCCGCAGTGCTCCGCACGTGGCCGTTCTCGTCGTTCAAAAGCGCGAGGAGCCCGTCCTCGGCTTCCCTGCAGCGCAGTCCGCCCAGGACGCGGGCGACCGTCCGCCGGACGAGTGCGTTCTCGTCGGCGAGATGGCTCAGGAGAAGAGGGACGTTGTTCTTATCGATGGCCATGAGCGCCTGCGCCGTCGGCTCTTCCATCTCCTCCTCCTTCAGAAGGGCCAGCAGTTTCGCGATCGAGCCCGGCCGGCCGGCCCAGCTCAGGACGGCAACAGCAGCCTTCTGCAGTTCGCCGGCTGTTGCCGGCAGCATTTCCTCGAGGACGACCACGGCATCATTCGTCACGGTCGATCGCGCTTCCTGGACGATCCGTTCCCGGTCAGCGGCCGTGCTCTTGCGGTAAATCGTCATGAGCGCGATCAGGGAAACTTCGCGCACGATCCGGAGCGGGTCGGCAAGGCCGGCAATGAGCG
>MHEA01000189.1:0-13548 GCA_001805085.1 Nitrospirae bacterium GWC2_57_9
CGACCAAGAACCTCTCCTTCGGAAAGGTGGAGTCCGCCCTTGCCGGCACCGTCCGGCAGCGGCTCACCCTTCAGCAGGGCGTGCCCACGGACAAGGCAAAAGAGATCGTGAAAGCGATCAAGGACTCAAAGATCAGGGTCCAGGCCTCTATCCAGGCGGACCAGGTGCGTGTTTCCGGCAAGAACCGCGACGATCTCCAGGCCGTTATCCAGCTCTTGAAGGGAAAGGAATTCGGCATCGAGCTTCAGTTCGAGAATTACCGGAGCACGTAAAATCGTGCTGATCGGTATTTTGTCCGACATTTTCTGCTATGATCTGTTATAATATGACTTTGGTTGCAGTCAGCGGTTCATTTTTTGTAGTGAATACAAGCAAAAAATATAATCAAAAGTATTAACAACTCTGCAACGAAAGACTTCCTCACCAAGCTTCGCTCTTCTCTCTAACCGATTATTAAATCTTGCTTTTTTCACTCAAGCTGCTATAATTTGTCGATAATGCTAAGTATGGAGAATTCATGAGTCTTGTCGGCAGACTGGAAGATCTCGCGCTGCCCGATATCTTTCAGATCATCAGCTTGAGCAAAAAGACCGGGACGCTGATCGTGCGGAGCCGCAAGGGCACCGGCATGGTTGTATTCAAGGACGGCCAGGTGATCCAGGCGGGAAGCGACAGCATCCGCGACTCCCTCGGCAATATGCTGGTGTCGCAGGGTATGATCTCGGAAACCGTGCTTTCGCAGGCCTTGGCCATGCAGCGAAAAGGGTCCGACAAGCCCCTTGGCATGATCCTGACCGAAATGGGGGCCGTGCCTGCCCAGACCCTGGAAGGGGTGGTCCGCAAGCAGATCGAAGAGATCATTTACGACCTGCTCGCCTGGGAAGAGGGCTTTTTCAACTTCGAGCTGGGTGAGATCGCCCCCAAGGACAAGATCGAGATCGATACCCAGGAGTTCCTGCTCAAGCACGGCATCAACGCCGAATACCTGCTGATGGAGGGGACGCGGATCCTCGACGAGCGCCGGAAAGGGATGCCTGCCAAACCGGCAGCCGCGCCCAAGGCGCCCGGTGCGCCCCCGCCTCCACCGCCTGCCGCCCCCCACGTATCATACGAACCTGCCAAAGAGGAATTCCGCAACCGTATTGAGACCGAAACACCGCAAAAAGAGCTGACCACCCTCAAATCCATGTTCGATGAACTGCGGTTCCCCACGGCGACCGCGGAAGTGACGCTGCTCATCCTGCGCTACGCCAGCGAGGTGGTGAACCGCGCCATCCTGTTCATGGCCAAGCGGGACGAGGTGCGCGGCCTGGGCCAGTTCGGCATCGAGCTCAAGGGCCAGTCCGCGGACCAGGTCGTGCGCAATATCAAGATCCCCCTGAACCAGCCCTCCCTGTTCATGAACGTGATCGAGATGCGCAGGCTCTACCTGGGCCCGCTGGAACAGACCGAGAGCAACAAGTACCTCGTGAACGAACTCGGAGGCGCAATGCCCGATCAGGTGCTTGCCATACCCCTCATCGTGGACGGGAAGATCGCGCTCGTGGTCTATGGAGACAATCTGCCGGAGAGGAAGCCGATCAGGGGCGTGGACACCCTGGAGATCTTCATGAACCAGGCGGGCATGGCCCTGGAAAAGGCCCTGCTCGAAAAAAGGATCGCCGAGCTCCAGAAGGAGCGCAGATGAGGAACGTCCTGGTCGTCGAGGACTCAAAGGCCATCCGTTCGATGATGCGCGTCTCGCTGGAAGAGGCCGGCGGCTTTTTCGTCGTCGAGGCGGGTAACGGATTCGAGGCACTCAAGACGCTTCCCACGCGCCGGTTCGATCTGATCGTTACGGACATCAACATGCCCGATATCAACGGGCTGGAGCTGATCAGCTTTGTCCGGTCCAATCCCGCATACAAGGAGATCCCGCTCCTTATCGTGAGCACCGAGAAGAGCGATGAGGACAAGAAACGCGGCCTTGCGCTCGGCGCATCGAGCTACGTGATCAAGCCGTTCACGAAGGAAGACCTGATGGCGGCAGTGAGAAAGACCCTGGAAGGGAAATAAGCAGCAGGGAAGCGGAACGGGGATCGGGGGACACGGGAGCGGTCCGGCATGTTACCGGGACCGGGATCCCGATCCGCAACCTGACGCGAGACCATGGCAAAATCCGACCGAACCATAAAGGATTTTCTGGCCGAGGCCGAGGACATCCTCGAGACCGCCTCCCGGACCATGCTCGCCCTCGAGGCGGAGCAGGCCGCGGGACGGCCGGCACCGGAGCAGGTGAACGCCCTGTTCCGCGCGATCCATTCGTTCAAGGGCCTCGCCGGGATGTTCGGCCTGAAGGCGCCCTCCGAGGTCTCCCACAAAATGGAGTTCCTGCTTGACGAGGTCCGTCTGGGCAAGGTCGGGCTCAGCCGGAACGTTCTCGATGTGCTCTTCGATGCCGTGGCGCTGCTCGGCCGCCTGGTGCAGCAGGCAGGGGCCCGGCAGGAGGCCGAGGACATCGCGCCGATGGCCCGACGCATCGACCAGATTCTCCAGACGAAGACAAGCAGCTCCGGCGACCGTTCGCTGCTGAACCGGATCGACCTCGATCGCGGGCTGCTCCAGGTGCTGACCGAGTACGAGGAGTACCGGCTGAAGGAGAACATCAGGGCGCGGAACAATCTTTTTACCGTCCAGGTAACTTTCGAGATCAACGAGTTCGAGTCGGGCATCAAGGCGCTGAACGAGGTGCTCAAGAAGAACGCGGAGATCATCTGCACCCTGCCCACGGCGGGAGCGGCGGGAAGCGGCATCGGGTTCACGATCGTTGCCGGAACTGCCCGGTCCGGCAGCGAGCTGTCCGCGGCCCTGGACATGCCGAACCTCGCTCTCAGGCCGATACCCTACATCGAAGGCCGCAAGACCGAAGAGCCGCGACAGGAGACGGGACTCCGGTCCGTCAGCAATACGGTGCGCGTCGATATCTACAAGCTCGACAGCCTGATGAACACCGTCGGCGAGATGCACCTGCTCAAGAACATCATCGGCCGCATCGTGCGCGAGCTCAAGACGCACACTCAGTCGGGCACGGCAGCCGAACTGCATAAGGCGCACCGGGGGCTGGAGCGCAAGCTGAATGAGCTCCAGGAGGGGATCCTCGAGGTAAGGATGGTACCCATCGGCCAGATCTTCACCCGCCTTGCGCAGATGGTAAGGAACTACGCGAAGGAAGCGGGCAAAGAGATAGATCTTCAGTTGACCGGCGAAGAGACGGAGCTCGACAAGCTGATGATCGAGGACCTTGCCGATCCCCTCATGCATCTCATCAGGAACGCCATCGACCACGGCATCGAGCCTCCCGACGTCCGTCGCGCGAGCGGGAAGCCCGACCAGGGCCTGGTCACGCTTTCCGCGTTCCCCAAAGGCAACCATGTTGTTATCACCGTGGAGGATGACGGCGCGGGCATGGACGCCGGGAAGATCCTGGCGAAGGCCGTGGAGAAGGGCATTGTCGGGCCCGAGCACGGACTGGATCCCGCCAGGGACCGCAAGGACGTCCTGGACCTCATTTTTCTCCCCGGCTTCACCACGCGGGAGTCGGTCACGGAGATCTCCGGACGCGGCGTCGGCATGGACGTGGTCAAGAAGAACCTGTCCAAGCTGTCCGGCATGATCGATATCGAGACGGAGCCCGGCGAAGGCACGCTCTTCACCCTCACCCTTCCCATCACGCTCGCGATCATCAAGGCCCTCATCGTGGAGGCAGGAGACCAGGTCTTTGCGGTCCCGCTCAGCTCCGTGCTCGAGATCCTCCAGACGACCGAGGAACAGGTGGAGACCGTAGAGACGCGCGAAGTGATCGCCATCCGCAGCGAGACGGTCCCGCTGCTCCGGCTGACCAGGGCCTTCCGTCTTGCGCCCCGGCCGGGCAATGCCGCGCTCTACCTGATCGTTGTCGGCCTTGCCGAGCGCCGGCTGGGCATCGCCGTCGATGCCCTGCGCGACCAGCAGGAGATCGTGATCAAGCCGCTCGGCAAGCGGCTGGCGGACCTGCCGGGTATTGCCGGGGCAACCGAGCTGGGGGACAAGCGCGGCGTGGTCCTGGTGCTGGATGTGGAATCGCTGATGGAGGGAGTGCTCAAGCGCACGGCGGGGATCAGAAGATAGAAGGTCGGGCCTGGTAAAAAAATTGCAGTTCGGAGTTCGGAGTTCGGAGTTCGGAGTTCGGAGTGAAGGCTGTCTCCGCCTGCTCGCGATGGACGTGTATGTACGAAGAATTTTACGGATTAAGGGAGAAGCCCTTCAACAAAACACCGGACCCCCGGTTCCTCTTTCAAAGCGCCAAGCACGCCGAGGCGCTGGCGCGGCTGCAGCTTGCCGTGGACGAACAGGACATCGTTCTGCTGACCGGCGACATCGGCTCGGGCAAGACCACCCTTTCCCGTGCGCTTATCGACTCCCTGGACCGGAGCTATCACCCGGTCCTGATCATCAACCCCCGGCTCTCGCCGGCGCAGCTGCTCCAGATCGTGGCCCTTCGACTCGGCATCGAGGACGCGGGCCGGCAGCGCCACGGTATGCTGGAGGGGATCAACGCAAAGCTGTACGAGCTCTACGAAGCAGGAAAGCGGACACTGCTGGTCATCGACGAGGCCCAGCTCATCCCCACGAAGGCGACTTTCGAAGAGCTCCGGCTGCTCACGAACTTTCAGCTCGATGACCGGAACCTGCTGGCACTGGTCCTGATCGGACAGACGGAGCTGAGGGAGCGGCTGGACCGGAAACAGTACCGTGCGCTGCGGCAGCGGGTGAGCATGCAGTTCCACCTGGGCCCGCTCGACGCCGGCGAAACGCAGGAGTATGTGAAGCACCGGCTCAGGGTGGCGGGCAGGGAAACCGAGCTTTTCCAGGAGGAGGCTGTCGGCCGCATATTCGAACTGACCGGCGGAGTGCCCCGGCGCATCAACATCATCGCGGGCAACGCCCTGATCGAAGCATTCGGAAAGGACGCTCCCCTGATCACGCAGGAGATCATCGAGAGCGTGGTCAAGGACGGCTGACGATTTCAAAATGCAAAATGCAAAATGTAGAGTGCAAACTGCAGGAGAGGAAAAGCGCTTCATGAAATTTGCACTTTGCACTTTGCAATTTGGAATGGAGCGATAGCGTTCATGGATATTCTCGCAGCCCGGAAAAAAGCAGCAGAGCGCGCCCGGGAGCAGAAAATAAAGGAGCAGCAGGAGGCGGCCACCGCGGCGGAACAGCAGCCTGCCGCGCCGCCTGAACCGCCAAGGCAGCCCGAAGCGGCGCTGGCCGAGCCGTCCGGAGCACTCGCGACAGCGGCGGGACCGGATGTTCCCGCCGGGCCGGAACAGGACCAGCCTCCTGTTCTACCGGAGGCAGGCGAGAAGGCAGAGCCGCAGGTGCAGGAGCTCGAGATGCTTTCCTTCCGCCTGGGCGCTGAAGAATACGCAGTGCTCGTCGAAGACGTGAAGGAGGTGCTGAAGAACCGAGATCTCACCTCGGTGCCGAATGCGCCCGATTATGTGCTCGGCGTCACCTCGCTTCGCGGGCCCATCCTGCCGGTCATCGATCTCTGCACGCGGCTCGGCTTTCCCGCAGGCCTGCGCGATGAAAAGTCCCGCATCCTGGTCCTGAGCCTGAACGACGAAGATACGGGCATAGTCGTGGACCGGGTCACGGGAGTGGTCCGGATCCATCCGGACGCCATACGGCCTGTGCCGGACACCATCGAGCGCGGGGCGGAGTTCTTGAAAGGCATAGCGCGGAAGAACGACAAGCTGTATATCCTGCTCGATGTGGAGAAGGCATTGGGCGTGTAGTTTCGACGGCATGCGGAATGGGGAATCGGCTGGAAAGCGGGTGTCCATTCCGGATGTCGCTGCTGAAATTGTTAGGGGGAGGTAACGCAATGAATAGGGAATGGAAGCAAAGAAGCAGAACGGGAACCGTGCTCCTGGTCATGCTGCTGTTTGCCCTCGCGGTCCAGGGCTGCGGATCCAGCAGCCAGGAAACCATGCCTGTCGGATCGGGCGGTCTTCTCTCGTCCTCAACGCCGACGGCGGGAGTGAGCGCCTGCGCGAGCTGTCATACGCGGGTGGCCGCCGACTGGCTTACGACAAAACACGCGAACCTGGATGCTCCAGGGGACGACAGCAGCATCGGGAATCCTGCGGTGGGGCAGATCGCCGGCTGCACTGCAAACTGCCACGACCGCACCGGAGATAGCGGCAATATCACAGCCGCAGGCACCCTCGGCAATGAACCCCGACCGGTGGTCGGCTGCGAAGCCTGCCATGGCCCGGGCAGCCTGCATGTCAGCGCAGGCGGCATGGGCCCTATCCACCTGCTTTCAAACGGCTCGACGGGGACCGTGCTTGGAAGCGGCCCGACGGTTACCGTGTCCGGCATGTTCGTTACGTGCACCTCCTGTCACGAACTGCTCGATTCCTCCGGCACTCTTACGGTCGCAGCACATGAAGTGGGCGCCGATGCCGTGGCGAGCGGCAAGAGCGGCACGGAGTACACCATCACCGATACCCATTCCGCGGTCCCGAACAGCTGGTCCAGCAAGTCGGGATCGAACAATATTTCCTCCGGTCCGTCCATCACGGGGTATGCCATGGATTACAGCCGCGACCGCGTATGCATCGACTGCCATAACCCCCATAAACCTGCCGACATAAACCGGGAGTGGGCACAGTCTGCCCATGCCGACCGTTACGGCAAGAATTCATCCGACCCGTCGGGGTTCTTCAAGGGCGCCTGGGCTTATTACAACTGGAGCTGTGACGGCACCAGTGCCGCAGGATGCGGCGAACCGACGCAGGGCATATACAATAAACGAAAAGCATGCCAGCGCTGTCACACCACGAGCGGATTCAGCGCCTATGCTGATGCGCTGCGTTCATCCGACCTCGAAACGGCTGAGGCGATCAGCGACGGCACCAGGACGAGCATTCCCTACGATCCGGGTTTCAAGCCCGAGATGCTGAAGTGCAACGGCTGCCATACGGACAACAAGGGCACTCTCAGGAATCCCGGCGCTGTCACGGCTGACTATGATCTTACGACGACTTATCCTACGAGCACCTATCCTGAAGCCACCTATGCAAAAGCTTCCCATGCCTATCCTGATGTTGCGGGTTCCAACGTCTGCATGGCCTGCCATACGGCGCGGGAGAGCGGCGACACGATAAAGAACCTGAACAAGCCGGGAGTGCCGCAGGTCAATTTTGCGAATGAGACGCTGTCCTTCGTCAATTCCCATTACCTGGGGGCGGGGGGCACGGTCTTCAGGGCTACGGGCTACACCTTTACCACCAGGAACTACGAGAACAAGAGCGACTTCCGGCATTACCAAATCGGGACGTCGGCAGAGCCGGGGACGGGCACGAACGGACCCTGCGTGGGCTGCCACATGTCGCGAGAAAATAAGAACGGCAATCACCTGTTCCTGCCGGTGGGCCGGACGGGCACGAGTGGTCTTTCGACTACAGGCATCATTTCCAAGCCGGTAGTGACGATAACGGGGATCACGAGCAAGGTCTGTTTCAATGCCAGCTGCCACGGTCCGAACGATGCCGTGATCGAGGTGGTTCATGCTCAGAAGGAACAGCTCGAAGAGGCAATGGATGCTTTCAAGGTCCAGCTCGAGAAGCGGGGTTACTACTATGCCGAGGCACATCCCTATTTCTACAAGATAAGGGACGGCAGCATCATATCGGGGGGAACGGTTTCGGTCACGTACAATAGCACCATCGTGACCGGAACGGGCGTTGACTGGATCGCCAGCGGGGTGACGGGTTCTTCTCTCGGGAAACCCGCGGACCGGTTCCGCGTGAATGATGACGGAGCTTACTATTCCATCGCATCCGTTGCGACAGGGTCGATATCGCTGCAGAGGCCTTACAAAGGGGTAACAAATACGAGTCCTGCGGAATACACCATACTGCGCGGTCTGAAGGACCCGGTGACCTACGTCGAACACGCGATAAAGACCTGGGTGACCGGTACTACCCCCGACTATCCCGTGCAGGCAGTGGACACGGATACCACGGGCAATACGACCGGCAAGAACAATATGGGCGCAGCCTTCAATTTCAATCTGCTCGATCACGACCCCGGCGCCTATGCCCATAATCGGTACTATGCGAAAAGGCTGATCTACGATTCCATAGACTGGCTGGATGACAACCAAATGAACTATTCCGTGGGCCTCACCCTGAACGCGCTTCCGGGCGGCACGACCTATAAGGCGGGAGCCTTGGAATATCTCTTGAACGGCGGGGTCGCAACCCCCTACATTGCCGCCGAGCGGCCGTAACTCAGGAAAAGGAGGTTTGATAATGGAACGATTTATGAAATACCGAAAATGGCTTGCGATCGCGGTCCTGGGTGCCTTCTTTGCGGCCGGGTGCGCGGCGCTCAAGGAGTCGAGGCCGATCCTGCCGATCAAGGAGTACGAAAAGCTGATCGTCGGGCGGCTGGATGCCGACTACATCGGCACGGACAACTGCCTCAAGGCGTGCCACGCCCACGACAAGAACCGGCGTGATTTTGATATGTCCACGATGGGTTCGCAGCTGTCGAGGGAATCGGGACTTCCGCTCGTGAACTGCGAAAGCTGCCACGGGCCGGGCAGCCTGGCGGTCGAGCAGCTTACCCCGCAGAAGCTGGCGGCCGATGCAAAAGCGGGGAAAAAGACGACCTGTGATTACAAGACGCTCGTCGATATCAAGAACATCCCGGCCCCGGCACAGTCTCTCATCTGCCTCAAGTGCCACGCGGCCAATGCCACCTTCAACCTGCACAACTGGAACGCGAGCACACACAGCATCAACGACGTGTCCTGCTCCGATTGCCACCGGATCCACGGCAGCCATAACCTGAAGGTCAAGGTGAGGGACACCGCCGCGATGTGCGAACGGTGCCACCAGGACGTGAAGGCCGCCTTCAGCCTGCCGAACCATCACCCGGTCCCGGAAAAAAAGGTCTTCTGCACGGACTGCCATGACGCGCACGGCAGCGCCAGCGCCGACAAGCTTCTGCGCAGGGATACGGTGAAAGAGACGTGCACCCAGTGCCATACGGAGAAGGAAGGGCCCTTCCTCTACGAGCACGCGGACCTGACCGACGACTGCCGGGCATGCCACACGCCCCACGGCTCGGTGAACAACAACCTGCTTACCGCGCGGGAGCCCTTCCTCTGCCTGCAGTGCCATCCGTCGCACCCGATCGCGGGCACGACCACGGCGGAGCAGAAACGGGCTGTCTATACGCGGTGTTCGGACTGTCATTCCCAGATCCATGGATCGGATCTGCCCTCGCCCAGCGGCAAGGGCAACTTTATACAGTAGAGGAGGCTCAAACACATGAAGAACATTCTTTTGATACTGGCGTTCGCGATGCTCTGGGCCTCCGCGGCTGAGGCGCAGCAGGCAGCCGAGCAGGCCCCCCTGCCGGAGGTGAAGGTCACCGGCGGCTGGTACGGCATCAATCAGACAGGCAATACCGTGGCCGGGGAGTATTATTTTCTGGATTCCTCGCTTGCCGGCGGCCTCGACTTCGAATGGGACCCGCTCCCGCACCGCTTCGTGCTCGAATCCACGTTCCTGAACAGGGAAGATTATTTTGCTGAAATGGACTATTCCTACCGGGACGTGGTTGTATTCACCGGATACACCCGCGGCCTGCACCACAATCTGAACCACTACACCTTCGGCCAGGACGATCCGGTGACCGCTTCGCCCAGTTTCACGGACCTCACTGCCGGAGAACAATACGCCATCGAGAACCAACTGAGCAGGGCCTTTGTCCGGTTCAAAACGCCGGATTTTCCCCTCCATCTGTACGCGGATGTGCGGACCATCGACCGGGAGGGTACGATCCAGCAGCGGTTCCTGCGGATGGGCGGGCTGCACAAGGTCTCCGAGTCCCGGGACATCGAGTGGAACACCGAGGAGTACCGCGTGGGCGTGAACAGCCACCTGGGCTGGATAGAGGCGGATTACAGCCATGGCGAGAAGCGGTTCGAAGCCTCGGACCAGAAGGTCCTCTTCGACGACGCTTCAGGCACGGCGATCCCGCACAACCTGGTGCCCGATCTCACGTCCTCCTCGGATACCGTGAAGCTCCACACCTCCTATTCCGGCAGGCTGGTGCTTTCCGGGACCTATTCCGACGGGGACCGGAAGAACGAAGACAGCCGTGCAGAAGCGCAATTTACGAACACCGCGGGCGATTTCATGTTTATGCCCGTTACGAGCGTGATCGTGACGGTCAAATACCGGCACTTTGAGACCGATGTGACGAACCCGGATACCGTGGATGCAGTGACGGTGACGGGACTGGAAACCTACAATGTCCGCGATTCGCTCTCGTCGACGCGGGACGTGGTGACCGGCGTGCTCAGGTACCGGGCAACGAATCGCCTGACGGTCCGGGGCGAATACGGCACGGACACGATCGACCGCACCAGGGGAACGTTGAACACCGAAATCGCCGCGCCGCCGGCCAGCGCTCCTGACTTCTGGTTCCTTCCGGAGAGCACCACCAGGACCACGGCAAAGCTCGGCTTGACGTACCGCGTCATGCGGAAGCTGAACTTCCGCGCCGATTACAGCCAGACCGAGGTGGACAATCCGAGCTACGCCACCGATCCCGACAATGCCTCCTCGGCGCGGGCATCGCTGACGTGGACGCCGGCAACCTGGTTCAATACGCTGCTCAGCTACGGCATCCTGCGCGAGACCCGGGACCAGCTGACTGCGCCGCTGGGCGGGGGGACACGGGATGCCGACCGCGACCAGGCACTGGCCAGCATGACCGTGATCCTCGGCAGCCGGACCTCGGCAACGGCAAGCTATGCCTTTTACAAGAACAACGTCGACCAGACGGTCACTTTCCGGAACGGCCTCGGGGAGTTTGTCCTTGAAAACGCGGTGCCCTATGAAGACACTTCCCACACAGGTTCCCTGTCGCTTACCTTCGTTCCCCTGGAAGGCGTGAACTTCACGGGCGCGGCGAGCAGGAGCTATGCCCGCGGCGCTTTCAGCCTTGCCGGCTCCGGCACCGTCACGAATGTAGCGGGCATCGCCGAGCTGTCCGAGCTCAAAGTGATCGACACCCTCTATGATGCCGGCCTTGAACTGGAGCTCGGCAAGTACGCGAGCAGCGAGGTCCGGTACCAGTACCGGAATTACGACGACAGAATAGACGACGAGCAGGACGGCACGGTGAAACTGGTGTTGGCCACCCTGTCCTTCATATGGTAGGGGAGGAATTATGCGATTACAGCAATGGATTCTAACGGCATTGTTCATAGCCTCGGCATCGGCCGCGGGGGCGGCTGACAAGACCGTGGGAGTGATCATGTCCGGAAACATCGGTTACTACCAGGAAGTACACAAGGCGTTCGCCAGCGCTCTGGGCAAGGAAGGGTTCGACCACCGGAAGATCGATACCCTGCTCCAGATGCCTTCTCCGGACACGCTCTCCTGGACCAATGCGGCGCGGAAGCTGGTCGTTGCCGAAGTGAATGTGCTGGTGACCTATGGAGCTCCGGCGTCGGTTGCGGCCATCCGCGAGACGAAGAGCATTCCCCTCGTTTATGCCGCCGTGTACGATCCGTCAGCGACCGGCGTCTCCGCCCGCAACATCACGGGCATCAGCTGCAAGGTTCCTCTCACAAGCCTGCTCAAGTATCTCAGAAAATTGATGCCCTTTACGAAGCTGGCCGTTGTGTACAACGAATCGGAGCCCGATTCGGTGCGGCAGGCGGAGGAACTGACGCAGCTCGAGAGCCAGTACGGGTTCCAGAGCGTCCGGATGCCGATCAAGAAATCCGAGGATGCCCGCAGGCTGGTATTCGCGGGAAAGGCCGATGCGGTCCTCATCTCCATGAGCGCGGCGGCCAACGAGGCGGTCGACGGGATCGTCAAGAACGCGCATGCCGCCAAGATCCCCACGGTAAGCCAGACCGGAGGGAGCGGCGAGAAGGGCGTGATCCTGACGCTGGCGCCCAGCCCGACCGAACAGGGAGAAGCGGCAGGACGGATTGCGGCGCGTATGCTGAGGGGGGACAACCCCGCAAGCATTCCTCCCGAAGTGCCGAAGCTCGTTGAACTCGTCCTCAACCTGAAGGAGGCGAATGCGCTGGGCATCAAGGTGCCGATGGACCTTATTACCGACGCGACCAGGGTAATAAAATGAAGATGATCGCCGGAATGAGCCTGAAAACCAGGGCTGTGCTCGCAACAGCCGGGATCCTGCTGCTGGTGCTCTCGTTCAATACGCTCATGAACATTTATGCGACGACCAGCAGGTACCGGGAGGCGCTGATCGCCCGTACGGCGGCAGTTTCCGACGGCGCCCGCAAGGATATCATGAAGGCGATCGGGTTCGGCCTTCCCTTGAACGCCCTGGAAGGCATGGGGGACAAGCTTCGGGCGCTGACCGACGAGGACAAGGACATCTCTTTTGCCATCGTGATGGACGTGGAAGGCCGCGTCCTGTATGCCAGCGACCGCTCGCTCGAGAACTCCGTCTTGACGGACCAGGCCAGCAGGACGGCGCTTGCCGCCCGGCGCCCGCTGCTGCAGAACTATCGAAACGAACAGGGCGGCCACTATGAAAAGGTGATCCCCCTGCTGAACCTCGAAAACAAACCCCTCGGCGTGTTCCGGGTCGCACTGAGGGAAAGCGCCGTGAACCAGCAGGTCCGCAGCCTTCTTCTCTCTTCGCTCCTGGCGGCGTTCATTAGTTTTGTAGCCGCGACGGGGCTGGTCTATCTCTTCGTGGACCGGGGCATCACGAGGCCGCTTACCGAGCAGGTGACGATCGCGAGCGGCATGGCGGCCGGGAACCTCTCCCAGGAGATCGCCGTGAAGGGGCAGTCCGAGATCGACAGCCTCGGCTCGGCCATCAATACCATGTCGTCGAACCTCCGGGAAATGCTGGGCAAGATCAGGCAGACGGGGGCAAGCCTGGGCGAAGCCATGACCCTCATGAGCAACGCCACGGTCAAGATGAGCCAGGGAGCACGAGTGCAGCAGGAGGCCTCGGAGCAGAGCGCCATGACCGTGAACGAAATGTCGGTCTCCATTAAAGGCGTCGCCGAGAGCGCGGAAGAGATGTCCCAGGCCGCAACCAACGCATCTTCGTCAGCGGCCGAGATGGCGTCCTCCATCGAAGAGGTAGCGCGAAGCGCAGGAGCGCTCTCTTCGGCAGCGGAAGATACCGCCGCATCCATCGAACAGATGCTGGCCTCGATCAAACAGGTTTCGGAGAACACAGAGATGGTCGCCACGTCGGCCGAGCAGACCTCCTCCTCGATCACCGAGGTGAGCTCCAGCGTCAAGGAGGTCGAGCAGCGGGCACTGGATGCCGCGCGGCTGGCGGAAAAGGTGTCCCGGGAAGCATCGGAGCGCGGCATGACCGCCATCCGGGAAGCGATCAAGGGCATGCAGAACATCAGGCAGGCGGTGGAAGCCACGGCGGACGTGGTGAACCGGCTGGGCAAGCGGTCCCAGGAGATCGGCCAGATCC
>MHEA01000189.1:13584-13878 GCA_001805085.1 Nitrospirae bacterium GWC2_57_9
CCTTGCGGCGCAGGCGGGGGAGCATGGAAAAGGATTTGCCGTGGTGGCTGACGAGATCAAGGATCTGGCCGACCGCACCGCCGCTTCTACCCAGGAGATCACGGGTCTGATCTCGGCGGTGCGCGAGGAGACCGAGCAGAGCGTCCAGGCCATGGCGCGCGGGCTGGCTGCGGTCGAGACCGGGGCGGGATTGGTCAATGTCACGAGCGACGTGCTGGAACAGGTCGTGGACAGCTCGAAACAGTCCGCGGAAATGGCAAGGGCGATCGAGCGGACGACGGCAGAGCAGGCACG
>MHEA01000189.1:13911-15506 GCA_001805085.1 Nitrospirae bacterium GWC2_57_9
CATCGCCAGCCAGATAGAGCAGATCGCTCACGCGATGCAGGAGCAGCGCCGGGGCAGCGAACGCATCGCCCTGGCCTCGGAACGGATGCGGGACATCACGCGCCAGGTGAAGATCGCCACGCAGGAGCAGACCACGGGCAGCCGGCAGATAGCGGGAGCAGTTGAATCGGTCAAGGAGCAGGCGGCGCAGATCGCGCGGTCTACGTCCGAGCAAAAGGCGGGGGTCCAGAACATCGGCGACGCCGTCGGCAAGATCCAGACGATCACGCAGGAAACGGTGGATGTGTCCATTGAAATGGACATGGCGGTCCAGACGCTTAAATCGCGGGCAGACGCGCTTCGAGCCGAGCTGGAAAGCTTTAAGTTCTGATTCTGGAGTGACGCAAGCGAGCGAATACGATAATGTTGCAACCTTAAGAATCGAGATTCCTGCAGGCCTGCAGGGAGGCTTCAATTATTTACGTATTTATGAGGAGGCATCGTGCAGATCGGCGTCCGACAGCGACTTATTCTTCTCATATTCTCCGGGCTCTTTGTAGCGATGAGCCTGACCGGCGCGTACCGGTATTTCAAGGAAAAAGACGCCATCATGGCCAATGCCCGCGTTCTGGGCGAGCAGTCCGGCAAGCTCATGGCCGAGATCGCGGCGCCGCTGCTGATGTCCTTCGATTTTTTGGCGCTGCACTCCACGGCCCAGAACTTCATGCACATGCCTGACGCCCAGGAAGTGGTGATCATCGACGCCGGCGGCAGGGAACTCGTGAGACTGTCCCGGCCGGACGCTGACCCCAAACGGATCGTGCTGGGACCCTTCCCCATTGTCTCCAGCCAGACAGCGCTCGGCGAGATGCGCATCGGCGTCCATCCCGCCGATCTTGACACCAGGCTCAGAAGCTATGCCGTAAGCGCGCTGATCGAGCATGCCTTCATTTTCTGCGTTCTTGCCGGCAGCCTCTATTTTTCCGTGACGCGCAGCATCACGGCGCCGGTCCAGCGCCTTGGCTCGGCGCTCAAGGAGGTGATCGACCGCAAGGACTTCACCCGGCGCGTCGACGCGGGGCGGAACGACGAGATCGGGGAACTGGCGTCGGGGGTGAACTACCTGATCGAACGTCTTGAGCAGTTCGTGCTCGATATGACGGTGATCGCCTCGCGCATCAGTGAGTTGAGCCCGGCCATTGCGGCAGCCGCCCGTGAGATCCGGCAGGATTCCGAGGCGGAGGCCGCCACCATGTCCAGCGTGCTTGCCTCCGTCGAGACCATGTCCGCTTCGATCCGGTCCGTTGCCGAGAGCGCGGACAGCCTTTCGACGTCCGCGGAGGAGACGTCTTCGGCAATGCTCGAAATGAACGCTTCGAACCAGGAAGTATCGCGCCATACCGGAGAACTGGCCGCGTCGGTGGAGGAGGTGACCACCTCGGTCATGGAATTGATCGCGGCGATCAATGAGGTCGCCGGGCACATCGAGACTGTTTCGTCTGCCGCGGAAGAGACGTCCGCGTCGGCGGTCGAGATCGAGGCTACTGTCCGTGAGGTGGAGCACGCCGCGCGGGAGTCGGCCAGGCTTTCCGAACAGGTGTCGACCGAGGCGCGGG
>MHEA01000190.1:0-2950 GCA_001805085.1 Nitrospirae bacterium GWC2_57_9
CAGGGATGCCGCGCACGGGATAGAACTGTGGAAGAGCGACGGGTCCTCAGCGGGAACGGTCCTGGTCAAGGATATCTTATCGAACGGAGATGCAGCTCCTGCACAGTTGACGAGAATGAACGATATGCTGTATTTTCAGGCACAGGATGAACGGGGCGCGGAACTATGGAAAAGCGACGGCACAGCAGCCGGTACTGTTCTCGTAAAGGACATCAATCCTCCGGGGGTGACGCCTTCGTCGCCGTCCAACTTTACCCCGTTCTGTGAAGCCCTGTACTTCACCGCAAACGACGGCGAGCACGGCGTCGAGTTATGGAGAACGGACGGGACCGACGCGGGAACTGTCCTGGTACAGGACATCAACCCAGGCGCCGGCAATTCCGCCCCGAACAGCCTCGTTGCAGCCGGAAACACACTTTACTTCTCAGCCGATGATGGAACGACCGGCTATGAGCTCTGGAAGACGGATTGCGCGTCCTCCGGCACGATCAGGGTCAAGGACATCAATCCCGGCGCGGCAGGTTCCTTTCCGTTCAGTCTGGCAGCGGCAGGAAATACGGTGTTCTTCAAGGCTGATGACGGGACCTATGGCTTCGAATTTTGGAAAAGCGACGGCACCCCTGCCGGCACCATTATGGTCAAGGATGTATATGCTGGAGCAGGAAGTTCCACGCCGTCTAACCTGACCGTAATGGGCAACATGCTCTATTTTACCGCGGACGACGGGGTCAATGGTACGGAGCTTTGGAAAAGCGATGGAACGATTGCCGGGACTGGCCTGATCACGGATATCACAGCTTCAGGTTCCTCCATGCCGCACTGGCTCACGGCCATCAATGGCACGCTCTACTTCACGATCCACCCTGTTGGAAGCAGTTTTTCCCTCTGGAAAACGGACGGAAGCGCGGGCGGCACGGTTCTCATCGCTGATCTGTATCCCTCGTCGTATTCTGTCGATTCCCTCATGGCGGTAAACGGCACCCTCTATTTCAGTGCTCGAGCAGCTACGAGCGATACAGGACACCTCTGGAAAACCGATGGGACATCATCGGGCACCGTTGTTGTCAGCGATTTTTCCCAGCCCAAATATGGAGTCCTGACGGGCGGTTTGATAAAGCTTGCTGTCATACAGGACACCCTTTACTTCAGCTTCGGACCGGGCGTGCCGGAAAAGCTCTGGAGAACGAGCGGTACCGAGGAGAGTACTGTGCAGGTGAAGGACCTGATGACGCCCTAATAAGCAGGACGCCATCTGCTGCCTCCAGAACATGACCGGCCTCGGCACCATCACCGACGGCATGAACGAGACTATACCCTGTACCCTGGTGCGCGTTGCGAAGGGGTAGCTCTTCCTAGAACAGGCTTGAACCGCTCAAAATGTCTGAATGGTTCAAGTCGGTAACTTCGCCCTGTCTCCGCGTCGCAGCTCTGTCGCCTCGTCGGTTTTTCCTCCCCAAAGGCATACCCTTAAAATACCCCGGCCGGGCGATATAAAAGCAATCCACCTTTCTTTATACTGTTGCAGTAAGTTGCAAGCTGGGGAAAGGATCAGGAGGTAAAAGCCGATGAAGAATGTCCTCTGTATAATGACTCTCCTGGCAATGACAGTCACTGCACATTCTCAACCGAAAGAGGTCAGCTATGCGGATATAGTCTCTGATCCGTCGAGCTATGTCGGCAAGCCGATTGTCATGGAGGGTACTTTTGCCTATGCCGAGCCGATGCGCGAATCCTTTACCATCGATCAAAACGGCGCCCTGATCGAGGTCTTTTATCGCGATCTGCCGGGAAGCGACAAGGAGTTCCTCCTTGCACAGCAGCAATATTCAAAGACGCTCCTCACCGTTTCAGGGATACTGAAGCAATATACAAACAAAAAACACTCATATTTCGTCAATGCAACTTCTCTGCGTTTAGAAAACGGCGCTGCTCCTGCTCCTTCCAGCCTCGGCCTGGTAGCGTATTCGGAGATCCTGTCCAACCCCGGCAGATATGTCAGAAAGCCGGTCACGATGAAAGGCTCTTTTGTCTACAGTGAGCCCCTGCGCCAGTCCTTCAGCTTCGATCAGGGCGGCAACATCATCGAGGTCCTGATCAGCGACCTTTCGAGGATCGACAGGGAGGCTATTTTTTCGCAAAAAAAACATTCCCGGAAGGCTGTCACCGTCAGCGGAGAACTGCTTCCCTACGTGAACAGCGCAGCAAAATACTATATTAACGCCTCTTCGGTCATTCTGGAGAACTGATCGGGCGTGCATCAAGGTCGGGCTGCGCCAGGCCGCAGGGCGCTTTCTCATAAAGGCGTTTCCCTCGTTCGCCTGTTTGAGTGCATCGCGAAACCGGTGTTTCCCGCGCCGCCTTCTCAGGAACCCGCCGGTTCCCCCTCCCCCCAAAAAATCCAATCGACTTTCTTGACAAAATGCTGCGCGGCTCTATAATGAATTCTGAAGTTAGCGCATTCCCTGCAGATACCTATACGAACCTTCATTTGCTGCAGGGAGCTTCAATAACCCGAACTTTTCGGGAATCGGGAAGGGTTTTACAGTGCGCAAACATTTTATACTTATGATCAGCATCGGCATGGGCGTGCTTTTCTGGATTGGCGACGCCCTGCTGGACGTTCTCGTCTTTAAGAAGAGTACACTCTTCGCGGAATTGTTCGCCCCGTCCGCTCACGAGACGGCCATGCGGCTGTTCGGCGCGGCCATGCTCGCCGGTTTGAGCATGATCCTACGCCGTGCCGATGCAAAGGAAAAACAGACAGCGTCGCTGATCAACGCTGAAAAGTCCCGCTCCGAGTCCATCCTGGACGCGGTCGGAGATGCGGTGAGCATACAGGACCTCGATTACCGCGTTCTGTACCAGAACAGGGCCCATCGGGAACTGATGGGCGATCACCGGGGGGATTTCTGTTACCAGGCCTATGAGGCCAGTGACGCGACCTGCGAGG
>MHEA01000190.1:2958-3314 GCA_001805085.1 Nitrospirae bacterium GWC2_57_9
GTTGCCCTGGTGTTTGCGGACGGCGGTGTCCACACGTCGGAGCGGACTGTTACGATCGGAAGGGGGGTGCGGTACTTTGAGATCACCGCGTCTCCTCTGCGCGATTCCTCGGGCGGGATCATCGCGGGCATCGAGGTGGTTAGGGAGATAACGTCCCGGAAGCAGACAGAAACGGCACTCCGTGAATCAGCGGAAAAGTTCCGGACCCTGTTCGAGGAGTCGAAAGACGTATTCTACATCAGTACGACGGATGGGAAGTTCCTCGACATCAATCCCGCCGGCGTGGAGTTGTTCGGGTATTCCTCGAAGGAAGAGCTTCTCGCGGTCGACATCGGGCGGGACCTTTACGTCAACAG
>MHEA01000190.1:3350-4322 GCA_001805085.1 Nitrospirae bacterium GWC2_57_9
GACGAACTACGCCAAGGACTATGAAGTGGAGATGAAGCGCAAGAAAGGCGACAAGCTCCGGGTGATCATCACCAGCACGGCCCTGCGCGACGGGGAGGGGAAGGTCTGGGGCTTCCGGGGCGTGATCCGGGATGTGACCGAGCAGAAGAAGCTCGAGCAGCAGCTCCTGCAGTCGCAGAAGATGGAAGCCATCGGCCTGCTGGCCGGGGGCATTGCCCATGACTTCAACAATATCCTGACCGCGATCCTCGGGTACGGGAACCTGCTGCTCAAACAGGTGAAGGGCAACGACAAACAGCGCTCCTACGCCGAACACGTGCTCGAGTCCGCGGAACGAGCCTCCCGGCTGACCAAGAGCATCCTTGCCTTCAGCAGAAAGCAGGTCTTGCATCCCGAGCCGGTGGATCTGAATGCCGTCATCGGCCGGGTGGAGAAATTCCTGGTGCACCTGATCGGCGAGGACATAGCGCTCAAGGCCGTGCTGCAGGGCGCGGACATGACCGTCATGGCCGACAGCGTGCAGCTCGAGCAGGTGTTGATCAACCTCGCCACGAATGCCCGGGATGCCATGCCGTCCGGAGGGTCGCTCGTGATCGAGACCTCGGTGGAGAAGCTGGACGGGGAGCATGCGACGGCTTATGGACTGCGGACGCCGGGGAATTACGCGGTCATCGCCGTGACGGACACCGGAGCGGGATTCGATGAAGAAACACGGGAGCGCATCTTCGAGCCCTTTTTTACCACGAAGAACGCAGGCCAGGGGACCGGGCTGGGGCTGTCCATCGCCTACGGCATCATCAACCAGCACGGCGGTCAGATCCAGGTGGAGAGCGAACCGGGAAAAGGATCGAGGTTCCGCATTTATCTGCCGCTGATCACGCAGAGGCCGGGAGGGCGGGACCGCACCGCTGCGGCGAGCCCGGCAGGCGGGACGGAAACGATCCTTCTGGCCGAGGACGATCCGATGGTCAG
>MHEA01000190.1:4451-5040 GCA_001805085.1 Nitrospirae bacterium GWC2_57_9
AACGAAGCCCGGAAGATACGCCCGGGCGTCAAGGCCCTGTTCATCAGCGGCTATACCGGCGAGATCATCCACAAGAAAGGGATCCTCCATGTGGGCCTGGATTTTATCCCAAAACCCGTCTCTCCTGCCGAACTCCTGTTCAAGGTCCGCGAGGTGCTCGATCGTAAGAACTGAAGGGTTTGAACAGTGAACCCGGGTCTGCGTGGAGACGTGGCCGGGAAAAAAATCACGATTTAAAACAATCGGCACGGCGCTTAATCCGCGCTTAAACTTAAAAGGAGGCATCAGTGATGAATGCAAATGAAGAGCAGGCCGGCGGGATAATGGTGACGGGCAGCATGATCGAGTCGCTGCGCTCGACGAAACCATGGGTAAAACTATTGTCCGTGCTCGGGTTCATTTCCATCGGGTTCATGATCCTTATCGGGATCGGTTTCATAGTATTCTCGAACATGATCCCTGGACAAAAAGGGGCGCCGCCTGCGGTGGGCGGCCTGCTCTACCTCGTCATGTCCCTTCTGTATCTTTTCCCCACCCTTCATCTGTACCGATACTCCTCTGCCATCGGCAAATTCCTGAACAGCAACGC
>MHEA01000190.1:5055-5580 GCA_001805085.1 Nitrospirae bacterium GWC2_57_9
ACTTGCCCTGACGCAGCAAAAATCCTTCTGGAAGTTCATAGGAATCATGACTTTGATCACATTCGTTCTGGGCGTTCTGGCCATCGGTGCTGCGATCATGATCCCCATGCTCATGAAAGTGCGGCAGCCGGTATAAAAGCCGAGAGGCAGGGGGCTGGGCTGTGTTGCGAGGGGATAGTTCACGCTGCCTTGAGCACGAGCTTCCCGCTCGCCTGCCCGGTCTCGCTCTCGGCAAGCGCGTCCCCGGCACGGTCCAGCGGGAATACTTTCTTTACGGCGATTTTGATCCTTCCCTCTTCGATCCGCTCCTTCATCCACTGCATGTCCTCCTGCGTGGGCCTGCCGGAAACCGCTCTGGCCTGTTTGCCCTGTTCCTGAATCGGGCCGGTCACCGGGAGGGTACTGACGTACACGCCGTTCCCGGTAAGGGCATCTTTACATTCCGCGAAGTTTCTCTTCGTCACGGCATCGAAAATGATGTCGTATTTTTCGCCGCTCCTGGTAAAGTCTTCTTCCGTATAGTCG
>MHEA01000190.1:5596-7467 GCA_001805085.1 Nitrospirae bacterium GWC2_57_9
CCAGGCTCTTTACGAACTCCGCATGAACCGACTTATTGACCGCGGTCACCTCTGCGCCGAAGACTTTGGCTATCTGGACCGCGAAATGTCCGACTCCGCCGGCAGCGCCGATAATGGCGACTTTCATGCCATTCTTGATCCCGCCGGCATCCCGCAACGCCCTGAGCGCCGTAAGGCCCGCGATCGGTAAGGTGGCCGCTTCTTCAAACGAGATGTTCTTCGGCTTCGGATATACGGATTGCCCGGGCACAGCAACGTACTCTGCAAAAGAACCGAGACTGATGATATTCAGGACCGCGATGACATGATCGCCCTTTTTAAAGCGCGTAACGCTCTGGCCCGTTTCAGCCACCTCGCCGCTGCACTCCCTGCCGAGCGGAAGGGGAAACTTCTTTTTGAGCGCGCTCTCGAGCAGACCCCGCCGGATCTTCCAGTCTATGGGATTGACGCTTGCCGCCCGTACCTTGATCAGCACTTCCCCGGGCCCGGCAACGGGATTCGGCATGTCCTTCACCTCGACCGCATCGTTTCCGCCGAATTTATTTATCACAACAGCTTTCATGGCCTGTCCTTTCCTTTCAATGTCCCTATGTATTTTATTTTTTTCCTGTCAGTTTAATTGTATCACGCTGCCCCGGTTCGCCGCTACGACGGCCGTTCTCCGAATGAAGCAGCTACTACATTCAGCTACCTGACCTGCCAGATACGCGCTAAATTCCATACCAAGAGGAGTGTAATCGGCAGGAATGGTTCGAAACCACAGAGGGCACAGAGAGGGAGGAAGACGGGTGGACCTGCGAGGCTCGAACAATGGCGATCGACAATGCCCAAAGCCGTCGTAATCATGATTTATGGTGTCATAACAGGATTTGGGATGCTAAGCGTCACGTTCAATATTTCTTTTCACACTAACGCAAAGATAAGCATCGTTTCGTAGATTCGATCTTCTTCTGGTTAAATCATTTTTATCACTGGCGGATGTAGCAAAGACGAACCTTATTTACGATTAATGGGTCGAGTTAAGAAGTGGCCCGTTAGAAGGTCCACCCCGCCCCGAGGAAGTAGAGCGTCTGATAACGCATGGTCACGATCGGGCTTTCAGCAATGCTGTCGCCGTAGCGGGTCTCAAAAACGCCTCCGATCAGGGACCATGACCGAGACAGCCGATAAAGTCCCGCCAGGCCGATATCGGCATTGATCGTGCGGGTGCCGGCATACGCCGGCCTGGTCGGCAATACCTCTGCCGGGCGCACGCCATAGTAATAGTCCACGCGCTCGCCGCTCTGCCATTCCGCTCCGGTGCTCGGAATGAGCCAGAGATCCTCGCCCAGCGCGAACCTCCTCGAGATCCTGAGCGAGGCAGTGTCGCCCTTGCCTCCGCCCAGCACATGGTGATAATAATGAGCGCCGACTGTCATCAGGGACGTGTTCCAGACGGCGTTAAGATACCCGTCGATGGTGCCGTCGCGATCCGCCATTCCCTGGCGATAGGGATCGAATCCAGGGTTCCAGCCCGCACGGGAACGAATACCGGCGCCGAACCGGAGGGAATGATCAGCAGTTTGGGCAATCCATACGCCGCCTCCGGTGAGGCTCCAATACGCTATATCTTCATACCGGAGCAAGATGACCGGCCCGACGTTGACGAGCAGGTGGTTGTCTCCAAAGATCCGCTTTGCCGTGAAAAAGCCGGCGCCAAGCCTGCCGTGGAAACCAGAAGGTTTTTCGATGCCCTGCGTAGGAGCGAGCATGTCAGTATCGGCGTATGTTTCTCCCGGTTGTTCCTGCTGAGCAAAAACAGGAAAGGTGAAAATGAGAAATAGTAGGACGAAAATTGATGCTTTCATGAGGATACCTTTCAGTTGACCATT
>MHEA01000191.1:0-1054 GCA_001805085.1 Nitrospirae bacterium GWC2_57_9
CTCTATTTCAGCGTCATCGGGATCAAACCGCTCGTCGGCGAGACACTGGAACCCGAGATCTACCCGCCCATCCGGCCGCCGCGCGAGGATTTTCACAAGTCAACGAGCTGATATCGCGCGTCATTCTCCAGGATTTCATCGAATGCAGCATCAACATCCCCAAATCGGCTCTCATGAATTCCCCCAGATCTCTTTCGGTTCCACCGCTTCCACTGAGGGACAACAGGAAAGGCCGCCACGTAGAGTCATGCCGAGCGAGAACAGCATACAATAATCATGGTTCAACTCGATATTGCATTTTGGACTGGAGGCAACAGCTGCTCCAATAAGCCTGATGCACTTTATAATTTCCTCATTTAAGCTCCCTTAAATGCCAGGAGCTCGATTCTCTTAGACCGACAGGAGCCCGACCCAGGGTGAGGTTCGGAAGTTTATACCAGTGATGGCGATCGTTAGAGTTCGTCTTACTAAGTATGTATTGACTTATTCACGAACCGATGGGAACATTCTTTGTCGGGAGCTGTCTTGAAGGAGGATCAGTCATGAAAAAATATTCTCGCATACTGTCAGTAATCGTCGTTTTGTCGATGACCGCCTGCGCTACATCGTATCAAGCAAAACCCCTGCCCTTCAAAATGCCGAGCTCATATCCGAACGCTCAGAACGTGGAGGGGGCGGTGATGGGAGCGCGGGCGTATACGGGTGTCAAGGAGGCGAAAGAAAATTTCGGCTTCGATGTCATCAATGCAGGGATGATGCCGCTCGAAGTGGTAATAGATAATAAAAGCGGACATTCCTTAGAGATCAATGCTGCTCAAACGTTTCTCGAGGACCGGCAGGGAAAGATCTGGCCGGTGTTAGGCCGCGATCTCGCCTATGATCGTGCGACCAAATATGCCCAGACGAAGGAGACGTTCAGTGAAGGAGCCCGGTCCGGATTCTTCGGGGCAACGGCCGGCGCTCTTCTCGGGGCAGCGGTCGGTGTGCTCACCGGGGAAGATGTGGGCCGTGCCGCGGGAAAGGGCGCTGCAGCCGGCGGCGCAGGAGGGGCCGT
>MHEA01000191.1:1071-13439 GCA_001805085.1 Nitrospirae bacterium GWC2_57_9
CGTATGCATATGGTGATGCTCGTCGCGAGATTATCGACGATCTCAAGCATAAATCTCTCGAAACCAAACCGATTCAGCCTAATGACCTTGCTTACGGTTTTATTTTCTTCCCGGCTGAAGCGAAAACCGCCAAGACACTTCGCCTGCAGCTTACTGAAAAGGAGACGGGCAAAACGCACGTCATTTCATTTGACCTGGGGCAGCCCGTGGAACAGGGATAGAGAGTCGACAGAGAACCGACCAGAATCGACGCCTTCTCTATTCCCGCGGCGTGTTCGATCTGCAAATGATCTCCGCTGCCTCTATGAGACCGGGCACGACATAGTCGGGCGTTCGAATCGGAGAGCGCACCCATTCCGTCTCGTTGCCGTTATCGATCAGGATCGTTCCGCACCCGGCCCGTCTGCCTGCTTCCACGTCGTTCAGGATATCGCCGATCATCCAGGAGCCGGCGAGGTCCAGCCCGTGCTCCCGGGCAGCCTGCTCGATCAGGCCCGGTGCCGGTTTTCTGCAGGTGCAGGCGGTCCGGGACCGGGGGACAACGGCTTCGGGATGATGAGGGCAATAGTAAAAAGCCCTGATCGGAATGCCGAAAGAGGCGAGCAGCCGAGCCAGGAATCTCTCCGCCCTCTGCAGGTCCTGCAAGGAAAAGAGCCCTTTTGCCAGTCCCGGCTGATTGGAAATGACGATGAGAGGATGACCGGCTTGATGAAGGCGAAGAAGCGCCTCTGCGCACCCCGCAGTAAGTTCGATCTTCGAAGGATCGACGTTGTACGGGAAATTGTGAACGACTGTTCCGTCCTTGTCCAGAAAGACCGCCTTGCGCATGCGTTTCCCCCGTTGCTCCTGTGCGAAGTCCTGCTCTAAAGATACCACGGAACCTGATTCGGGGAAGTATTGCGCCGCAGGTACCGACAGCGTAGAATATGGACATGAATAGCAGGTCAGATGAGATAAGACTCCGGTATCTCTACCGGAAGATGATAGTGATGGGCAGGGCGAAGGTGTCCTTCGAATCGGCTCGCGGGCTGGTGGGACCTGACTGTGCCTATCACCTCTACGGGACCATGAGCGCGAGGAGAACCTCTCGCTCAAATAAAAAGGCCGGCCGCAGACAACGCGACCGGACCTGAAATTCTTTTGCCTTGACTCAAACGTTGAAAATAAACTTCACACTGGGCCGATCCTCCACCTGGGTCATCCCCGAATGCTTCTATAAGGGATATGCCTTATCAAGCGTGAGAGCCAGATTCCCGCTCAGACCATTGCGGGAATGACAGAAGAGGGAAGTGCTCAGTTTTACTTCAGCCCCCTGCTCCCCGGCTTTATCGGCGTGCTGCCTGCCTTGCAGAGAGGACAAACCTCCGGAGCATAGGTCGGGACATTCAGGGTAACCAGCGACTTGTAGGGAACGCCCAACTCCGCCTTGCCGCCGGAACGGTCAACGAGGGACCCGGCAGCCACCGCCTCTCCGCCCGCCTGCTTCACGACCGCGATGGTCTCCTTCGTGGACTTCCCGGTCGTGATCACGTCCTCCACCACGAGCACCCGTTCTCCCTGCTTGATCGTGAATCCCCGTCTGAGCGTCAGTTCTCCGTTGACCCGTTCCGCGAAGATCGCCCGTACGCCCAGGGCTCGCGCTGTTTCATGGGACACGAACACCCCGCCCAAAGCCGGCGCGATCACGACCTCGATCCTGGAATTCCTGAAATGATCGGCCAGCGCGGCGCAGAGCTTCGTGGCGATATCGGGCTGCTGCAGCACGAGGGCCGATTGCAGGTACTGCTCGCTGTGCAGGCCCGAGGAGAGCAGAAAATGTCCGGTCAGCAGGGCGCCGGTCTTTTTGTAGATGTCCAAAACTTCTTCTGATGTCATGATTACCCCTTTAATAATATTCGCCACCGAGATCACCGAGGACACCGAGAAGGCAAGCTTGTTCTTCGCAGTCCTCTGCGACCTCTGTGCCCTCTGTGGCTAAGATGTTTTTGTCATTTCCTGAACGATCTTCTCCACCGCCGCCTTCCGGTCCTCCGCCTTGAGCACGGGCCTGCCTACGACGATATAGTCGGCTCCCGAAGCGATTGCCTCGGCAGGGGTCATGATCCGCTTCTGGTCGTCCTTGGCAGCCCAGGAGGGCCGTACGCCCGGGGTCAGGACCACGAATTCCCCGCGCACCGACCGCCGGAGCATCCTGATCTCCTGCGGCGAAGCCACCACGCCGTGCATGCCCGCCCGCTGTGCCATCCGGGCAAGATGATTCACCTCGCGCTGCAGGGAACGGGTTATCTTCAGTTCGCGGCGCAGGCTCTGCTCGTCCATGCTGGTCAGGACCGTCACAGCCAGCGCCACCGGAACCGGTCTGCCGAGCTTTGCCGCAGTCTCTCCTGCCGACTGTGCGGCTGCTTTCATCATATCGAAGCCGCCCAGGGCGTGGACATTGAAGATGCTCACTCCCAGTTTCACGGCCTCTGCGGATGCCTTTGCCACGGTGTTGGGAATGTCGTGATATTTCAGGTCCAGGAACACTTTTCCGCCCTTGTCGATAATGCGGCGGACGATATCAGGTCCATAGGCCGTGAACAGCTGATGACCGACCTTGAACAGGCCGACCGAGTCCTTCAGCTGGTCCACGATTGCAAGCGCGTCCCGGTCGGAATCGAGATCGAGAGCGAGGACAATGCGGTCCCTGGCGGACCCTGTGGACATTCGATCAGATGATTTAGTCATTGCTCCTACGGATTCTAGGCAAGCCGGCGATGCCTCAATAGATCCTGAGAAGGCTCAGGACCCTGTCCTTGAAGATCTCGGCCAGCAGCTGCAGGCTGGAGACGCTCAGGAACTCATGGGCATTGTTCGAGAACAGGACCCAGACCTCGGCCGGAAAATCCTGTGTCTCCTGCGACATTTCCACGCGCAAATAGACCTTCGGAAGCGCGCGAACCGTCATCGCCATGTCGCTGCCGATCAGGCTCGGCACTGCTTTGGCGTCGAACAGGGGCAGGATCGCATTCGCCCTCGTGATCACCTCGGCGGCATACTGGGTAACGGGCAGCTCCACTTTTTGCCTGAATTCCGGGAAAGGGGTGCCGGCGAAATCGCCGAGCGTGCGCCAGGGCAGGACCGTGAGCGAGTTGCCGGTCGAGAACAGATAATCGATGATCACCGCAGCGTGGCTGTCGGGGGCTTTCTGGCCGTGCAGGGTAATACCGTCGTGACGGATTATGTACTCCTGGCCGAGCATGGCCAGGAGCAGAGCATCCTGCTCTTCGTTATAAAGGGCGCTGATGCGCTCTGCGAGACCTGAGAAAGAGGCAAGTTCCAGGGCTTTCACTATCCGCTCCGATTCAAGGATTTACCGCAGCAAATTATACCGGTAACGGGCCGAAAGAACAATAAAAAAAGCGTTCCTCCCGCAGGCTGCGGAAGGCTATGCTTCCCTCTTGATCCTCGCTATGATCTCCGCGATCAGGTCCTGCAGGTTGAACTGCAGCTCTATGACGTCAGGGGGGACCTGCTCTGCGAACCGGTATTCAGCTACATCCCACAGGAACAAGCTGTAAATGATGTCCTTGACCTGCATCTTCAGGCCCAAATAAAGGTCCTTCGGGGAAACGTACCCGTTCTCGACAAGGATGGCGCCGATCTTCTTGAGACGCTGTTTCTGGAACAGGACCAGTCCTTTTTCAAGGTCCTCCCGGGTGAGAAACCCCGCCTTGACCAGCACTTCTCCGAGGCGGTCCTGGACGTCATTGGAAGTGGCGAATACGATGTGACCGTTCTTGAAATGGACCGATTTTTCGATTGAACCGAGGCGGACGGAGAGCGTGCCTGTTATGGCCGCATATTGCAGCATCTGCAGGACGTTCGGAAGGGCTACACTGTTTGTATCACCGGACAGCTGAAAGGGCATGACTTCGGTTACCTGCGGAAGGAGATCCTGCCCCGCGGGGCGGATCGTCCTCATCGGCGCTAATACTCGAACCTGATGCCCACACCGCCGAGGTTGCTGTCCCCGCCCTTGTACTCGAGCAGAAACATGAACTTCTCACTCAGTTTCCATTGGAGCCCGGCGATAACATAGAAAGCGGTATCGTTCCGGGGAACGCCCGAGCCGTATATGGCGGACATTTCGAGTCCACCGTAGGGCGTCAGCTTGTACCCCCGTTCGGTAAGGGGGATGTTCTTGCTCACGAGCGTGGAGAAGGTTACCTCGCTGGCATTCTTGCTGTTCATGATCGTATTGTCGAACCCGACATCCACGGCCATATCAACCGGGATCCCCTCGGTTTCCTTTACGAGCTGATATTTCAGATCGACGCCGATGAGCGCGCCGACCTTGTCGCCGGTTCCGAATTTGACGTCGTCCCGAAAATCCGCCGAGGTTGCCCCGATCTTGAAGCCGACCTCCGCCAGTGCTCCCAGGCCGTACCGGATCGCCGGATAATAGCTCTTGTAGTCCTCGCCCAGCGTAAAATGCACCCCCGTCTGGGTCATCCCGGGATCGAGGCTTTCGGCAGTTGTAAACTCGTTCTGGGTAAAATGGACGAATGCTGATGCTTGCCCTGCTCCCGACAGCAGCAGGCCAAACAGAAATAGCGTGACCGTTTTTTTCATCATTACTCCTCCGAATGTTACAGCGTTGCGGCGACTGAATATAGCATCAATTTGCATTCTTGACAAGGGAAAAACCGGAAAGATGCAGGCAGGCCGCTGGGGCACGCCCCGAGGACTGACCGATGGCGACAGTAGTTGATCAGCGAGATCGCTTTATCACGACTCTTTGCTCAGCTCGATATTCCAGTACAGGTAATCCCGCCAGCTGAGAGGAGCGTTCTTGATGCCGAAGGTCATCGTCACGACAGGCATCCACCCGGGCTTGAGCGGCGGCCTGATCAGCCGCATTCCCGCCTGCTGCGGCGTCCTTCCGCCCTTCCTGTTGTTGCAGGACAGGCAGGCGGTGACGATGTTCTCCCATGTCGCCTGTCCGCCCTGTACCTGGGGAACGACATGATCGAAGGTAAGGTCCTCGGCTGGATACTTGATGCCGCAGTACTGGCACGTATATTTATCGCGCTGGTAGATGTTGGCCCGGGAGAACCGGACCTCCCTGCTTGCACGCCGGACTTTTACGAGTTTGAGGAGTCGGAGGATGGAGGGAAGCTTGAAGGTAATTGAAATACCGCGAATATCGCGGTCGTAGAAGTCAATCACTTCCACCTTGCCCTGGGTCAGCAGCGTAATGGCTCGTTGCCAGGAAATGATCTTTAACGGCTCAAATGTTGCATTCAGGAGAAGCGTGCGTTCCATTGCAACCCCTTTAGAATACCAAAGATATACGGTTGAGTATCCCGGGTGAGCAAAAATCATCTAAAATTCATGTTGTTAAGCTAACAAAATACATAAAACTTAAGGATTTGTCAATAGGCTTGAAAATCCGTATAATGGTTGAGATCCCGCACTAAGATGCAGCGGATCTCGATTCTCAGGGTAAAAACAGTATCGTATTCGTTCGCATTCCCCGCGTTTACGGGGAATGTGCTCACTCCAGAATTCATGCTCGAATCGGAAGAAAAGAGAATAGAGAAGGCACTGAGGGGAGCACCCGAAGAGATAGCGCTGGCCGTCCATGACCCCTCGCCGCTCGTGCTGAAGGCCCTTCTGGCCAACGGGAACATGACCGAAGAGGATGTCCTGATCATTGCGAACAGGAAAAACGTGCTCCCCGACGTTTTGGAAGCGATCGCCCGGGATAAACGCTGGTCCGACAGCTACTCGATAAAACTTACCCTGGCCCGGAACCCCCGGTCACCGCTCACCATCTCCCTTTCCCTCGCCCGGTTCCTGCGCATTTTCGATCTCGAGGAGATCACCCGGAACCATTATATCCCGCTTGTCTTCCGGCACAAGGTTGAGGCAATGATCATTGAGCGGGTGCCGACCATGCCGCTCGGAAACAAAAAAGCGCTGGCAAAAAAAGCTGCGGGAGCGATCCTGCTCAAACTGCTGATGGATCGCATCCCCGAGGTCGTGAGGATCTGTCTCGACAACCCTCACATGATCGAAGCACATCTCTACAAGGCGATCAATCGGCCCGATACCATGATGGAAACGATCCTGATGATCGCCGGTCATCGGGCCTGGTCGAACCGCCCGCTGATCCGCTTCGCGCTCGTCCGGAACCCGCATACTCCCCTTTCGCGTTCCGTGCAATTCCTTCGGAACATGAAGCTCGTCGATCTGCGCGAGCTGTACACCGATCCTTCGCTGCCGATAACGGTCAAGCCCTTCGTGCACCGGGAAATGCTGGAGCGGGGCAGCGACCCGGAAAAGATCGTCGTCCCTGAACTCTATGAGATCCCGGAAAATGAGATGGAGGAGATGATGAGTGCTGAGCAGTCGGTGACGAAGCAGGAACGGGAAGAATCCGCGGAAGAGTTGGAGGGAAATGACGATGACGGGCCCGCGCAGGGAAAGGCTGACCCGGACGTCAGCCGGCCGGACGAGCCGGATGGAAAAGGTTAGCTCTTTCGCGACAACGTTGAAACCAGTTTGAAAGATAGAATAAAGGAACCGGGAAGTTTTGACATGGGAAAAAGCCGATAAAATATGTTTGTCATTGACAGATAAATGTCTTATCCGTGTAAATCACAATTATCCGCCTTTATCAGTGCAAATTTTCTTTACGTTGGTTCACTTCACGAGTTTCAGCGCCCACCCGCGGCCCACCGAGATCGCGCCCCGGGGGCAGAATTCCTGACAGCAGAAACAGCGTATGCAGTTGCGGTACTTGATCTCGAGTTTTTTTCCGGAATCGCCGATCGCGCCCTGCGGGCAGTGCCCCTGGCAGATCCCGCACCGGATGCACGCATTATGATCGATGACGGGCCGCGTGGTCAAAGCGTCCTTGAGCGTGCGACGCGCCCATTCAGGAAGACGCCACTCCAGGTGCTCCTGAGGAGGAAGACGGAACCCGGGTACGGCAACATCCTCAAGGGTTTCTCCCCGGACCGCGATCCTTTCGAGCCGCGTTTCCCCGATGCCCGCATCTGCCGCAGCGCGTACGATGTAGAGGAATGCAGGGTCGGCCCCCACGATAGTGCCGGAGACCACGTCCACGGCAACCGGATCTTCTCCTGCGATCACCAGGCCGATTTGCCGGGGATCGCCGCTGCCTGGCCCGTTGCCCTCCATACCGAGCACGGCATCCATGATCGTGAGCTTCGGCCTGATAAGCGCGGACAGCTCCACGAGCATGCGGGCGAATGCATCGCGGTTCACACCCGCATTGAAATGCCATTGCACCTTGCGTCTTCCCGGGATGCAGCCAAACAGGTTCTTGACCGCGCCGGTAATCGTCATCATGCCGTGTGTCTTGAGCTTTGGCACATTGATGACCACGTCCGCTTCATGCACGGCGCGTGCGATCTCGAAATGATGGAACTGCCCCCGGTTCGTCAATTGAACGGCAGCATCGAACTCCGCGAGAGAGGCGCCCTCTTCCTCGATCACGTCCAGAAGGCCTGATTTTTCCGATACGCGGCGGAGTTCGCCGAACCCGGGACTGTCGCCCACGAGGGCCTCTCCCCCGCATTCATGAACGAGACGGATGACGCCCCGAAGGACCTCCGGGTGGGTGGTTATCGCGAGATCGGGGGTGCCGGCCTTAAGCAGGTTCGGTTTGATCAGCACCCGGTCGCCCTTCGTTACGAATCGGCCCATGCCCCCGAGCAGATCGACCGCCTTCCGAACAGAAAGCAGCACCCGGTCACGTTCGTAGTCTTCGCAACGGACGACCGATACCGCGCTGTGATCCTTATTCCCCATGGAGCCTGCCCTCGAGTGCCGGGGCGGGGGGCATTCCGCCGGCGGCATTCGTAGCCGCCTTGCTCAGCACCTGCACCATTTGGCCGTGGATCCTGCCATTGCTCGCAAGGATCTCGCCCGCATCCAGGCGGACTGGTTTCCCGGCAAGGTCGGAGATGACGCCGCCTGCTTCACGCACGATAAGACTACCGGCAGCTACGTCCCAGGGTTTCAGCTTGAGCTCCCAGAAGCCGTCAAAGCGACCGGCGGCGACTGCGCAGAGATCAAGCGCCGCCGACCCGTCCCGCCGTACCTCCTGGGAGGCCATGAGAAGATCGTGAAAATAATCCATATTGTTCTTTTCGCTTATTTTTCGGTCATAGGGGAACCCGGTGGAGAGAAGGCTCTTGATCAGCGTGTCCACGGATGAAACGCGGATCTTCCTTCCGTTCAGGAGCGCCCCGCTCCCCTGTTCCGCTGAGAACAGTTCATCCCGCATAGGATCGTAGACAACGCCGACGATCACTTCGTCGCGGTGCTCGAGGGCGATGGAGACGGAAAAACAGGGATAGCCGTGGGCATAGTTCGTGGTCCCGTCAAGGGGGTCGATCACCCAGCGGAAGCCGGAATCGTTCTGAAGATCGGTCTCTTCCTCGGCAATGATGCCGTGCTTGGGAAAGGCCGCCCGGAGCGTCTCCACGATCGCCCGTTCGGACCGCATATCCATTTCGGTCATGAGATTGATATCACCCTTATAGGTGATCTCACGGACCCCGTTGATGTTCTCGCGCAGGATCGCACCTGCCTTCCGGGCCGCTTCCCGGGCTACTGCTGCAAATTGTTCCATCTACCCTCCGGGTGAAAAATATAGCGATATTACCATATTTGATGACTATCTCAAAAAACAAAAAGGGGTAAGGCTCTAGCCTTACCCCTCAGTAAATATAATTCCCGATAACAGTGTAAAAAAGCAACCGCTGTTTACTGAACGATCCTTTCCATTTCCACGCCAAGGTAATCTGCAAGCAGTTTCACGGTCCGGGGCTTCATAGTCACGCCTTTCAGGGTCCGTGATACCGTTACCTTATGCATGCCGAGCCTATCCGCGATCTCCGTGTAGCTCAATCCTTTTTCCAGCCGCTTTTTCTCAAGAACATCGATTTTGTACATGGCTTCTCCTCCATAAGGTTTTACAATTACGATGTGACTAAGGATTCCATTAATAAATATAGCACATATCTTTGCATTTTCAAACAGGGAAAGAAAAAATTATTTTGCAACATTATGTTGACATTCTGTTCATATTAGTGTATACATTGTGACATGACACTTGCAGAAAAGTTACAAAAATTGCGGACTACGAGGAAATTGTCCATGAGCCAGGTCGCGCGGATGTCTGAAAAGGCCGCGGACCGCAGGGGCAGGATTACGCAGGGCTATATCTCGCGGCTGGAATCCGGCAAGGAGACCAATCCGAGCCTTATGAAGCTGATAACGCTCTGCGCAATTTACAAGATCCAGCCGAACGAGCTCTTTGTCAAGGCTGCCCGCAAAACTCGCCGGTCTCGATAATCCACTTCTTCCGGAGCGCTACTGGACCGTCCATCGGTGCGGGACATGGCAGGTTTTGCATGCCTTGCTCGTAAAATGGACGTTTTTGAGCTCCAGTACCTCCCGCGTATGGCACCGGAGACAATCCTCATCAGTAGGCTTTATCCTGGCATGCGGCTTATGGCACTCGTAGCAGTTCAACCGTGCCATGGGAACCTTGTCCGGAAACGTTGTGTTCGATGATTTCCGGTGACACGACAGGCAGTCCTGCCGGTCGGGGATGAATGCTTCCTGCTTCTTCGGAGAAAACGCGTGGCACCGAAGGCAGGATATTTCCTCCATACCCACCCCGTGGATTCTCCAATCCTTATGACAACGCAGGCAGGCATCACGATCGGGCCGGAAAGCATGCACTTTCCTGCTGTGACAATCCTTGCAGGTCAGCTTTTCCGTGAACACATGCCTGGCGTGTCCCGTTGATTTGTTCACGCTGACCGACCCCTGAGCCGCTTCATCCCAGTGGCATTTTGTGCAGGTTTTCCAGGGCGTTTCATTCCCATGCGGTTCCGGCGTCTTCCGGTCCGTCGTGAAAACGAACTTGACCAGCAGGCGATTCTGCTCGATCATGCCCAGATGGTGGCAGTCCTGGCAGACGATGTTCCGGTGGCCCGAAAGCTTCCAGGCGGTATAGGCTTCCTCCATCAGATGACAGCTATTGCAGAACTCGGGGTTCTTCTGAATATAGTTATAGTACCGGACGGCGAGCACGATACCGAGCACCGATATGATCAGCATGAGGGACACAATGAGCACCTTGTCCCTCGGGCTGAGGCCCCGCTCGAGTTTATCAAACAGCTTCGAGATCAAATGGTACATAGTCGGATTATTTCCCGCCCTGGAACGGCAAAAAAAATACCGCAGAGAGCTTCCTGCGGCCTTTCTATTTGATCAACAGTTCCGCGATCTGCACCGCATTCAGCGCGGCTCCCTTTCTCAGGTTGTCCGAAACGATCCAGAGATTAATGCCGTTTGCTACCGATTCATCCTCCCGGATCCTGCCGACATAGGTGTCGTCCTTGCCTGCCGTATCTATGGCCAGCGGATAAAGGTTCTTCTTCGGATCGTCAAAAACCACAATGCCGGGCGCAGCCGAGAGCAGGGCGCGGACCTCGTTGGCCGAAATTTTTTTCTCCGTCTCGATGTTCACGGATTCGGAGTGACATCGGAAAACGGGGACCCGCACTGCCGTGGCGGTCACGCGAAGTGAATCGTCTTCCATGATCTTCTTCGCTTCGTTCACCATCTTCATTTCTTCCTTGGTGTAACCATTTTCGAGGAAAGCGTCGATGTGGGGAAGACAATTGAACGCGATCTGGTGCGGGTAGACCTTGGTTTCCACGTCGCGAAAGTTCAGGAGCGCCACGGTCTGTTGCGCCAGTTCGTCGATGGCCTTCTTTCCCGTCCCTGACACGGATTGGAAGGTCGTGACGACGACACGCTTGATCTTCACTGCATCATGGATGGGCTTGAGCGCAACCACGAGTGCGATCGTGGAGCAGTTCGGATTGGCGATGATGCCGCGGTGCCTGCCTGCCGCGGGGGCGTTCACTTCGGGCACCACCAGGGGGACCTGGGGATCCATGCGGAAAGCGCTCGAATTATCGATGACCACGGCACCGGCCTTTACGGCTGCGGGGGCGAACTCCAGGCTCCGTTCCCCACCTGCGGAGAAGAGGGCCAGGTCCACGCCTTCGAAGGATTCCTTGGACAGTCTTCTGACGATCACGCTCTTGCCGCGGAAATCCAGGCGTTCACCTTCGGAACGTTCGGAAGCGAGGGGCACGAGTTCGGAGACCGGGAAGCTGCGCTCTTCCAGGATCTCTAGCATCTCCCTGCCCACCGCGCCGGTCGCGCCTGCAACGGCAACCTTGTATTTGGCTTTTTTCTTCAACATGGGGATTATAACCTTAAAGGTGCCGGGACCGAAAGAAAAAAAATGGCGCTGCTTTCCGCAAAGTCTTTATGCTCCCTTTAGTCGATCACCATATCCTGCTTTCCCGTGTCAAAGGGGCGCCCGCAGGTGCTACTTTCCCACCACGATCCGGAGCATCCGCCGGAGCGGTTCGGCCGCGCCCCACAACAGTTGGTCTCCACAGGTAAAGGCGTTCAGGAACGTGGGCCCCATGTTCATCTTCCGGAGCCTGCCGACAGGAACGGTAAGCGTGCCCGTGATCGCCGCAGGCGTCAACTCCCTGACCGTGACCTCGCGAACGTTCGGTACCACTTTCACCCACTTGTTGTGCTTGGCGAGCATGTCAGTGATCTCGTCGAGGGGCACGTCCTTCTTCATCTTTATCGTGAGCGCCTGGCTATGGCAGCGCATTGCGCCGATCCTGACACAGGTGCCGTCGATCGGTATTTGGTTCGCCTCCCGGCCCAGGATCTTATTGGTCTCGACCTGGCCCTTCCATTCTTCCTTGCTCTGGCCGCTGTCAAGCTGCTTGTCGATCCAGGGAATGAGCGAGCCGGCAAGCGGTGCGCCAAAAAATTCCTTGGGATAGGCATCAGACCGAATATGGTCCGAGACCTTCTTGTCGATGTCCAGAATGGCCGAAGCCGGGTCAGCCAGAAGATCCTTTACCTGCCCATGCACTGAACCCATCTGCTTGATCAGCTCCCGCATGTTGTTTGCGCCGGCGCCCGAGGCCGCCTGGTACGTCATGGCGCTCATCCATTCCACCAGATCACGCTCGTAAATGCCGCCCAAAGCCATCAGCATGAGCGATACGGTGCAGTTGCCGCCGATGTAGTTTTTTACTCCCTTGGCAAGGCCGTCCTTGATCACCTTGAGATTGACAGGGTCCAGGATGATGATCGAGTCGTTCGTCATGCGCAATGTCGATGCTGCATCGATCCAGTATCCCTTCCAGCCGGCCTCGCGCAGTTTGGGATACACTTCCATAGTGTAATCGCCGCCCTGGCACGAGATGATCACGTCCATGGCCTTCAGTTCT
>MHEA01000192.1:0-180 GCA_001805085.1 Nitrospirae bacterium GWC2_57_9
GATGAGGGTAATGCCCATGTCCTCGGCATAGCTTATGGCCATGCAGGAAGGGGCGGCACGGCTGATGAGCACGGGAAAGCGGTTTCTGCCCGCCTTGGTCATGATCTCTGAAGTCACCCTGCCGCTCGTGATCAATATCTTGTTTTCCACCGGGATCGATCTCAAAAACGCCTTGCCGAT
>MHEA01000192.1:261-3618 GCA_001805085.1 Nitrospirae bacterium GWC2_57_9
CTCACACGAAGCCACGAAGTCACGAAGAAAGGCGAATACGACGGAATTGCTTTTCCTATCTGGAGAGTCGCACGGTTCACGGAGAAATCAGAGGGCTTTTTTTGATTTGAATGCACAGAAAAGATTTTGACTGTCTCTCCTTCGTGTCTCCGCGGCTTCGTGTGAGATAACAGGTTTTTGCTTATTCCTCGGTTTGGCGGGAATTTTATTTTTGGGTAACGTACCGCTCTGTTCAGTATCAGCTCAGTTTCAATATTTTATCCAGGTTGATCTCGAAAGCCGCGCAGGGCATCGTGATCTGCTTGACCTCGAGCACTTCCGGCCTCACCTCTCCGATGAACCCCAGTTCCGTGCCCCCCGTCACGACCTTCCCGCACCTGCCCGGCAGGTACAGAGGATGTTCCGCGGGCTCCAGTTTGTACTCGATGCCCAGATAATAGAGAAGAATGTCGAGAGAGGAATGCATCTCGGAAAAGTTCGCTGAGGGATGGGAGATGAGCGCCGCCAGGTTGAGGTCGGTGCGCGAGCCCATGTTCTGATCGGGGTCGAAAACAGCGGCCTCGCCTGCCTCAAAGGTGCGGTGCGGATAGAAGGCCTTTGAACTTGCGGCCTCGACGTTCAAGAGCGAAGGGATCAGCCTGTTTCTGAGCACCGAATAGGCCAGCGACATCACGTTGTCCACTTCGACCAGTTGCTCTCCCGCCGGCATGGCATAATCGAGCTCTTCCCGGGAGCAGAGGATGTTGGACATGATCTCCTGGAATCCGGAGCCGACCAGGAATCCCCGCACCCGGTCCGAAAGCAGTTCGAGCCGGGAAAGAGCGCCCACCGTTGATTGCTGCGGCAGGACCGGTTCGAACGAATCGTATCCCCTGCTGATCGCATAATCCTCGACCAGGTCCATGGGATGCATGATATCGTCGCGAAAGGGCGGCACGACTACGGACACCTTCCCCTTTGCAGCGGTAACGGCAAGACCGTAGGATCCGAGATATTTCTTTACATCCCCGGCAGCGACGTCCTCACCGAGACCTTCTGCGAATTTGGACAAGGGGATCGTGAATTTCCCCGAAGTATCATAGGGAAAAGCGACGCGCCTGCCGAGTTCGGTCTCATAGGGGTACGATACGAGGACCGGTTCGATATCGGCGCCGCGGTCGTAGAGGCTGGTTGCCAGGATGTTGAGGGTGAGCACCGTCATTCGCAGGTCCGTACCCGTGACCTCGATGAGCACGCTCCTGGTCTTCGGTTTTACCTCGCCGATCTCCCTGCTGTTGATGATCGGCGGGAACGATAAGGCCCGGCCCATGCCGTCTGTCAGCACGGGATACTTTTTGAAGGGCTTAACGATGGAGCCGTAGGCAATGCCTTTGGGATGCCGCTCAAGGATCTCGGCAAGGTTCAGCTTTTCTTCCATCCCGAGCGGCGTGAACGAAACGGATTCCGGTTCCGCCAGGCGGTAATCGACGGGGAACACGATCTGGTTCAGCTCATAGATGCCGATCGAGACCGTGGTCCTCTTCCTGCCGAAGATCTCCGCAAGTTTGTCCTGGCTCTGGATCATCTGGGCCAGCACGTCGTCGTTCATGCGCACGTCGCTCGCCGTACAGGCGGCGATATAAGGCCGCACCGGCTTCATGTCCTTCGAGACGCGTATCTCCCGGGTCGGCTTGCGCCCGTGCTTGAAGAAGGCATATTCCTCGGGCTTTCCCGAGAGCGCGATCCTGATCTGGCGCGCTACGCCTTCCGCAGACCAGAGATCGGGCCGGTTGCTGTCCGACAGCTCGACCTTGAGGTCGTCCGTTTCGGCATTGTATTCCTTCAGCTCCGCCTTCGCGAGCATCAGTTTCTTCTCGAGCGCTTCGAGCGTCAGTTTTTTGCCGATCAGGCCGTCGAGGTCCTTCTTTTTTATATCAATGGTAGGCATTGGTTAAATACAAATCCTAAATCCTAATATCGAAATCCCAATCTAAATTCAAATTCCAATTCCAATTCCTAATACTAATATCGAAATTCTAAACGACATCTAAATACAGAAAAGATCTACTTCGATTTAATAAGAATAGCGCCGAAAATCTTCGTGAGTTCCGTTGACTCCTGAATAAGAGCTAATCTCTCTCTTTCTCCGGTTTCTGTGCAGGTCACCAGTTTCAACCAATAACATGTTTCTTTTGCTTCTTTTCTGCAGATCCTGATCCTCATGAGGAAATCTTTTTTGCCCAGCGATTCATTCGCCTCAATATAATTGGCACCCACGGAGCCGGCGGACCTGACCAACTGCCTGCTGATTTCAATATTCGCTATTGTTTTATGCAAAGGCTGGATGAAATCAATGACCCTTTTTGCAAAACAAAATGTTCTTTCTTCTAAATCATGTTTTTTCGAATTATCTTTTTCATTCATTCGAAATTGTTTAGGATTTCGAAATTCGGATTTCGTGCTTGTTTTTACTTTTATCCCAGTTGTATCTTCTTGGTCCTGATAAAATCGAGGTCCTTCGAGAACAGGTCCCGTATATCCTGGATCCCGAGCGCGACCATGGCCATGCGGTCGAGCCCGAGGCCCCAGGCTATGACGGGCACGTTCACGCCGAGGGGCTTGGTCACTTCCGGCCGGAACATGCCTGCTCCGCCAAGCTCCATCCATCCCAGTTCGGGATGTTTTACATGCAGTTCCACGGACGGCTCCGTGAACGGGAAATAGGCAGGCCTGAACTGGAATTCTTTGGCCTTCGCGATCTCTTGCCCGAAGAGCTTCAGCAGCCCGAGCAGGGTCTTGAAGTTGATCTCCTCGCCCAGCACGATGCCTTCCACCTGGTAGAAGTCCGGCGCATGCGTCGCGTCCACCGCATCATAGCGAAAGCAGCGGGCGATGGAGAAGTATTTCCCCGGCACCTTGGGGCCTGAAGCGAGCGTCCGGGCCGATACCGCGGTGCCCTGGCTTCTCAGGATCAGCCGTTTGGCGCGCTCGATGTCAAAAGCGTAGCGCCAGCCGGTCGACCCCGTCTTACCGCCGTCCTTGTGAGCGGCGGCGACATTGCGGGCAAAGGGCTCCTCGATCTTGTTGCAGGTGCGCGGTTCTTTGACAAAATAGACGTCATGAATGTTCCGGGCAGGATGGAACTGCGGCATGAACAAGGCATCCATGTCCCAGAACTCATTCTCCACGAGCGGCCCCCGCATCTCCTCGAAACCCATGCCGATGAACTTGTACTTGACGAAATCGAGGAATTCCTTGTAAGGATGCTTCCGGCCGATGCTCTGGCGGGGAGGATTGAGCGAGATATTGTAAGCGCGGAACTTCTTGTTCTTCCAGCTGCCTGCCTTCAGCATCTCCGGGGTGAGGATCGAAGCTTCC
>MHEA01000192.1:3821-4618 GCA_001805085.1 Nitrospirae bacterium GWC2_57_9
GAGATCGGCGATGAATTCGTAAGAACTGACATCCACGCCTGCCGACAGCATCAGGATCCCGCCCTGCCCGATCTGGAGGACCTTTGATTCTTTCAGCGCTCCGACCGCGGAACTGATCTCGGAGGGATCCATGCCCCAGGACTGGATGACGTCCTTGACCGTGAACTGTTTGCCTTCCCGAAGAGCGGTGATAATACGCATCTCGGGAGTGCCTTTTTCGTGGTATTCCCTGCCGGTTTCGGTCAAAGAGACGAAGGAGCTTACCGACTCGTCCTTTACGTGAAGCAGGTTTTTCGACTGGAGCCAGCCCGAGGCCATATCGAGACGGGATTCATCGAGGCCCGATTTTTTGAGGAGATCAGGTCCGGAAAGAGCTTCAGCCCGGTCGAAGCTGAGAAGCAGTTTGTTCTCGAGAGGATGAAGACTTTCAAGCAGTTTGGTGAGGTCTGAGGCGGTCATAAGTGCCGATAAGATTACGTTGATTGACAATATTTGTCAAGAAAAAATCAAGCTAATCTTGTTTTTCGAGGTCCATATGAATGCAAACTGCTGCTCATCCCGACGGGACGCTGAAAGAATGAGCAGCAAATTTGCGTTTCGTCGTCACTCTATTACCCTGATGACATCCGCGCCTTCGAACGTCATGGCCCCTATGCGTCCGGTCACATGCACCGGCACGCGCTTGCCCACCGGCAGTATTGCTATCACGTCGTTCCGCTTGAACTTGACCGTGATCTCCGCATGATCGTGTTCGCTATGGTCGTCATCGCAATCATGCTCGTGATGGCGGTCCTTGA
>MHEA01000192.1:4715-5526 GCA_001805085.1 Nitrospirae bacterium GWC2_57_9
CACCTTGACCCAGGTACCCTGGCTCTTCTTGTTCAGCGTCTCCGGTTCGAAGTCGATATCCACGGTGATGCTCGTCTGGGGCAAATGGACCGTGAAGGTTGCATTGTCCATCCAGGGACCCTGCTTGTCGCCATCGGATGCCCGCGCCCGCCATTGGTATACGGTGTTGTCCGAAAGCGGTTTGGAGAGCGTGATGGACGTAATGCCGCTGCCTTGCGGTATATTGGTTAAGGTCTGGATGGACACGTTGTTGCTCAGCACCTCGAATTCGTAGTTCAGATTGCCGCTGTCTGGATCGACTGCGTTCGTGACCGTGAGTGTCGGGGTGAGAGTCTCAACGCTGTCTCCCGTAGCAGGAGCGTACAGCCCGGGCGCGCCCGGAGCGTCATTGGCCGTATTCACGAAGAATGCGGATGCTGCTGACCAATCGCTTCCGGCTGTGCCGTCAAAAGCCCGGCAATGCCAGTAATAAGTGCCGTTCTCGGAGAGCGCCACGTCGACGGTCCAGGACGTGCTTCCCGGCGTTTCAGCGATTCCCGCGACCGACGCGATCCGCTGTGTCATGGCTGCATCGCTGTACACCTCGAACTCATAGGTCAGAGGATCGCGGTCGATGTCCGTGGCGTTCTTGACCGTAAGAGCGGGACTGAATACGTTCACACCCGATCCGTTTGACGGATTCATCGGAACCGGAGTGCTTGGTCTATCGTTCCCGGTATTTACGAAGAAGGGAACGCGAGACCAGTCGCTTTCCGCCGAACCGTCGCTGGTTTTGACCCGGACGTAATACTGCGTATTGTCCTCGAGGCCG
>MHEA01000193.1:0-147 GCA_001805085.1 Nitrospirae bacterium GWC2_57_9
CATAATTCCTCACCCCTTTACTCCCGCATCCCATACTTCTTCATCTTCTCATAGAGTGTAGAATAAGCTATCCCCAGCACCTTCGCGGCTTCGGTCTTGTTATTGTTCGTTGCTTTGAGCGTTGCCTGGATCGCGGCCTTTTCGATC
>MHEA01000193.1:161-303 GCA_001805085.1 Nitrospirae bacterium GWC2_57_9
TCCGCTCAGGCCGTCCATGGTGGCGGTCTTTTTTTTCTGCGTCAGGAACAGGTCCCGTGCCTCGATGCGGTCCCCGCTGGAGAGTGCGGCTGCGCGGCCGAGGATGTTCCTCAGTTCACGCACGTTTCCGGGCCAGGAATAG
>MHEA01000193.1:338-642 GCA_001805085.1 Nitrospirae bacterium GWC2_57_9
GGTTACCTTCTTCCCGATCTCCTTTGAGATCCCTGCGAGCAGGTGTGAAGCTATGGTTTCGATGTCCTCTTTCCGTTTGCGCAGGGGAGGCATGGCCAGGCGGACCACGGAGAGGCGGTAGAAGAGATCTTCCCGGAAGCGTCCTGCTTTCACTTCCTGTTCCAGGTCCCTGTTCGTTGCCGCGATCACCCGGACATTGAAGCTCACGGGCTTGTCGGACCCGATGCGCTTGGCCTCCCGCTGGTCCAGGGCGCGGAGGAGCTTGGGCTGAAGCTCGAGGGAGAGTTCGCCGATCTCGTCCAGG
>MHEA01000193.1:693-835 GCA_001805085.1 Nitrospirae bacterium GWC2_57_9
GCGTCGGTGAAGGCGCCTTTTTCATGCCCGAATAGCTCGCTCTCGATCAGGTTGGGCGCGACTGCGCCGCAGTCGAACACGACAAAGGGACCTTGCGCCCGTTTGCTGTGGCTGTGGAGCGCTTTTGCTGCCAGCTCCTTGC
>MHEA01000193.1:879-976 GCA_001805085.1 Nitrospirae bacterium GWC2_57_9
GACACGCGTTCCAGGATGCCGTAGACCTCCTGCATGGGGGAGGAACCGCCGATCAGCTCGCCGAAGCTGCTCGCCTCGCTCTTCGGAACTTCTATGC
>MHEA01000193.1:988-2623 GCA_001805085.1 Nitrospirae bacterium GWC2_57_9
GCGAGAAGACGATCTCCGTCTCTCCCAGGCGGATAACGGAACCGGGAGCGAGGAAGGCCTCGCGCACGCGCACGCCGTCCAGGAAGGTGCCGTTCGTGCTGTCCAGGTCCCGGATCACGTACCCGTCGCTCTTTTCTTCGACAGCGGCATGGCTGCGGGAGACCGTGGTATCGGTCACCGTCAGGTCGTTCGTGGGGAGCGTGCCGATCGTGACGACGGCCTTCTGGAGCACCAGCTCCTTCCCCTTGTCCCTGCCCTTGGCCACGGAGAACCGGGCTTTTTTGAATACGAGCGTTCTCCGGACATCGCTCAGCACCCTGGTTTTGTCGGCCTTTTCCGGCGGCTTTCCGCCCTGCTTATTCATGCACGCATTGTATCATATCCGATAAAACATGAACCTAAAAAAAACGGGTACTTCTCCGGAAACCGCTGCTGCATCGGATCCGATTTGACCTTGACGTTTTCCGATGCGTGCTTTATCATTGGAAAGCATAGAACCGTGGGGCTTTTGTTCATCACACAAAGCCACAGAGGGAAGTCAAAAAAAGTTTATGAAGTTTAAGTTTTTTTCTTCGTGGCTTCGTGGCTCCGTGAGAGATAAAGATTTAGTTTTTGCGGTTTCATTCGTAGTTGCTTTTCAATTTCAGGGGGTACCATGAAGAGAACGAACAAACCGGAGGACGAGACCAGGATCGGCGGTCCGGCCGCGCCGGAGCAGAAGATCCCGAGCCGCTTGCAGGCCTCGCTCGTGATCCTCGAGGGCAAGGTGCCGGGTATGGAATATGCGCTCACGAAAACCTATACCGTGATCGGGCGGGACAAGTCCGCCGACATCATGCCTACGGATTCCCGTATCTCCCGCCGGCATGCGGTCATCGTTTATCTCGACGACAGTTACATCCTGAAAGACCTGGACAGCACGAACGGAACGGTCATGAACGGCGCCTTCATCAAGCAGGCGAACCTGCGCCACGGTGACAAGTTCCGTATCGGCGAGACCACCTTTCAGTTCGTTGTGCAGGAAAATCCCCGCAACACTACCTACGAGATCGAATAGATGAGGACCGAATCCTGCGGCGCCACCGACACCGGGAAAAAACGAAAGAACAACGAGGATTCTTTTCTCGTGCACGAGCAGTTCGGGTTGTTCGCGGTCGCCGACGGCGTGGGCGGCCATGAAGGCGGGGAAGCGGCAAGCAGGATCGCCGTCGAAACGCTGCGAGCGGCGGTTCCCGATCAGCTCGGGGACAACGACCGCACTCCCCCGGCCGGCCGCGGCCAACAAACGACCCCGGAGACCTTCGCGTTTCAGCAGGCTTTTCTGCTCGCCAATGGCCGTATCCGGCAGGAGCAATCGGCAAACCCGCTTCTTTCGAACATGGGCACCACCCTGACCGCGCTTCTGCTGGCCAAAGGCAGGGCTTTCCTGGGCCACATTGGGGACAGCCGCGCCTATCTTCTCAGGTCCGGCAAATTGAAGCAAATTACCCGTGACCATTCATTGGTCGCCGAGCAGGTCCGTTCAGGCGTGCTCAAACCGGAACAGGTGCGCACGAGTCCTAATCGCCACATTATCACGCGCGCACTGGGTATCGGCGACGAGGTGCTGGCCGAATTCACATCCCACGATCTGCG
>MHEA01000193.1:2646-5711 GCA_001805085.1 Nitrospirae bacterium GWC2_57_9
GCAGCGACGGGCTGACGGAAATGGTGGATGACCCGGCGATCGGAAAGCTGCTCACGGGATGCCCGCCGCGGGAAAGCGCGAAGAAACTGATCAAAGCAGCGAACGAGCGGGGAGGGGTGGATAATATTACGGTCGTGGTGGTGCGGGTGGTTTCGTTTTGAGGAATCGGGATTACTCGATTTTTTGCACATCCCCTTCGTCTTGTGCCCAGCGCCTACGAGTGCAAGGCGCGAGTGCAGGGTACGTCCTGACACCCGGCACTTAGCGCTTGCGCGGCTCCGTTATCGCCGGGTGCGAGACGAGATTTTTGACCCGTCTAAGGCCACGTCCGCTCGACCGCGCAAACTCGGCCTGCGGCCTCAGACAGTGCGCGTTCGCCCGGCGGGACGCTCCCTTCGCCCTGCACTCGCGCATATGCACTCGTAAACGCTGGGTGCAAGAGGCCAAGACGGGTGCCCAAAAATCTCGTAGGGCCGCTCCGGGGACGTGCGGGGTAGGTTTAAAACCAAGATACTAAAAGTCTTTCTTTGCGGCTTAGCGGCTTTGCGCGAGACAACTTTAGATTTCATTTGCCTTCTTCGCGGCGGCGACCTGTGAGATAAAGATTTTAAGAGTGTAAAAACGGGTAACGATTTATGCCAATACAACAGATAAAAGACGAATATGACATGCTCGAGGAGATCGGCAGCGGAGGCATGGCCACGGTGCACAAGGCCATGCAGAAGTCGCTCAAGAGGCCCGTTGCGATCAAGGAGCTGAAAAAGTCCTATCGCTCGGACGAGCAGATCGTCAAACGGTTCGAGCGGGAGAGCATCGTTGCGGCCTCGCTCCAGCATGAGAACATCGTCCATATCTACGATTACTGGAAAAGACCGCACTTCTGCATCGTGATGGAGTACGTGGACGGCGCCAATCTTGCCGACGTGATCGCCAAGGCGGGCGCCCTGCCGCCGGACGTGGCCGTCATGATCGCGATCCAGGCCTGCAGCGCCCTGGAGTACGCCCACATGCGGGGCCTGATCCACCGCGACATCAAGCCGAGCAATATCATGATCAAGCGGAACGGCGAGGTCAAGCTGATGGACTTCGGCATCGCCCATACGCGGGACCTGGAAGCCCTCACCCTGCCGGGGACCCTCATCGGGACCCCCGCCTACATGTCGCCGGAACAGATCGTGGGCCAGAGCCTGGACATCCGCTCAGATATCTTTTCCTTCGGGATCGTGCTGTACGAGTTGTTCACCGGAATGAAGCCGTTCTTCGACGAAGAGACCCGGGCGGTGAGCGCGAAGATCGTGAACGACCCCTTCATCTCTCCCCGCAGCATCAACAGCAGCATACCGCGAAGCGTGCAGCGGGTCATCAAGAAATGCCTCAGGAAAAAACCGGCCAAGCGGTTCGGGTCCATGCTCGAAATAGAGCAGAAACTGGGCAAGCAGCTCGCGGGCAGGACCACGAAGGCCGCCTCGCTTCTCAGGATCTCGGAATACCTCGTTTCCCTGAACGTGATCGAACCGCTTCCCGAGCAGGAAACGCTGGTCATCACGGCGAAACCGTCGAGGCGCAGCAGCCGGTTCAAGCAGGCCCTTGCGTCGGGAGCGCTGCTCCTCGCGTTTGCCGGCGGCGGCGCTTACTACTACCACGTGAAACCCATGCCCCCCGCGCCCGACGGCGCCATCCCGGTCTCTGCCGTACCTGTGTCCTCACCTCTCCCGGCCACGCAGCCCGCGACAACGCCTGCTTCTGCCAGGACTACGGACGCAGTTGCCTCTGCTCAAACCGCGACACCGGCCTCGCTGCACAAAGCTTCCTCGGAAAAGAAAAGCGAAACATCAAGGGCAGGGAAAAAGAAGAAGACGACGGTTAAAAAGAAGAAAAGGAAGATTACCGCGAGCTGATCAAAACCTTAAAAAATTTTAGCCACAGAGAACACAGAGGGCTCAGAGAAAATCGTTGGCTATTAATTCTAACCTCTGTGAACTCTGAGACCTCTGTGGCAAATATTTTTTTCAGCGTTCTCCACACTCCGCAGTCCAACACCCTGCATTCGCGGCGTGGCGCTCATGACCGCCGGGTGCAAGGCTCCGAACTCAAATCACTCTTCCCGCACCATCTCCGCCACACATTCGATATGATAGGTCCAGGGGAACATGTCCACGGGCTGGAGGCGGTCCAGGCGGAAGCCGAAGAGGTGGAAAAACTTGAGGTCCCGGGCGAGGGTCGTGGGGTTGCACGAGACGTAGACGATCTTGCGGGGAACGAAGGCGAGCACGCGTTCGAGGGTCTTGAGGGTCGCCCCGGCGCGGGGCGGGTCGAGGACGATCACTTCAGACCGCAGCTTGCGCTGCATCAGGGTCTTGAGCCCCTTCTGCAGGTCGTCGGCGATGAACTCGGCGTTCGTGATGCCGTTCAGGGCAGCGTTCGCTTTCGCGTCCTCGATCGCCGAATATCCCGATTCGATCCCGATCACGGACCGGCACTGTTTTGAAAGGGGCAGCGAGAAGTTGCCGATGCCGCAGTAAAGGTCCAGCACGGTCTCGGTCCCGGTCAGCGCGCAGAGATCGAGCACCGTTCGGACCATGTTCCTGTTCTGGTCCCAGTTGACCTGAAAGAAGTTCCCTTCCGTGGCCTTGAGCTGCAGCCCTTCCACGTCCAGCGTAAGCTGGTTCCTGCCCAGGCTGATCGCCTTTTTCCTGTTCGCGAACCCCGTCATGCCGATCACTTCGGGCGCGCGCTGCCTGAGTTTCACGAAAAGGCCGTTCATCTCCGGATAGGCCCCGGATTCCGTGAACAGCAGGAGATGCACTTCTCCGGAAGGGGACGCATTGATATGGATCTCGGAAAGAAGGGGAAGCTCGCCCGTCAGCGTCCTGATCGCTTTGAGCGTCCTGTCGATGAGGGGATGGATCAGGAAGGCGTTCTCGACCTCGATCAGGTCGTAGGACCCCTGACGGAAGAACCCGATCTGCTGGCGGTCGCCCTTTCCCCGCACATTGAACTGCGTGCGCAGGCGGTAACGGTCGGTCCGGGGCGAAGGAAGGATGGGCAGCAGCTTTTTCGGCTGC
>MHEA01000193.1:5751-6059 GCA_001805085.1 Nitrospirae bacterium GWC2_57_9
TCTTGAAACGCAGCTGGGCGGGGTAGGAGATATAAGGCCAGGTGGCCCCGGTGCATTCCTTTTCACCGTTGCAGGGAGGAGCAACGCGGTCTTCGGAGGGCTCGAGGACCTGCGCGAGCTTCGCCTCGAGGAAGCCTTTGCGCTTTCGCCTGATCTCGATCAGGACCTTCTCGCCCGGAAGTACCCCGGGCACGAACACGGCCTGCCCCGAGTCGAGGCGGGCAAGCCCGTTGCCGCCGTACACCAGTTTTTCGATCAGGACCTCGACGCGCTCGCTCATCCGAGGATCTTCTTTACCGTATCGCGAA
>MHEA01000193.1:6088-13449 GCA_001805085.1 Nitrospirae bacterium GWC2_57_9
TAGGCATCGGAGCACCAGCTGCCGAAATCATGCTTGTACTCCTCGTAGGCGGTGCAGATGATGACGGGAAGCGAGCTGTTCTTTTCCTTCATCTTGCGCAGGGTCTCGATCCCGTCCATGTCGGGCATGCGCATGTCCAGGGTGACGAGGTCGAACATGCTCTTGTCGAGCAGGGCCAGTGCCTGCATCCCGTCCGTAACGGCCGTCACCTCGTACCCCATGTCCTCGAGCTCCTCTTTATAGAGCTCCCGGATATTCGCTTCGTCATCCACAACAAGGATCTTCTTCATTCCCGCCCTCCTTGATCACTTATATAGTAGCGCGCCGGTAAGGGATTTGCAACCCCGCGGCCCTGCCGTTCTCATCCTTGCTTCCTGCCGGCCGGCCGGCAGGGCAGCTTGATCGTGAAGCAGGCCCCGCCCGTGCTCTTGTTCTTTATCTCGATCCTGCCCTTATGGGCCTTCACGATCCTGTTCGAGATGGGCAGCCCCAATCCGGTCCCGCGCGGTTTGGTCGTGTAGTAGGGGTTGAACATGTTCTGCATGGTCTTGGCGGAAATGCCGGGGCCGGAATCGCCGATCTCGAAGACCGCTTCGTTCGTCTCGGGAAGGAGATAGGTCCGGATCGTGAGTATGCCGCCGTTCTCCATGGCCTCCATGGCGTTCTTGACAATGTTGATGAGGGCCTGTTTCATCTGCGGGGCGTCAAAGGGGATGGCCGGCAGGGACGGGGAGAGCGCTTGTTCGAGCTTGATGCGGCGCTGCGCGAGCTCGTCCTCGTAGAGAGCCAGGATGTCGCCGGCAACGTGGTTCAGATCGCCGTCCGCCAGCTGCGGCGCGGCCTCCTTGATGTAGGAAAGGTTGTCGTGGATGATCCCTTCCAGCCGGCTCACCTCGCTCAGGATGATGTCGATATACTTCTTGTCTTCGCTGCCCTGCAGCTTCTTGGCCAGGCGCCGGGTGAACCCTCCTATGGATACGAGGGGGTTCCTGATCTCGTGGGTGATCTCGGCCATCATCGCGCCGAGCGCCGCCATCTTCTCGGACTGGACGAGCTGTTCGTGCATGGCGCGCATGTCCTTGTTCAGCATCTCGAGATTGGAGTGGATGATGGCGTTCTCGATGGCAAGGGCGGCCTGGTTCGCGAACATGGTGAGGAAGCGCAGATCGCTGTCCGTGACCGGACGCTGGTTGAACAGGTTGTCCACGAGGATCACGCCGATCACGCGGTCCTTGGCGATCAGCGGAACGGTCGCGAAGCTCTTGACGAGCAGGGTCTCCCGGAGCCAGGACGCCACGAGGGGGTCCTTGTCCGTATCGGCGATGTTGTAGGCGCGTTTGTTCAGCACGGTCAGGGCCAGCACGCCTTCTCGCGATTCGAGGGGGACGCGGATGCCCTTGGCAAGCGTGTTGAGCGCCGATTCGCGGTGCTCGAAAAGCTCGCCCGTCTGGATCCATTCCATGAGGCTGCGGTGCTTGGTCACCACTTCATTCCAGGCGCGGCCGGCCTCCTCCCAGTTGGCGGGGCCGACCCCCATCATGCCCTGGAGGGTATTGGTCCGTTCGTTCGTGAGCAGGAGGATCGCGCGATTGAACCCCAGCCCGCCGCCTCCCATCGTGGTGGCGGTCAGGATGATCCGGAGCAGGCGGTCGAGATTGAGCGTCGTGCTCATGGCCGTTCCGATGTCGTACAGGATGGAAAGCTCCTGGGCCCTGGTCCGCGCCTCGCTCGCCAGCTCCTCCATGCGTTCGTACATGGCGGCGTTCTCGACGGCGACGGCGGCGCTGCTGGCGACGGTGGTGAGGAACTGGAGGTCGTCCTCGGTAAAGGACCGCTCGTCCTGCTTGTTGTACAGGGTGATTACGCCGATCACGCGTTCATGGTATATGAGCGGCACGCTCATGACCGACGCTACCGTGCCGGCGGAGCCCGGGCCCATGGTGGCGTCCCGGGACAGGTCCTGGATCAGGAGGGGCTTTTTCTCCTGGGCCACCCGTTCCGCCACGGTCTCGCCGATGCGGGCGTCCATGCCGGCGATGAGATCGCCGACCAGGCTGAAGGAGGAGTAGGTCTTGCGCGAAACGATCTCGGGCAGGTTCATCAGCCGGATGGTGCAGCCCTGGGCGCGGAGGGACTGGGTGCTGTTGCGTGCGATGAGCGCCAGGAGCTGCTCGAGATCGAGGGTGGACGTGAGCGCCATGCCGATCTCGTAGATCGTGGCCAGCTCCGAAAGCCGCTCCTGGATGCTATGGAACAACTGGGCGCTCTTGATCACGCCGCTGATCTGGTTGGCCGTCGTGATCAGCAGCGTGAGCTCCGACGAGGTGGCGCGCCAGGGGGACAGGGAAAGCACGAAGATCACGCCCAGGCAGCGGTCTTCGTCCATGATCGGCGCCGCGACGAGGGACTGGAATTTTTCGATGCCCGATTCCGGAATATACTGGAACCGCGGATCAGTGTACGGGTCTTCGAGCGCCAGAGGCACCTTCTGCTCGGCCACCCAACCCGCGATGCCCATGCCGAGGGGGAAGCTGAGCTTGCCGATGGATTCCTGCTTCAGTCCCACGGCGGCCGTGAGCGTGACGGTCTTGCCTTGCCGGTCGATGAGGAACACCGAGGCGCCGTCCCTGCCCATGCCGCGCGCCACCGCATCCACGATGCGCGCGAGCTTCTCGGGCAGGTCGATGTAGGAGTTCGAGATCCTGCTGATCTCGGACAGGATGCTCAGTTCTGTTTTTTCGGTGGCTTCCATGAGAGTAACTGCAAATCCGAATTTCGAAACTCTAAATCCGAAACGAGCTCAAAATTCCCAACTTCTGAAATATTCGGAATTCGAGCCTTATTTAGGATTTCGATATTCGGATTTCGTGCTTTCTTTATCTTCTCTTCAGTGCCTTCCGGTAGACCTTCTCGTATTCCCTTGCCGAGCTTTCCCAGGAATAATCCTGCTCCATGCAGGACCGCATCAGCGCTTTCCATTTCCGGGGATCGGCATAGACCGCGAGGGCGCGCTCCAGGGCCTTGAGCATGGCCGCCGGGGTGTACTCCTTGAAGACGAAACCGGTTCCGGTACCCGTCCGGGGATTATAGTCCTGGACCGTATCGGTCAGGCCGCCGGTCTTCCTGACCACGGGGATTGTCCCGTAGCGGAGCGATATGAGCTGGCTCAGGCCGCAGGGCTCGTACCGGGACGGCATGAGGAACAGATCGCTGCCCGCGTAGATCGCTTTCGCCAGCAAGTCGTCGTATTTCAGCAGAACGCTCATCCGCCCGGGATATTGGGCGGCAGCCTCGGTCAGGAGGAGGTGGTATTTTTCCTCGCCGGTGCCCAGGATGACGAGCTGCGAATCCAGTTCCATGATCCCGGGAAGGGCTTCGGTCACGATATCGAGACCTTTCTGATCGACCAGGCGGGTGACCATGCCGATCACCGGAACGTCGTCCGGCCGCAGGCCGCTCTTGTGCTGCAGTTGCCGCTTGCAGTCGGCCTTGCCTCCCGGACGGGCCGGGGTGAACTTCTTCGCGATGGAGCCGTCGTGCGCCGGGTCCCACTCGGCGTAGTCGATGCCGTTCACGATGCCGAAGAGATCGGCCGGCCGCTTCGCGAGCACGCCCTCGAGGCCGTGACCGTATTCCTTCGTCTGGATCTCCCTGCTGTAGGTCCTGCTGACCGTGGTAATGAGATCGGAGTAGACCAGCCCGGCTTTCAGAAAGCTGATCTTGCCCCAGAATTCGAAGCCGTCGGGATTGAAGTGGTCCCAGGCGTCGCCGAGGTACCGCATGTCCCAATGCCAGAAGTTGCCCTGGTACCCGAGATTGTGGATGGTGAAGATACTCCTGGTATGTTCGAAAGGAGCGGCGCCGCGGTAGTAGTTCTTTAAAAAGAAGGGGGTCAGCCCCGTCTGCCAGTCGTTGGTATGGATGATGTCCGGAGCGAAGTCGACGGCGCGGCAGAGCTCGAGCACCGACCGGGAGAAGAACGTGAACCGCTCGGCGTTGTCCGTGAAGTCGCCTTTCCTGGTCTGGTAGAGGCCGGCGCGGTCGAAGTAGATGTCCTTGTTGATGAAATAGACGGTAACGTTCTCTCCCAGCTTCCCCTCGAGCACCTCGCAGCGTTCCTGCCACGAGCCGAGGGGCACGGCGAACTCCGCCGTCCGCCGGAGACCGTACTGCTTCGGGTTCACGCAGGCGTAGCGCGGCATGACCAGGCGCACGTCGTGCCCCAGCCCGGCAAGCGCCGGCGGGAGACTTCCGGCCACATCGGCGAGGCCGCCGGTCTTGGCAAAAGGAACCGCCTCGGTGGCCACGAAGAGGATCTTCATATTTTTATTTCGCGGAGGAATTTCGCCGCTTCCTCGGGAGGCGTGGGGTTGATGTGAAAACCCGAACCCCACTCGAAGCCCGCGATGCTCGTCAGCTTCGGCGCAAGCTCGATATGCCAGTGGTAGTAATCATTGCGTTCGTCGCGGAAGGGCGAAGTATGGATCACGTAGTTGTAAGGCGGGTTGGAAAGAGCGCGGTCGATCCTCCGCAGCACGTTCTGCAGCAGGCCTGCAAGATCATGGTAGTCCTCGTTGGTCGAGCAGGCGTAGCAGGAGACGTGCCGCTTGGGAAGGATCCAGGTCTCGAAGGGGAAGCGCGGCGCATAAGGGGCCAGGGCGATGAAGAGCGGCGTCTCGAGGACCACCCGGGCCCCGAAGTGCATTTCCTGCCGGATGATATCGCAGAAGATGCAGCGCTCCTTCAGGTCGTAATGGCGCTTGCACCCGTCGATCTCCTCCTGCACCTGGATCGGCACGATCGGCAGCGCGACCAGCTGGGAATGGGAATGCTCGAGCGTGGCTCCCGCGGTCAACCCTTCGTTCTTGAAGATCAGCGTGTATTGAAACCGCTTGTCCTTTTTCAGGTCCTCCATCCGGTCCCGGTAGGCCCAGAGCACCTCTTCCACCGTTTTCTGCGGAAGGGTGGCGAGGGTCGCGTTGTGGTCCGGCGTTTCGATGATGACCTCATGGGCACCGATCCCGTTCATCTTGTCGAAGATCCCTTCGCCCTGCTTGTTCAGTTCTCCCTCGATCTGGAGGGCCGGGAACTTATTCGGCACCACGCGCAGCCTCCAGTTGGGTCCGTTGCGCGACCCCTCGGCCCGGTACGCGAGCACCTCTTCCGGGGTTGTCCGTTCATTTCCGGGATCGAAAGGGCAGAAGCCGCCCCGGCGCCTGCCGCGCTGGTCCTGGAAATCGGCAGGGCGCTTGCCCCGCTCCGAAGAGATGATGACCCAGCGGCCGGTGATGGGATCTTTTCTTAATTCTGGCATAATAGCTCCTCTGCTTCCCTGCACCTCGGGAAGCGTATGATTTTATTATTATATCCGTCTTGTTCCAGGTTGTCAAAAGAAGTCTTGCCGCTGCTATGATAAAGACGCTGATGAGAGCAAGCCTGAAAGACCGTTGACACTCATAACGGCGGATTTCACTATGATTTACACGGATAAGACTTTGACTTATCAGTGGCGATCATATTCTGGCGGCTTTTTTTCCGTGGCGAGTTCCTGGTCTAACTGCGATGCCGAAAACAAGCCTGAAAGAATTTGACACTGATAACGGCAGTGGCAATCATATTCTTCCGGCTTTTATCTGTGTCAAAGAAAGAGTCTTTCTTTTTTACAGAAGGGTGGCGATATGCTAAGATGCGGCCATGGGGAAAAGGCCTCAAAGACTGTCCACGACGCTCGGGGCGCTTCTGAATGCCCACGGCCTGCGCGCGCGGCTGAGCGAGTATCGCATCCTGGGACAATGGGAGAAGTCCGTGGGAAGCCTGGTCGCCAACCATGCCCGGCCGGTGACGATCCGCGCGAACAAGCTCTATCTGATCGTAGACAGCCCGGCATGGATGCAGCAGTTGTCGATGCTCAAACCCGAGATCATCGGGAAGGTGAACCGGAGCCTCGGGAGGGACGCGATCAAGGACCTCGTCCTCAATCTCGGCGAGCTGCCGGCCCAGGGGGGAGCGGCTTCGGAGCCGCACGTGCCCCTTCCGGAGCTTACGCCTCAGGAACGGGAAACGATCGAAGGGTATATCGGCGACCTCCGCGATCCCGATATCAGGCAGGCCCTCCGGCGAGTGATCGAGAAGGATTTTGCGAGTAAACGCCGCTCAAGAAAATAATTCCTTAACACACCGCTTCGTCAAGCCCCCCTCTGCATCATCATCTCTCCCGAACGGTTAAACGCTTTCTGATACCTTGATTTAAGTTAAATCTTTTACCGGCGACGATACAATCGATTCAATCATAAGAGAGTACTCCAGGCCGTACCTGGAATACCGGATTTCCCACTTTAAAAGATCTCAGAGTAATGCGTTCTCTTCCTGCTTCTTACTTTGATCCGATTGACTCCTCTTTCAGTCGCGATAACCTTGTTTCTATAAGCCGACAAGCACCGTGTGCCCTGGAACCCAGACCGCTGAGAGAGGACGCCATCATCGTCTCGAACACGTCCCCCGATCTATTTATGAGATCAAACCGGGTCTGGCCAGGCATATGAATGCCATGAAAAGGCTGAGAAAGGAGATCCGCCATGAATACGAACTATCATCTGAAAGCTATTCTCGCCATAGTGCTCTCAGGAGCCGTCTCGCTTTTCACCGGATGCGCCAAGATGAAGGGCGAGACCGGCGTTGAACGAGCGACGAAGACAACCACCTCTATGGAGACCGTGACCTCCGATACCAAAGTGGCTTCCCTGCAGATAGATGCGACCAAGGCCACGCTGGACGACTTGCTGAAGACGGGGCAGTCGCCCAATGCGCAGCCGGAAGACGTTAAAAAATCCCACGAACGATTTTCGGAAAACGTCGCCAAGATGGAGGATATCGGCAATAAACTGAATAAAGACATCGACAAAATGCACGCGCAGGGCAACGAATACTTCGAAGGATGGGCCAAAGAGGGAGGGACCTATACGAGCCCCGAGATGCAGAAGCTGAGCGAACAACGCCGTACCAGACTTGACAGCAGTTTCAGGGAGATGCAGGCGGCGGCTGCAGGCGTACGGCCCAACCTCAACGCCTATCTGGCGGATATCAAGCAGATCCAGACATACCTTTCCAATGATCTTACTGCAAAAGGGATCTCCGCCATTGTTCCCATTGCAAAGGCGGCTGAACAGGACGGGGCCAAACTGAAGAAGTCATTCATCCCGGTCCAGAACGCTATTATGCAGGCCCGGGCGGAAATGACCCCGGGCAGCGGCGCGGCAGCGGGTGGTGTACAAGGGACAGAGCAGCAACAACCGGGGCAGAAGAAATAAAAAAGACGCCTTACGCGGCAATAGGCGCTCGGGCACGGGAGAGGGCAATGACAA
>MHEA01000194.1:0-815 GCA_001805085.1 Nitrospirae bacterium GWC2_57_9
CCCGCGCGCAATACCACCTGCGCCAGAGCTGCGTATTCCTGAACATGCACCCGGTCAATCAGCCGGAAGTGATGGTCTCCTTCGCACAGGAGCGGATCAAAGACGGAAAACTGGTCGACCAGATCTCACGAGATCTGATCAAGCAGCTTCTCGAAAGCCTGGTCATCTGGGCTTACCGGCTGGAGCAAGGCACGGTAAAACAACAAGAAATGCTGAAAAAGGCTGTTTAACGGGTGAGACAATGAAACAAGAGCGAAAGCACCCGCTTTGTGCTACTATAGGCACATAGCGGCTTCAGGCGGATGGCACGTGCATGATCAGTCGGGATGCCCCGTCCGGGGAACCGGCAACACTAAAGGAGGAAAAGATGAAAGGTCTGTCGAATGCGATGGTTCTCTTTCTGGTTCTGGGACTCTTTGCGGGGCTGGCTTCTGCAGCAGATGGCGTTGGCCTGACCATCCCCCTGCCGCTGACTGGTAAACAGGCGAAGTTCGGTGAGATCATGAAGCGTTCCTACGAGATGGCCGCCGAGGAGATCAACGCAAAAGGCGGCATCAAAGGGAAGAAACTGATGCTGTCCTTCGAGGATTCCTCCGGGAAACCGGAGACCGCCCGGGCCATCGTGGAAAAGCTGATCGATGTGAAGAAGCAGCCGCTCATCGTGGGCGAATACACCTCTGCCTGCGCCAAGGCGGTCGCCGCCGTTGCGGAAGAACGAAAGACACCTTACCTGGTCGTGGCAAGTGCCGACGACGATATCACCAAGCAGAACTACAAGTACGTGTTCCGTCAGAACCAGGTTAATGCGCATTACG
>MHEA01000194.1:857-5065 GCA_001805085.1 Nitrospirae bacterium GWC2_57_9
CAGCGATGGAGAAGGATGCACAAACGCTCGGGGCGAAGGTCGTTTTGAAAGAGAAGTTCGAGACGGGCTCCATCGACTTCAGGCCGATCCTCGGCACCGTGCGCCAGGCCCAGCCTGACGTAGTCTACACCGTTTCCTATGCCAATGAAGCCCAGCTCCTGATGAAACAGATCAAGGAACTGCGGATCGACGCAAAGCTCTTTGCGGGCGGCGCTGCCGGCTTCGCCATCCCCGAGTTCGTCGAAGGAGCCCGGGAGGCAGCAGAGTACGTGATCAGCGCGACCCTCTGGACGCCCCAGGTCAAGTATCCCGGCGCCAGGGAATTTGCCGAAAAGTACAAGGCTAAATACAATGCCTATCCTTCCTATCACGGCGCCTCCGCCTACGCCGCGATCTACGTCGTGAAAGACGCTCTGGAACGAACAAAAACAGAAAGCCCCGACGCAATTCGCGACGCGCTCAAAGCGACCAACATGAAAACCGCTTTCGGTCCCGTCCAATTCGTGGACAAGGAAGGGTACCAGAACCAGAACTTTACGGATACGCTCGCCATCCAGGTGATCAAGGGGCAGTTCGAAACCATCTGGCCCAAGCAGCATGCCAGCGCACCCTATGTTTACCCGGTCCCGGCCTGGAGAGCGCGGAAGTAAGATGCGGTTCGGAGTTCGGTGTTCGGAGTTTAGAGCTGTTGCCGAGAGACGCTCTGCTCGACTTCGGTAGTTCGTCACTCCGAACTCCGAACTCCCGACTCCAAACGGTCTAAGGAGTTCTATGTCCTCGGTCCAGCTCCAAGTCTTTCTGCAGACCGTGATCCAGGGGTTCCTGCTCGGCGGACTCTATGCTCTGCTCGGCATCGGCATGACCATCATCATGGGCGTCATGAAGATCATCAACCTCGCCCACGGCGAGCTCATGATGGTCGCCATGTACATCGCCTTTGTTCTTTTCTCCGCGTTCCACATGGACCCCTACCTCTCGGTGGTCATCGCGGCACCCGCCCTGTTCCTGCTCGGTGTCGGCATCCAGAAATACCTGATCAACCCCGTACTCAAGGTCGACTCCATCCTGCCCGAGAACCAGGTGATCCTGACCGTCGGGATCGGGATGGTCCTGGTCAACGTCGCCACCATCGTCTTCAAATCCGATTATCGCCAGACGCCCGTTGATTATTCCACCAAGGCATGGTATCTCTCGGATTTCTGGAGAACGAGCCCGATCGAACTTTCCTTGTCCCTGCCCTGGACCGTTTCCTTCGTGATCGCCGTGCTGATAACCGGGGGACTCTGGTTCTTCCTGACCAGGACGGACCTGGGCAAATCGATCCGGGCGACGGCACAGGACCAGGACGCGGCGATCCTGATGGGGGTGAACGTGCAGCGGGTGCGAATGATAACCTTCGGGCTCGGCTCGGCCCTCGTCGGCGCGGCCGGCTGCCTCTTCATTCCGATCTACTATATTTACCCCGACATCGGCGGACAGTTCACGCTGATCGCCTTCGTCATCACGATCCTGGGCGGTCTCGGATCGACCGTGGGCGCGATCATCGGCGGCTTGATCCTGGGCCTCTTCGAGTCCCTGACGGCCACCTATATCGGCATGGGCTGGGCCCCGGTCGGCAGGTTCATCATCTTCGTTGCGGCGCTGATCTTCCTGCCCGGCGGCGTAGCTTCGCTGATCAGGACGAGGAAGTTTGGAAAATGAGTTCGACCGTGAACAACGGGAGATCAAAGGCATTACCACAGAGAACACAGAGGACACAGAGAAAGTTCGTCAAAGTCTTTTGGTCTTTGCTTCCCTCTGTGCTCTCTGTGACCTCTGTGGTTAAAAGCTTTTCCATTTGGCCTGATGGACAAACGCCGCGGGCATGAATAACTGAAAACGTTATGAAGAGATATCTTCCCTACATAATCGCCGGACTTCTGGCGCTCCTGCCGCTCGCCGGCCTGAGCAGCTACGTGATGCACATCCTGATCCTCGTCATCATGTGGGCCGTGATCGGCATGGCCTGGAACCTGCTGAGCGGCTACTGCGGCCAGGTCTCCTTCGGGCATGCCGCTTTCTTCGGGACCGGCGCCTATACCGCCGGCATGCTCTACAGCAAGCTCGGGATATCCGGATGGTGGGGCATCCCGCTCAGCGTCATCGTCGTCTCGGTCTTTGCCCTGGTCATCGGCTACATCTGTCTTCGCCTGCGCGGCCCGTTCTTTGCCCTGGCGACGCTCTCCATGGGAGTCATCCTTCGGATCACCGCGGAGAACATGGTCGACTTCACCGGGGGGGATCTCGGGATCATGATCCGCGAACGGAGCTGGGTCGAGAAGACCTGGTACTACTACATCATCCTCGCGATCGCTGTCGGCACCTTCCTCGCTGTGAAGCAGGTGATGGAATCGAAGCTGGGTTACTATTTCGTGGCCATCCGCGAGGACCAGGATGCAGCAGAATCCCTCGGCATCAATACCACGCTCTATAAGACCATCGCGCTCGTGCTGAGCGCTGTCCTGACCGGTTTTGCCGGCGCTTTCTACACGAACTACATGGGATACATCGACCCCAAGGTCGTGTTCGCGCTTCATGACATCTCCATCGTCACGATCATGGTGGTTATGGTCGGCGGCGTGGCAACCTACTGGGGGCCTGGCGTGGGCGCGATCATCATGGTCCTCCTGGCCGAAGTCATCCGGTCGATCCCGACGCTCGGCACTGCTCACCAGACGTTCTTCGGCATTCTCCTGATCGTGATCATCATCTTCCTGCCGAACGGGATCGTGGGGGATTTTGCGAAGCTGAAAAGGATGCTGGGGATGGCGAAAACCTGAACGGCTGAAAAAGCCGAGCGACATTTTCGCGCAAAGACGCAAAGTCGCGAGGAAAGACAACGTCGTGATCTGAAACCAGAAAAAGATTTCCTTTCCGTCTTTGCGGCTTTGCGCGAGATGCTTTTGTTTTAGCCCTTTGATGTTGAGCCTAATGGCTGGTGAACCTATGCCCTTCCTTGAAATAAAAAATGTTTCCCGTTTCTTCGGCGGCCTCGCCGCGATCAAGAGCGTTTCTTTCGAAATAAACAAGGGCGAGATCCTGGGACTCATCGGGCCGAACGGCGCGGGTAAGACGACCTTGTTCAACGTCGTAAACGGTTTCTACCATCCGTCGCGCGGTGAAGTCTCTTTCAGAACGGAGCGCATATCGGGACTGAAACCGCACCAGATCTGCCGTCGCGGCATCGCCCGTACCTTCCAGGTGGTCAAACCGCTCCAGCGCATGAGCGTCCTGGACAACGTGGTCGCCTCGGCGTTCCTCAGGGCAAAGGACCGGGCAGAGGCTTTAGGCATCGCTAACGATGTCCTCGACTTCACCGGGCTTGCCGACGACCGGGACGTGCTGTCCAAGGGGCTTCCGCTCGGGAAGCGGAAGCGTCTCGAGATCGCGCGGGCGCTGGCGACCAGACCGGAATTGCTCCTGCTTGACGAATCCTTCGCAGGCCTGAACCCCGCGGAACTGGATGCATCCATCGGAATCGTCAGGAAAATCAGGGAACAGGGGATCACGATCATGATCATCGAGCACCACATGAAGGTGATCATGGCCATATCGGACCGTATCGTGGTATTGAACTACGGCGAGAAAATCGCCGAGGGGGCCCCCCTCGAGATCCGGAACAATCCGCAGGTCGTCGAAGCCTATTTGGGAGAAGCGCAGAGTGCTTGAGATACAGAACATAGATGTTTTTTACGGAGACGTCCAGGTGCTCTGGAACGTCTCGTTCAACGTCAAACAGGGAGAGGTCGTCGCGCTGATCGGCGCGAACGGAGCGGGCAAGTCGACAACGCTCAAGACCATATCCGGGCTTATTCGTCCCCGCTACGGGTCCATTCTTTTCAAGGAACAGCCGATCCATACCGTTGCGCCTTTCACGCTTGTCGAACGCGGCATCGCTCACTGCCCGGAGGCGCGCAGACTCTTCACGGACATGACCGTGGAGGAGAACCTGGACATGGGGTCCCTTCGTGGAGAAGCAAGAGAGAAACGGGCGCTGACGAAGGATATGGTGTTCCGACTCTTTCCGCGTCTCAGGGAGCGCAGCCGGCAGCCATCGGGCCTGCTCTCGGGCGGCGAACAGCAGATGGTGGCCATCGGGAGAGGACTGATGGCCCTACCGAAGCTTCTCATGTTCGACGAGCCTTCGCTCGGCCTGGCGCCGATCCTCG
>MHEA01000194.1:5091-6166 GCA_001805085.1 Nitrospirae bacterium GWC2_57_9
TCGTCGAGCAGAACGTGAAGCAGACCCTGGCCATCGCGGACCGGGCGTACGTGCTTGAAAGCGGAAGGGTCGTCCTGCAGGGCCCGGGCAAGGCGCTCTTGAACGACGAACATGTGAAGACAGCGTACTTAGGCGTGTAAAATGATGCCCTTTCGAAGCACGAATATCGAAATCCTGCTTCCCTTTCGGATTTCGGATTCCGAATTTGGAATTTCCACCGGAGGTGGTTTATGTATGTCTCGGACTGGATGACGAAGAAGGTCGTTATTCTCTATCCCGATGATTACCTTTCCGACGCAATCGCCATGATGCGGGAACACGAGATCAGGCATCTGCCCATCCTGAAGAACGACAAGCTCAAGGGCATGCTCTCTGACCGGGACATCAAGGAATACAGCCCGTCCAAAGCAACGACCCTGGACATGTATGAGCTCCATTACCTTCTGGCAAAGACCAGGGTGCAGGACGTGATGAAGCAGAAGGTGATCACCACCACGCCGGACACGCCCGTGGAAGTAGCGGCCATGATGATGCTGGACAAGGGCATCGGGTGCCTTCCCGTTGTCGACCAGGGAGGCCGCATTGTCGGCATCATCTCCGATAAGGACATCTTCCGGGCGCTCGTCGACATTACCGGAGTTCGGTACGGAGGCAACAGGATCTGCGTCACGATCGAGGACCGGCCCGGTTCGATCAAGGAAGTGGCCGATATCGTCCGGAAACACAATTTCCGCCTTCAAGGGATCCTTACCTCCTATACAGGAGTGCGGGAAGGCTACCGGCGGGTGGTGATCAGGACGAAAGGCAAAGGCGATTTCAACGCTATGAAGCAGGACATTGAAGCCCTGTTCAAGGTCTGCCAGATCAGGAAAGGGTGAAGACCGGTTTATTCGGGCTTTAGTTAAAGCCGAAGCAGGACAAGCCTCACAAGGGAGTAGCAGGAATGTGCAGATCAGTCGAGTGCGAGAAAGGGCCGGGAAGAACAAATCCCGGCCTTTTCTATTTTATCCGATCAACGCCCTTACTTCATCGAATGCAGCGCCAGTCTGTTCCCCTCGGTGTCCTCAAAGTGTGC
>MHEA01000194.1:6189-14261 GCA_001805085.1 Nitrospirae bacterium GWC2_57_9
GCTGCCCGATGCTCTTTTTCGGCAGGAGCGTCTTCCCACCGTTTGCATTGATCTTCCGGAGCGTCTCCCCGATGTCTTCAACGCTGAAATAGATGACGGTGCCCGAATGAGACGGCACATAGGACTCTCCCTTGATCAACGCTCCCGCTGACCCGTAACTGCCCTGGGCCATCGGGAAGAACGCAATCGTGAAGGGCGCCATCTCCTGCACTTCGAGGGAATAGCCGAATACCGCCTGATAGAACTTTCTGCTCTTCTCAATATCTTTGACCGGTATTTCGAACCAGTTGACCGGGTTGGTTTGTGTTGCCACGGTAGCCATATCAGTACCTCCTTTTAACCAGGAATTACTCTACTGTCGTCCCGTAGTGGTTTCACCGGGGATGTTATTTCCGTCTGTTGACAACCAGATTACTGATGGCATCTCAGGATGACATACAACATCATGTCTTGATCTTTCTTCTCTGTGTCCTCGGCGCCGTTTGTGGCAGAGAGGTTGCCTCTGCTATTGATGCCTTCCGCTCCCTGCACGTTCTCAGCCGTTCCATAAACTTTTCATAGGGCAGGGCGTTCAGCACATCCTTCTTCTCGACCCACCCGCGCCGCGCAGTGGAAACTCCATAGCCCATAAAATCGAAGTGGCTGGTGATATGCGTGTCCGTGTTGACCATGAACTGCACGCCGAACTCCTTCGCTCTCCTCAGGTTCCCGTCGTTCAGATCGAGCCGTTCGGGATAGGCGTTCACCTCCATGGCAACGCCGTACTTCGCGGCTTCGGCGAAGACCGCGTCAAGGTCGAGGTCATAGGCATCGCGTTCCCCTATGAGCCTGCCCGTAGGATGGGCGATCATGTTGACCGCAGGGTGTCTGATGGCGGAAAGGATGCGTTTCGTTATCTGCTCCCGGGACTGCTTGAACCCGGAATGGATGGAGGCAATAACGATGTCCAGTCCTGCCAGAAACTCATCGCTCACATCGAGGTTGCCGTCGGCCCGGATATCCACCTCGGCTCCCTTGAGCAACCTGAACCCGACGAGGGTCCGGTTCAGGCCGTCGATGAGCGCTGCCTGTTCCTGAAACCGCGCCTCGTCCAGACCGTGAGCAACGCCGAGGCCCCTTGTGTGGTCCGTGATCGCAATATACTCGTATCCCTTCTTTCGTGCGGCTGTAGCTATGGTCTCGAGGTCGTGCCGCCCGTCGGACCACTTTGTGTGCACGTGCAGATCGCCTTTGATTTCGTCGAGTTCGATCAACTGTGGAAGCGCCCCGGCCAGGGCCGCATCGATCTCTCCCGTGTCCTCCCGCAGCTCCGGCGGGATATAGGGAAGATGCAGCGCCCGGTACACGTCCTCCTCGTTTTCTCCGCCGATCTGACCGTCGCCCGGCAACCTGAATACGCCGTATTCGTTGATCTTCAGGCCGGCCTTTACCGCCATCTCCCGGAGCCGGATATTATGCTCCTTGCTCCCGGTAAAGTACTGGAGTGCGGCGCCGAAGGATCCTTCCTCGACTACGCGCAGGTCCACCTGGATCCCGTTGTCGGTGATGACCGAGGATTTGGTGGGACCCTTTGCCAGGATCCGGATCACGTGCGGCATCTGCACGAACAGCTCCATCACCCGTTCCGGGTCGGCCGATGTGGTCAGGATATCGGCATCTCCGATCGTCTCCTTCCACCGCCTGATGCTGCCGGCAACCGCGATCCGGCCGATCGGCGCTTTCTCTTTCAGCCGCCGCATGATGTCTTCGGCAAGGGGCACCACCCGGCTGATCAGGTGCCTCCCGGTCCCCCGGTTCAGTTGCTCGATACCCTTAAGGATGTTCTCCTCGGTCTTTTTCTGGATGCCCCGCAGCCCGGCAAGCCTTCCGGACCGGGCCAGAGCTTCCAGTTCGTCGATGCTTTTGATGTTTGCCTTGTCATACAGCATTTTTGCGGTCTTCGGACCGACACCCGGAATGCGAGACATTTCCAGAACGCCCGAGGGCATGGTCTTGATCAATTCCTGATGTTTGGCTATCCTGCCCGTTTCGCAGTACTCCCTGATCTTGCCCGCAAGGTCCTTGCCGATGCCCGGAATCTGCATAAGCTCTTCTTCGGAACAGGCGGCAACATCCTTCGAGAAGCCGTCTATGTTCTGCGCAGCCCTGCGGTATGCCCGGATGCGGAATATGCTCTCGCCCTGGAGTTCCAGGAGCTGTGCGAGTTCATTGAATATTTTCGCGACCTGCTGGTTCTTCATGGTTCCAGCCTCCGCGGTCTTGTATCTCCTTGCGCTTCGCTTCCTCTAATTACATTTTACCACTTACAAAAAAAAGAAGGCCTCCAGGCAGGCTGTCGAGAAAGGAACGCAATGTCAGGACGCACCGGGGTGCGATTCGCCAATTACTTAAATCAATGCATTAAATTTGGAGCAGTCCGCGTAGCGGGGCATAGTTAGTTTTTCTGTCCGCCGGAAAGAGACCCATCAAGTCGCCCTTGACATCTCTCGATCCTGCCCGTAGTATGCACGAACTTATTTCACATTCTTTTTCCGTAACATGCACAAATGACGATACCAAAAAGCACAACAAACCTCTACCGGACGCTGCTTGTCCTGGCGCTTGCTGCCATTTCGTACCTGGCGACGACCAGGGAGGTGGCCATCATGGAGGACATGAACGACAAGGTGTCCCATATGCTTGCTTTTTTCGTTCTCTCGCTGCTCGTCGACGGTTCCTGGCCTACCCTGAGATTCGGCGCAGCGAAGGTGTTTAGCCTGTTCGGCTACGGCCTTTTCATAGAGATCGTGCAGCACTTCCTGCCCCGCCGGAGTGTTTCCCTGCTGGACCTTGCAGCCGACGGCGTCGCTATTCTTCTCTACCTCAGCCTGACGCCGGTTGTTCGCCGGCTGGGGCTCCTCAACCACGCTCCCTCCAGCGCACGCATCCCACAATGACAAAAAAGGCCGGGGTCATTTTCCCCGGCCTTCGATCCCGCATAAGAGCGCTACTTGCCTATTCCGATATCCCTGGGATGGAAGCTCGGTGTGAGTGAGGACTTTCTGGTAGAAACGCTAATAAAAAGACGGGCGATGAGTTCGTGCATGATGATGGTCTTCGAGTTCTTGCTCTTTGCAAAAAGATCCTTGATGCCTTTCTTCAGCTTCACGTCGCCGGTGACGTCGATCAGGATATCGATCTTCTTTTTCTTCCGGAGCAGATCCATCGGATCGGTGGTCGTATAGATCTTTTTCCGTGCCGCAAGCTTGATCCCCGGCGCCGTCGCCTTCCGGGCGGCCCCGCCCACCAGCTTGATATACCGGTACTTCAGCAGTTCCTTCAGCAGCGGCGTACCGGTCCTGCCGGCGCCTATCAGTGCTACGTTCAACGTGTTTGTCATGCTTCCCCCTCCCCCTCTTCGCAAAAGTAAGAACCGATGTAACGGGGACCAGTATACCATATTTTTTTGAATTTCCAAGTTTTAAATTTTTAAAGCTAAATTACCTATGCACCCACCTTGACCAAACCTCCCTTGCAAGGGTGAGAAGAGGATGGGCCGTCAAGCAGTTTGTATCACTTTCGTTTGACAGATAGTCTTTCCTCGTGCTATAAGCGAACCGTGTCCCGAACGTTTTTTTGATGGAGGTCAAATAATGAATCTTACATTCCTCGGCGCCGCACGAACAGTAACGGGCTCCTGCTATCTGCTCGAGAGCGACGGCCTCCGCATACTGGTTGACTGCGGCCTTACCCAGGGTTCCAATAATTCTCATGAGCAGAACCACAAGTCCTTTGCCTTCGATCCCCGGGCGATCGACGCGGTCTTCCTGACCCACGCGCACCTGGACCACAGCGGGCTGCTTCCCAAGCTCGTGAAAGAAGGATTCAGCGGGAGCGTTATCGCAACGGGCGCGACCGCGGATCTCATCATCTTCATGCTGCAGGATTCGGCCAAGATCCAGGAGAACGATGCCGAGTGGCTCAACAAGAAAGCCCTTCGTCAGGGCAGGCCGCCCTATGAACCGCTCTATTCGGTAGAAGATGTGGAAAAGCTGAAGCCGCTGCTCGTGAAGGTCCCCTGCAGCGAGATCCGCAGCTTCAAGAACGGCATCAAGTACCGTTTTCTCGATGCCGGCCACATCCTAGGCTCGGCCACGATCGAGCTCTGGTTCCCGAACGGCGGAAAAGAACGAAAGCTCGTCCTGTCCGGCGATATCGGCAAGAAGGACTCGCCCATCATCAACGACCCCGTGCCCGCCGAAGAAGCCGATTATATCGTCATGGAATCGACGTACGGAGACCGGCTGCACAAGACCATGGGCGACTCGGCCGAAGAACTGGCCCAGGCGATCCGCGATACCTTTGCACAGAACGGGAATGTGCTGATCCCGGCCTTCTCCATCGGCAGGACCCAGGATCTGCTCTATATGCTGAATAAGCTGGCGCGGGAAAAGAGGATCCCGCGGGTCACGATCAATATCGACAGCCCCCTTTCTGAAAAGGCGACCAGGGCCTATCTCAGCCATGCCGAATGCTTTGACGAAGAGGCCAAGCGCCTGATCAGCGGCAACAGCCTGGGCGATGCCATTTCGATCAGGTTCACCCAGTCCGTCGAAGAATCAAAGGCATTGAACGAGATCAAATCAGGCGCCATCATCATTGCCGGAAGCGGCATGTGCAATGCCGGCAGGATCAGGCACCACTTGAAGCACAATCTTTGGCGGCCTGAATGCAGGGTGATCTTCGTCGGGTTCCAGGCCTTCGGCACGCTGGGCAGAAAGATCGTGGACGGAATGAAGACCGTGACCATCAACGGGGACGAGATCGGGGTCAAGGCACGTATCAGCACGATCGGCGGTTTCTCGGCCCACGCTGACCAGAAGGGCCTGCTCGAATGGCTCGGGGCATTCCGCGGGAAGCCGAAGGTCTTCGTGACCCACGGGGAAGAAAAGGCGTCCTTTGCTTTTGCCGACGCAGCGGAAAAGAAGTTTGGTTACACGATGCGGGTGCCGGAGAAAGGAGAGGTGCAGGTGTTGTAGGTCGGGTCGCGCTTTCTGAGCCGACAACTTCTATGACTCTTGTCGGGTTTCGCGTAGTTCCAGCCGACCTACCCGTTCATGCCGTCTTTCCCGAGGGTTTAATCGGGAATCTGGTTTTAAAACCATATCCCCGATAGGAGCATTCGGGGATGACACCTGATATATATAGCCCGTTCACACCTTCCACACTATCTCGAAATTACAGATGATCACGTCCGGCTGGCCGTCCCTGTCCTTCATGATGTTGCCTTTCGCATCCACTGCCAGCAGCAGATCGTTCGGCTTGAGCAGGGAGCCGTCGTAACCCGCCGACCGGAGCCGCTCCTTGACCCTTTCCAGGTAGCTCGCGCAGTCCGCTCCCGTGATGATGTTCTTGCGGACCGCCCGCTGCAGGTCGACCGGCGTGAGCAGCACCGCCTCCTCGTGCTCGGATACCCACTTGTCGGGCCCGTTGTAATAGCCGCGGATGGTGATGTAGTTGTGCAGCACGTCCAGGACCGGGTTGCCGTCGTTATCGACGAGTTCCTGGTGGGATTGATATTTCCGGGCATCGCTCGATATTTCGACCTTCAGGCTGCCGGTCATATAGATCGCCCGCACATAGGCCGCATGGATCCCCTTCTCGTTCAGTGCCTGGGACAGGGAAAACTCCTCAAAGGGGCTGTTGATCCCGAACTGCCGTATCTTCTCGATCTCCTCGGGGCTGTATTTCGCGTCCGTCGGGAACTCTCCCACGCGCGACGTCTTCCAGACCAGGTGGATATTGTCCTTGGTCACCGTGTAGAAGACTTCGTTCGTCCCGGACAGGCTGAGGGACGGTGTTTTCCGCCAGCGCTCGGGAAGAAAGTAATCGAACAGCCTCGCATTCCTGCCCACGACCCACATGCGCCCGCCGGTGCTCTCGGCGTGCCCGAAGATATAGGGGACGCCGAAAATCTCCGTGCGCGAAAGGTGCGGAGGCAGCGGCGTCGGTTCGAGACGGTTCCGCATGTCGTCGAGGTACGAATGCCTTCGCGTCGCCTTGACCCGGTCCTCATGCTCCGGAGTACGGAACAGGAGCTCGTAATCGATCACGGAATAATTCCCGGCTTCCATCAGCCGGTAAATGGCGTCCACCTGCTTCCCGGCGGCGTCCGGTCCTGAGCCGTGCCCCATATGCTCGATCCGTTCGCAGTCGTCCTCGTGAATGATCACGTGTTCGGGCTTCATGTCCGCCATGTGATAGCCTTTTTTGCTCAGGTCGTCGAAGGCCTTCTTCTGCATGGCTTGGAGGTGATGGACCACATCGGGCAGCTCGAGCTTGATGCGCTCGAAGATCTCCGTCAGGTTCTTGCCGCGGATCCATTCGTACACAAGCTTGTACTGTTTCAGGATATCGAGGTCCACGCCCGGATGGCGGGCGCGTATGCGGTTGATCTTGGACCGCGATCTGCCGCTCTGCCAGAGCTGCATCCGCTGGGGAGGAACGTAGATCGCGAGCGGCCGCTGCGCCCTGATCCACGAGAACCGCTGGCCCATCTGTTTGTCGGCCATTTCCATGACCAGAGCAAACTCCTCCCAGGGGCTGTTGAACTCGGCGCTCATGAACTCCTCGAGCGTGTGCGTGTTGATCGGCACATCCTCGCCCACGCGGCAGTTCTTCACGACAAGATCGAGGCTGCTGCCGTTGACCGGCTTTGTAGGCACCCGGTAGACCGAGCTGGTGCCCAGCAGCCGGACCCGGTTCTGCGTGAACCAGCTTTCTTCGTACCAGTTATTGATGTCCAGGTGGTCCTGATGGGGCTCGGCAAAGCGGGTGAAGTAGAGGTCTCCGCCGTCCTCGGTTTTGGTGTGGAGGTAGACGACGCCCAGCACGTTCACCAGGGACTTGTGAGGCGCTGGTTTATCTGGAATAGATGATGATGTAAGGTCTGATGAAGTATCCATAAAAGCTGAAGACACAACATCTTTGACACTGATGACACTGAAAAAAGCTATGAAAATCCGGTTCTTTCAGAATTTCCCTCAGTGAAAATCCGTGTCAAAGATGTTATCGCAGGTTCTACCCCAGCCGTTTCCGCATCTCTTCGAGCTGCTTTTTGAGCCGGTCGGGCAGACGGTTTCCGAAAAGCTTAAAGTGCTTCTCGATGTCCGGTATCTCGGCCTTCCATTCCTTAAGGTCGAGTTCCATGACCGCCTTCAGGTTCCCGGCCGGGATATCGAGCCCGGAGAGGTCGAGGTCGCCCTCCTTCGGCATCAGCCCGATCGGCGTTTTTACCGCATCGCGCTTGCCGTCCACGCGCTCGCACATCCACTTGAGCACGCGGCTGTTGTCGCTGAAGCCCGGCCAGAGAAACCTGCCCCCGCTGCTCTTCCGGAACCAGTTCACGTAGAAAATACGGGGCGCCTTGGCCCCGAGCGTGTCACCCATGGTGAACCAGTGGGTGAAGTAGTCGCCCATGTGGTAGCCGCAGAAGGGCTTCATGGCAAAGGGGTCCCGCCTCAGGTTTCCGACGGCGCCGATGTTCGCGGAGGTGGTCTCCGAGGCGGCCGTGGCTCCCATGAACACGCCGTGGTCCCAATTGAAAGCCTCGGTCACGAGGGGCACCACGCTGCTCCTTCTGCCGCCGAAGATAAATATGTCGATAGGCACGCCCTCGGGATTCTCCCAGTCCGGGCAGATGACCGGGCACTGGGACGCCGGCGCGGTGAAGCGGGCGTTCGCGTGGGCGGCATCCTCCTTGCTGGTTGGCTGCCAGTCGCGGCCCTTCCAGTCGACGAGATACGGCGGAGTGTCGGCGGTCATTCCCTCCCACCACACGTCCCCGCCGTCCGTGAGCGCGCAGTTCGTGAAGATGACGTTCTCGTTGAGGGTGTCCATGGCCATGGGGTTGGTGTCGTAGGACGTGCCGGGCGCGACGCCGAAGAAGCCCGCCTCGGGGTTGATGGCGTGGAGCCGGCCGTCATGCCGGATCTTCATCCAGGCGATGTCGTCGCCGATGCATTCGCACTTCCAGCCCTTGATTGAGGGCTGCATCATGGCCAGGTTCGTCTTGCCGCAGGCCGAGGGGAAGG
>MHEA01000194.1:14294-19688 GCA_001805085.1 Nitrospirae bacterium GWC2_57_9
TCGTGAGCCGCAGGATGAGCATATGCTCAGCCATCCAGCCCTCATGCCGCGCCATGTTCGAGGCGATCCTGAGGGCCAGGCACTTCTTGCCGAGCAGGGCGTTGCCGCCGTAGCCGGAGCCGTAGGACCAGATGAGGTTCTCTTCCGGGAAGTGGCTGATATACTTCTTCTCGATGGGCGCGCAGGGCCAGGCCGAATCCTTCTGCCCCTTTTCCAGCGGCGCGCCGATGGAATGGAGACAGGGGACGAACTCGCCCGTCTCGCCCAGCACGTCCAGCACCTTCGAGCTGACCCGCGTCATGATATGCATGTTGCAGACCACATAGGGGCTGTCGGAGATCTCGACGCCTATCTTTGCGATAGGTGAGCCGATCGGACCCATGGAGAAGGGAATCACGTACATGGTCCTGCCCCTCATGCAGCCGCTGTAAAGACCGCGCATGGTCTTCTTGAGCTCGTCGGGATGGACCCAGTTGTTGGTGGGGCCGGCCTCTTCCTGCGAGGAGGTGCTGATATAGGTGCGATCCTCCACGCGCGCCACGTCGCTCGGGTCGGTGCGGAACAGAAAGCTGTTGGGCCGCTTGAGCGGGATGGCCATGCCGCGCTGCTGCATAAGTGCCATCATGCGCTCGTACTCCGCCTTTGATCCGTCGCACCAGACGATCTCGTCGGGTTTGCACAGATCAGCGACCTCGCTCACCCACGCGTCCAGCTTTATGTTTCTCGATCCGCTCTTCATCACGATCTCCTTGCGCCCGTCTCGACGACCCCTTGAACCGGCAACTGTTTTACTGCCGGCTATTTTTCGACATTATGCATGAACAAGCAACGAAAGTAAAGAGGCTGCACTGCAGACGACAGCCGCGTCCAAGTGAGCGCGCGCCCTTCGGGGCGCACAACAAAAAAAGCCCCGCGCTCGCGCGGGGCTCCGTTTCGCTCAGCCTGGCCGTTTACTTCTGCACGGTCGCCGTCTCCAGGATCACATTGTATTTGTACCCGGAGCCGAAATCCTTATCCTTATATACAATGCCTTTCACCGTCACGACATCGCCCACCTGGGGCAGGTCCTTGGAGGTGGCAACCAGGTTGTTGGTGCCTTTTGCCGCATCTCCCGTTCCGTCCTGCAAATGGATCCAGTTCCTGTCCATGATGCCCGCCGACACCTTCACGACCTTGGCCTTGACCACCACGGTCTTCTTGTTCAGCTTGGTTCTCTGCGAAAAGATCTCCGCCACGGTGTACGCATTCGATCCTTCGGCTTTGGCAACGCTGACCTTCTCCGACGGCTGCGCGACCGCGGCCTTGCTGCCGCCGTGATCGGCGTCCTGCATCGCGGCACCATCGCCGGCCGAGGCCGATTTGAGAAGCCCGCCTGAGAAGATGATCGAATCAAAGGTCTTGTTGAGTGTCTTGCTGGTAAACCCCCTCATTTCCTGGCCGGGCTGGAATGTCACCTGCTGGCCGACCTTGACCGGCGAAGCGGGGATGGCCACCCAGGTCTTTCCCCCGTTCCTCTCGATGCAGGCATAGGTATAACCGCCGGCGTCCATGGTCTCCATCACTTTTCCCGAGAGCACGTTTGCGTTCTTGCTTTGGGACGCAGTCGGCATTTGCTTGCCCGGCGCGGGCGCTGCTGCCTTCGGTACGGCTGCCGCGACACTGACGACAACCAGCATGATTGCAGAACAAAAAAGGATGATTTTTTTCATGAATCGCGCTCCCTCTTTTGCCACAGGGGTGGCAGAGTAATCGAACGATGACAGCGGAGTTTACTTCTTTTTTGTGTCATTTGCAAGAATGATGTTGGGTCGGCAAAGCGGCGAGAACCAGGGAAGGGGCGGCCCGCTCACAACGGGTTTTTGAAGAGCACTTCGGAATCGGTCCCCTTCTGCAGCAGGTCCAGCATGCGCGATACCGACTCTTCATGCAGTTCGTGGATGAGCGTCCTGTCCACCCCGTACCTTCTCTTTTTATTCAGGAACGAAAGGAAAACAATGCTCTTATAGATCCTCTTGTTCGTATTGAACGAGAAGACGAAACGGTCAAGCGAATTTTGCAGCAGGAGCTCACTGCGTTTGCGCACCGCCTTGCTGATCGATATCGTCTGAAGCCAGTAGGCTTTGTCGATCAGGCTGTCCGCCTTGAGCTCGATCCAGGTGTGGCCCATGTTCCCCAGTTCATCCGTCAGCGTCTCATGAGCGACGGTATCGGCTGCGAGATGGCTCAGATAGCCATAGGCGAACGCGCGCTCGGGCCAGGATTTCGCCTGATTAAAAAGCTTCAGCCCCACGTCCCAGGAATGGGAGCTCCTCTCATCCGGCAGGTACTTCTTGCCGATTATGGTATCGGCCATGATGTTTCCGTACAGGAAGTCCTGCTTGTGCTTTTTTATGAGAGCGAGGATCCCGGCCGGGATGAGCGGAGCGCAGGACAGCAGCTGATTGCCGAGATAGACATGGGTCAGGGGGCCCCAGGCAAAGACATCGGATGGAATAAAAATGAATCCGCAGAGAAGAACAGCAAAGAACATGATAATGACGATTGCCTTTCAGAGAAGAAAAAAGTACTATATTTTATAAAACGATAGGGAATGATAACTCTTCCTCAACCTCTTCGTCAATAAAAAAATACAGCCGCCCCTGGTGTGGTCCAGATTTAGGGGGAGGCTAAGCAATCCCTCGCATTAATCTTGCTTCAGGCAGGGAGGCTGTATCCCTGATAATTCTGTAGTTGTAACAGAATGTTACTTGTGGTATAATTGCGCGTATTTTCTTTTACCATTAAAAACAAAGGTCTGATCGAGGCAAGCCTTTCCCGGTCTGACCGTTGAGGGGGGAATTTGAAGTCTCAAACTGCACTGAAGCCGATCGTCATCAAAGGGAAAAAGATTCGGGTGCCCATTATCCAGGGAGGCATGGGAGTAGGCGTTTCCCTTTCCCCCCTGGCAAAGGCGGTTGCGCGCGAAGGAGGCCTCGGGATCATATCGAGCGCCTGCATTGACCGGCTCGTTTCCAAAAGAAGCGGCAAAAAAAAGAATATTTATGAGTCCGTTTACGAAGAGGTCCAGCTCTCGAAGATCAAGAACGGCTTTGCCGGCATCAACATCATGGCTGCCCTGATGAGGGACTATAACGACTCGGTAAAAGGCGCCATTGATGCTGGAGCCGATGCAATCATTTCCGGAGCCGGATTGCCGCTCAATCTGCCCGCCATCCATCCGCCCAAGGATACGGCCCTGATCCCGATCGTGTCGTCCGCGCGCGCCCTCGACATCATCTGCAAAAAATGGGAAAAGCTGGGATACCGGCCCGATGCGGTCGTGCTCGAAGGCCCCCTTGCCGGCGGGCACCTCGGGTTCAAGATCGACCAGGTTGAACTGGAATCGAACAGGCTTGAGAACCTCCTGCCGCCCGTAAAGGATATGGCCGTGAAGTGCGGCGATTTCCCGGTCATCGTCGCCGGCGGCATCTATACTCATGAGGACATCGTACGGTTCATGGGCATGGGCGCCGACGGGGTGCAGATGGGGACGCGGTTCCTGGCGACCGAGGAAAGCAGCGCAACCGAGGACTACAAACAGGCCGTGGTCAAGGCCCGGGCAGAGGATATCGTCGTGGCACACCGCCCCGGCTCGCCTTGCGGCCTGCCCTTCCGCGTCATCAAGCAGTCTCCCATGTATGCCTCCTCCCTGAAGCGTCTGCGGACCCCCAAGTGCGATAAAGGATACGTCCTCATGAAGGATGCCGAGGGCAAGTTCACGGTCTGTCCCGCCAAACAGGATAATGCGAACTTCTTCTGCATCTGCAACGGTCTGCTGAGCTCGGGCGGCTATAATACCGACAAGGAAGAGGCGCTCTATACGGTCGGCTCGAATGCATGCCGGATAGACAAAATCATTTCGGTCAAGACACTCATGGACGAGCTGACCGGCACGGGAGGGTAATATGGCCGCTGATCTCGACAAGGACCTTGACCCGAAGCTGAAAGCGTACCTTAACAAATACATCGACCAGCGTATCGTGGAAGCATCGCGGCAGGTATATGATGCCGTGAACCGCAAGATCAAAACGGTCGAGAACAAAGTCAACGAGGTCGAGCTCAAGACGCAGAAGAACCGCGTGGCGATCATCGCATCCAAAGGAACCCTCGATATGGCCTACCCGCCGCTCCTGCTTGCCACGGGCGCCCGCAGCATGGGTATCGAAGCATCCATCTTCTTCACGCTTTACGGCGTCAACATCCTGAAAAAGAAGGCGCGGCTCAAAGTTGCACCTATTGCCAACCCCGCCATGCCGATGCCTGTTCCCAACATCATAGGCGCGCTGCCGGGCATGACCTCCATGGCCTCCATGATGATGAAGGGAATGTTCAAAAAACAGTCGGTCCCGACGGTCAGGGAATTGCTGGACATGTCCCGGGACACGGGCGTCAGGCTCATTGCCTGCCAGATGACCCTGGATGTGCTGGGAATCAAGCAGAAGGACCTCGTGGAAGGGATCGAGTTCGGCGGACTGGCCACCTTCCTTGAATACGGGATGGGTGCGACGGTCACGCTGTTCGTCTAAGGCATCTCATCACAGAGGAGGTACCCCCCCCCATCATGGCCGGAATCCTTGTACTGACCGCAAAAGGCAGTGACGCACTCAAAAACACACCTCCCGATCTCAGCCCGATCTGCCGGAACATTCTCGTTCAGGTTGACGGGAAAAAGTCCATTGAGGATATCCAGACGATGTTCCGGGGCCTCAAGGGCCTCGAGGACGCGATCCAGAAGCTGCTGGCCGGCAATTTCGTGGAAACCTCCCGGCAGTGCAAGGACCTGGTCAAGGCGATCGCGCAGGAGATGCTGGGAGCCAAAGCCCCTACGCTGCTCAAGAAGATAGACGATCTTCACGCAAAATACGGGGAACAATGCTGGGAGCACGTGGACGAGATCGAAAAACTGGCGCGGCTGTTCTACGGAGAGGTCACCGCGGACCAGCTCAAAACGGAGATCGCCAAGATCGTTCGGGAAACAAAAAAATAGCCCCTTCGTTCCTTCGTTTTTTCACGACAAGGAACTTTGCATTTCGTCATTCTCGTCCCTATTTCATTCCATAAAAGGCAAGGACCGGACCAATGGGCCAACTGGACAAACTGATCGAACGCCTGCAGCCGCAGCAGCAACTTCTCCTCGAGACCGGCAAAGAGCCGACGTTGAGGACCGGTTCCGGCTCCCGTATCATGGTCAACCAGCAGCTCCAGACCCCGCAGATACTGTCGCTCCTTTCGGAAATAGCTCCCGCGGCGCATAAAGAAAGCATCGCCCGCAAAAAACAGACCAACTTCGAGTATTCGCTGAACAGCAAGGCCTTCGCCGTTACCTTTATGGCTCAGGGAGAGGCGGTGCGAAGC
>MHEA01000194.1:19703-28768 GCA_001805085.1 Nitrospirae bacterium GWC2_57_9
CCGAGGCAGCCGGCCCTGCCGCCCCGGCCGTACGATCAACGGGAGGCGAGCCGGAGATCAACGGTCTCCTGCGCAAGATGTTCTCCATGGATGCTTCCGACCTTCACCTGACGTCGAACCACAAACCGCTCGTGCGGCTCCACGGCGATATGCTCGAACTGTCGGACCAGGCCGTTATCACACCTGAGCGGATGAAGAAGCTCCTGACCGCCATCACGCCGGCGCACAACGCTGCCCAGTTCGCCGAGCTGAACGATACCGACTTCGCCCACGAGATCGCCGGCCTTGCCCGTTTCCGGGTGAACATCTTCATGGACCGCTTCGGCATGGGCGCCGTCTTCCGCCAGATCCCCATGGAGATCGTGACCGCGGAGAAGCTCGGTCTTTCGAAGGAAGTGCTCGACCTCTGTTTCCTGAGCAAGGGACTGGTCCTCGTGACAGGGCCGACGGGGTCGGGCAAATCCACGACCCTCTGCGCCCTCGTCGACTACATTAACCGCAACCGGAAAGACCACATCATCACGATCGAGGACCCTATTGAATTCGTGCATGCCCGGAAGAACTGCCTGATCAACCAGCGCGAGGTCCATGTCCACACCAAGTCCTTCAGCAATGCCCTCCGGGCGGCGCTGCGCGAGGACCCCGACATCGTGCTCGTCGGCGAGATGCGCGACCTCGAGACGATCTCCATCGCCATCGAGACGGCGGAGACCGGGCACCTCGTCTTCGGGACCCTGCACACGTCCACCGCGGCTTCGACCGTGGACCGTATCATCGATCAGTTCCCCGCCGACCGCCAGGCCCAGATCCGTACGATGGTTGCCAGTTCGCTCAAGGGTGTCATCGCGCAGACGCTGTGCAAGAAGATCACCAAGGGAAGGGTCGCGGCCATGGAGATCCTGTTCGTGAACAGCGCCGTCTCCAATCTCATCAGGGAGGGCAAGATCTTCCAGATCCCGTCGATCATGCAGACCGGCAAGGGGCAGGGCATGACGGTCTTGAACGACGCCTTGTTCAAGCTCGTGCTCGAGAAACAGGTAGCGCCGGAAGAAGCCTATATCAAGGCCATCGACAAGTCCGGGTTCATGACCATGCTCAAGAGCAAGGGCATCACCCTGAACCTGACCGGGGGAGCATTCGATTAGCACGATGAAGCAGCGGAGCGGACCATGAGCCAGACAACCTTTGCAGTGCCCAAGGACAAGCAGGACGTGACCGTGCTGTTGAACGGAGGCAAGTCGCTCCAGGGAGCCATTTTCCTCGAATATACTCCGGCGGAGCTGTCGATCCATCACCGGATCGCGGCTTTTCTCGAGGACGGAAACCTCTTTTTCCCGCTCGTGTTGAAGACGGGCAGTACGGAATTGATTCACAAAAGAAACGTCAAGCTCATCGAGCTGGCCTTCCGGCCGGATCAGGAGGACTTGAAGAGGGTGTTCAGCCTCATGCACCAGATCAGGATCTCCGCCGTATTCACGGACGAGCAGACCATAAACGGCATCGCCATTGCCGAGGTTCCGGAGGAAAAGGCCCGGCTATCGGACATCCTGAACCTCCCGGCGAAGTTCCTCAACGTAAAAGTCGACCATGCAGTCTGCTATATCAACAAGGACGCGATCCGCAAAGTGCTTTATGCTCCGGGCAAATAGCACCACCCCTTCCCTCCCGGCTACCACGACCCGAAATTCCAATTGACACCGTCAGCTCTGGGAATAATAATAAAGGTAAGGCTATGTCTTTCTCTGTCCCCGTGCGGGTGCCAAATCTATTTTATGCTCATTCCGGCTTCCACAGCGCTTATGACGAACAGAAAAAAAGAGCTTCAGAGGATCGCCGACGAGATCGAACGCTGCCGCGAATGCCGGAAAGGCGGAACGGGAAAGGCCGTTCCGGGGGAAGGCACGGGCGAGGCAGGCGTCCTGTTCGTGGGGGAAGCTCCCGGCAGAACTGAGGCAACAACCGGCAGGCCTTTTGTCGGCAGGTCGGGCAAGTTTCTGAGAAGCATGATAAGCGGAATCGGCCTCGATGAAAGGGATGTCTTCATCACCAGTCCTGTTCATTACCTGCCCAAGACCGGCAAGCCGTCACCGGCCATGATCGATCACGGTCGTTTGCACCTGCTGAAACAGATCGACGTGATCGATCCACGCATCGTCGTTTTGCTCGGGAATACCGCCTGCCGCGCCGTGCTCGGCAAGAATGTCGAGATCGCGAAAGAACACGGGACGATCATCGAACAGAACGGCAGGCGCAACCTCATCTCCTTTCATCCCGCTTATGCGATGCGATTCCCTGAAGGCAGAAAGAAGTTCATCCAGGATTTTGCCCGCCTGAAGAAGGTTCTTAACTCTTTGAGTATCTGACCGCAAACCCGCTGTCATTCTCGTTCAATGCTCTTCCAGCGCCGCATTTCATTCTCCTGCATTTCACTTGAAAAGATCCGTCGCTTCTGATAAATTCGTCGTACGAATATCATTCTAAGGAGGTAGTTTCATGAAATATTTGCGCACCATAACTGTCCTTTTCGTACTCATCTTCGGTTTCGCAGCCCTCGCTCACGCCGGCCTCGATGATTTTCTGCGCAGGGTGAACGAACAGGCCAAGGAAGATATCAACCGCTTCAACGCCAAGGTCAGCGAACAGTTCGGTATCCCCGTACCCAAGGTCGAGGACATTGTAAAGAAGGTGCCTTCGCCCGCGGACGCCTTTATGGTCTTTCAACTCGGCCAGATGAGCAAGAAACAGCCCGATGTCGTCCTCCACACCTATCAGGCCAGCAGGGACAAGGGCTGGGGCGCCATTGCCAAGGAACTGGGCATCAAACCGGGCTCTCCCGAGTTCCATGCCCTGAAGCGCGGCGACCTCCATTTTACCGGTGACCCTGCCTCCTCCGCAGGCAACGGGAAAGGCCGTGGCAAGGGGAAAAAGCACAAAAAAGACTGATTGAACCTCTTTACTTCTACTGAAGCGGAGGACCTCATGGCGCAGAAAGCAGTAGGTGTTCACCAGATTTTCAGCCTGCCTGTGATCGTAGCGGCGCTGGGGTACTTCGTGGATATCTACGATCTTGTGCTGTTCAGCATTGTACGGGTGCCGAGCCTCAAGACCCTGGGACTTTCCGGACAGGAACTGATCGACTCCGGCGTATACCTGTTGAACATGCAGATGGCAGGCATGCTGATCGGCGGCATCCTCTGGGGGATCCTTGGCGACCGCAAGGGCAGGCTCAAGATCATGTTCGGTTCGATCTTCCTGTATTCGATCGCGAACTTCGCGAACGGGATGGTCCAGTCCCTCGAGGGATACGCGGCCCTGCGCTTCATCGCCGGCATCGGCCTTGCCGGCGAGTTGGGCGCAGGCATTACGCTCGTGTCAGAGGTGCTGCATACCAGCATACGGGGCTACGGCACCATGCTCGTTGCCTCCGTCGGCGTGTCCGGCGCGATCCTGGCAAACATGGTCGCGAGCACTTACGACTGGAGGAATGCGTTCATCATCGGCGGCGTGCTCGGCCTGCTGCTGCTCATCGCCCGGATCAGCGTTGCCGAATCGGGCATGTTCAAGGCCATGGAGAACAAAAAGGTCGCAGCGAGAGGCAACTTCCTGGCGCTCTTTTCAGAACGCAAACGGTTCTACCGCTATCTCAACTCGATCCTCATCGGCGTTCCCATATGGTTCGTGGTCGGTATCCTGATCACGTTCTCGCCGGAATTCGCCAGGGCACTCGGGACGACCGGCCCGGTCTCTGCGGGGAATGCCGTCATGTTCTGCTACCTGGGCCTCGTGTTCGGCGATCTCTCGAGCGGGCTCCTGAGCCAGGCCCTCAGGAGCAGGAAAAAAGTCATCCTGCTCTACATGCTCCTGACCATCTCCGGGGTCGGCCTCTACTTCCTGCAAGGCGCGCAGTCCCCCAACTTCTTTTACGGCGTCTGCCTCTTCCTCGGATTCGCAGGAGGCTACTGGGCGATCTTCGTGACGGTGGCAGCGGAACAGTTCGGCACCAACCTTCGGGCGACGGTGGCGACCACGGTCCCCAACTTCGTGCGCGGCATGGTGGTCCCCATCACCCTCCTGTTCCAGTTCTTCCGCCGGCCCCTTGGGCTCCAGGGCGGCGCGCTCGCTGTCGGCGCGATCTGTCTGGTTGCCGGGTTCCTGGCGCTCCGTTCCCTGGAAGAGACCTTTCATAAGGACCTGGACTATTACGAAGAGTTTCCGTAGCGGACTTTTTAAAAATCTTTAAACACTCTTTGCAAGCTTAGCGAAGCAAGCTCGCATTTATACCGAGTTGAAAAACCCGGACAGCCTCGCCGCGAAAACCGCTCCCCGCAACCGCTAATGGTTTTTTCAGCAGCCTGCCCCGGATCAGGGTGACATCGGAGTCCTTCCTCTCTGAACGCAGTCAGCTTTCGTGGACGCATGCCCCTCGCCCTGTTTCCTCAGTCATTGCCGGAAAAAGTAGCACGAAATGTTCTCGCTTCTCCCCCGCTTTTTCTCTTCCTTTCTTGGCCTCTTGAAAATGTCCCCTTCCTCTGCTATCTCAAATAAGAGAACATTTTTTCTCATCTCTCTGGCCAGCCCTCCGCGAAGGAAAGCGCAATGAAGATAGCCGCTGTTTTTTTTCTGACTGCCTCTCTTCTGGCACTGTCCTGCCTGCCTGCGGCGGACAGGAAGCGGGCAGCATACGATTTTGATCCCTCAGGTTCCGGATCGCAACGCCTCCCTGCCGCCCCCCCGGACCTGCGTGCCTGGCTCGAAGCACATCTCAGGGTCGCGGCCGCAATTCAGTGGCAGTCTTCCCCGGCAACGATGAGGGACCCTTTTGCACCGCCGCCGGAAAGCAGCAAGACGGCCTGGCCCGCATGGACGCCGTCCATGCGGGCCGATCTGGACCGTGCATATCGGGAGGCCTGTGCCTGGTTGAGCAGCGGCGCGAACGCGGGGAATGTCGACGGGCTGACCGACGAACCGGTCAATATCCACCCCGCAGTCCAGCTGGATGAGGCAGCGGCCGGTTCTGATCTCGTTCTCAAAAACCTGATCCGGCCTGCCGATGTGCGTCGGCAAGCGATCGGAAGAAAGCTGAGCGTGATGCTCGATGCCCGCAAAGGATACGGCCATGGCCGAACATCTTCCTGAACAGGAACCGCCGGTCAAGGTCACCGCTCTTGGCCTGAACGGCCTGTTCGTCCTCTCTCTTTTTTATACGGCCTACTTCGCCCGCTCGGTCCTGTTGCCCTTTACCCTGGCGCTGTTCTTTGCCTTCCTCCTGAGGCCGGTCGTGCGACTGTTGAAGAGAATACGGGTCCCTGAACTCGCCGCAGCTGCCGTCGTGCTTCTGTCCTTTCTTGCGATCACGGGATATGGCATATCGAATCTCTCCGGCCCGGCACTCGACTGGGTCGAGAAAGCGCCGGATTCCCTTCGCCAGATAGGTCAGAAATTGGAGGGCATTCTGTCGCCGGTCCAGAAGGCAGGCAGGACCGCCGAAGAGTTGAAAAAGCTCACCAGGCCCGAAAAGGAAAATACCCGGGTGACGGTCCTCCCGGGGCCGGGGCTTGCCGGGACGATCGTCAGCGGCATGCGGGAGTTCCTTGCTCAGGGAACGATCATGCTGATCCTGTTGTTCTTCATGCTCGCTTCAGGCGACCTCTTCGTGGTCAAACTCATGGACCTCTATCCCTCAGCGGAAAAAAAGGCGCAGGTCGCCGAGACCGTGCGCGAAGTGGAACACAGCATCTCGCGCTATCTCCTTACCGTGACGCTCATCAATTTCTTCGAGGGGATCGTGGTGGCCCTGGGCATGTTTCTGATCGGTATGCCCGATGCGGTACTGTGGGGCGTGATGGCGGCCCTCCTCATTTATATACCCTATCTCGGCCCCCTGGTCGGTATATCGATCGTGACAGTAGTTGCCCTGTTCACGCTCGAGTTCAGGATGGCATTACTTGCGCCCGCTATTTACCTGTTCGTGGAGATTCTTCAGGGCCAGTTCCTCACTCCCCTGATCCTGGGCGTCCGGTTCAGGATGAATCCGTTGGTCATTTTCCTCTGGCTCGTCCTCTGGGCCGCCATCTGGGGCGTGATCGGGGCCATCATTGCCGTTCCCCTGCTGACTATTTTCAAAATCCTCTGCGAACGCATCGTCCCGCTCAAACCGATAGCACGGTTCCTCTCCGATCGATGACATTCGGAATTCGTGCGAGTTCTATAATTTTGGTTGCGATGCAATAAACAAGCGCCTGAAAACTTTGGTCCTGATAACAGCGCATTTCTGATTCATTTGTTCGTCTCTGCCTGTTTCCACTTTTCTCCGAAGGAACTAAATTTTGAGAAGCACCTCACACTAAGGCTTGAGAAAGGGACCGGCGGACCGTGAGTGGCGGGCGCGGGTTCCGCCCCGATCAAGCAAAAGCGGAGTTTCGTTCAATTGACAGATAAGAAAATTCGGGCTAGTCTTGAACTAAGTTTCTCGGTGAGAAAGAATGTGCGCTTTTTTTGCTTCTTGTTTTCCGCTTTTCACCGTTGGATCTCTCGCGGGAACGGCTACCGCCGGGACCGGGTGAGCACAGTTATCACGAAGGAGGTTATCATCATGGGAAAAGATCCGGTGTGCAGTGGAGAGGTCGATGAAAGGAGTCCCTGGTCCAGTACCTATCAGGGCAAGACCTACTATTTTAATTCAGCCGAATGCAAGGCGGATTTCGACAGAGACCCGGCGCATTTCGCCGCCGTCGCTTTTGCAGACACCGCGGAGGAATCTTCGCGGACAAGGGAGAAGGGCGGACAGGTGGCGAGCAGGGCGCGGACCAAACTGCGATCGATGATCGGCGACGGCAAAGGCAAGGCGGCGGAAAGGATCAGCAGCGTTTCCGGCGCCTTCCGGACCGTTTCGCAGCACCTGCGCGAACAGAACCAGGAGTCAATGGCCCGCTATGCGGACAAGGCGGCCGTGAATGTGGAGCAGCTTTCCGGATATCTGCAGCAGCATGATGCCGATCAGATCATCAGCGAGGCCGAGGATTTCGTCCGCAGACGACCCGTCCTCATGGCCGGAGGCGCTTTCGCGGCCGGTTTTTTCATGGCCCGCTTTCTCAAGAGTTCGAAATCCGCCTCTGCCTGAAACCAAGGAGGTGGATAGTATGAACCACGTAAAAGATGAAAAATCGCTCGGCTCGCTTTTCTCGGACCTGACAAGCGAAATGCAGCGGCTCGTACGGGACGAGATCACGCTGTTGAAAAGCGAGATGTCCCATAAGATCACCCGCGGTGCAAAGGACCTTTCCTTCCTGGCGATCGGCGCCGCGGTCCTGTATGCAGGACTGCTCGCCGTGGTTGCGGCCGCGGTCTTTTTACTGGCATTGGCAATACCGATATGGATCTCGGCGCTGATCGTGGGAGCGATCGTCCTGGGAATCGGGTATTTCCTCATAAAAAAAGGAATGGCCGACCTCAAGCAGACCGACTTCACTCCCCGGGAGACGATATCAACATTGAAAGGGGATAAAGAATGGCTGAAAAAACGAACATAACCAGGGACCTGCCTCCCGAGACGATCCAGCAGGACATCGCCCGGACGAGGCAGGAAATGAGCGGCACCGTCGAGCAGATCAAGGACCGGCTCAGCCCGGCCCACATGGGGGAACATGCGAAGGAAACGATCCGGGAAACGACGGCTGACCGAATGAACAGGATAAAGAACGCAGCATCACGTATGGGCGGTGCGATCAGCTCGACAGCACGAGATACGGGGTCGAACGTCCTGGATGCGGTCAAAAGCAACCCCGTTCCCCTCGCCATGATCGGGGCGGGCATCGCCTGGCTGATGTTGAACCGGTCTTCCGCCGGGGGCCGCTTCGCAGAGCGGGGGTCGGCTCTCAAGGAAAAGGCCGGTGAGATGACCGGCAAGGCCCAGGAGAAGCTCGAAGCCGTTTCCGGTCAGGTGCAGGGAAAGGGAAGCAGGTTTACCGACAAGGCCAGGCAGTCGGCGGGAAGGTTCGGCAGGTCAGCCCGGGAGCAGGCGCAGGCGACCACGAACCGCGCTCAGGACCTGGTTCGGGAGAATCCGCTCGGCACGCTGCTGGCCGTTTTCGGCGTCGGCGCGCTTGTCGGGTCCCTGATCCCCGAATCACAGAAAGAAGTGGAGATGATGGGCTCGGCCAGCGATTCGCTGCTGACGCGGGCCAAAGAGACCGCGCAGCGGACGTTCCAGAAGGCGCAGCATGCTGCGGAACAGGCAGTGCACACCGCAGAAGAAGAGTTCAGGAAATCGGCTTGACCATCGCAGCCCACGGTTTGCGGCGCCCCGGTTGCTTTGCTCTGACCGCTTTTGGAAAGGAGAAGGAGAACATGGACAACAAGGAAGTAGCTGACCGGTTGAAATCGATCTGTCAGCTCGACATTGATGCTATCCACGCCTACATCAAGGCGAACGATCACATAGAACAGATGGATATCAAGAGCAACATCTCCAAGTTCCAGTCGGACCATGCCCGGCATGTGAAGGATCTGTCCGACATGATCCGCTCGTACGGCGGCGAACCGCCCGAATTTTCCAAGGACTTCAAGGGATTCCTGCTGCAGGCCTTTGCGTCGATCAGGGGCATCACCGGCACCGAGGGAGCATTGAAGGCTCTGCGCGGCGGCGAAAAAATGACGAACAGTTCCTACCACGACGCGGTTTCACAGGATTTTCCGCCCATGGTCATGGTGCTGCTGAGGCGGAACTACGATGACGAGCAGCGGCATATAAGCTACATCGACCAGTGTCTGAACACCAGGGTCTGGGAAAAGGCGGCCTGAGCCTGTTTCCCGGAAGTGCTCATCCTGAAGGAGGGCCTGATGCGGCAAGTGACTGATCTGCGGCTGTGGGCCATCCTCTTCCTCATCATCTCGGTGATCGCCGCCGTGTTCGGCTTTGTTCTCATCGTCGGTATCATGGCGGTGGTCGCCCGGGTGCTTTTCTTCCTGTTTGCAGTACTGTTCGTGCTGTTCCTGGTACGGCATTACCTTCGACACCATCGCTGAACAGAGCAGCCCGGCAGGGAACTATCTGGCTCAGGCAGCCT
>MHEA01000194.1:28837-31240 GCA_001805085.1 Nitrospirae bacterium GWC2_57_9
TCCAAAGAAAAGGATCTGCGACGAGTAATAGATCCAGAGCAGAAGGATGATAAGGGACCCCGCTGCGCCGTAGGCGGAAGCCACATCGCTCGTGCCGAGATAGAGCCCGAGCAGGAACTTGCCGGCGGTGAACAGGACCGCGGTGACCGAAGCTCCGAGCCAGACATCGCGCCAGGCGATCCTGGCATCGGGAAGGATCTTGAACAGCATCGCGAAAAGCGCGGTGATGAGGGCGAAGGAAAGCAGAACGTTCCCGGCCTGCAGCAGGTAATTGATGACGGGCGGACCGGGCCACAGCCTGTTCAGGTAGGCGCCGAACGCCGCGAGGGCCGCGCTCAAAACCAGCGAAACGAGAAGGAGAAAACCGATCGTCAGGATCAGGGAGAAGGAAAGAAGACGCGTCCGGATCATGTGCCGAAGCCCCGCACCCGGCTTCGGTTTTACGTTCCAGACGGTGTTCAGGGAATCCTGCAGTTCTCCGAACACGCCGCTGGCACCGAGGAGCAGAACGATCAGCCCGATCGCGGTGGCGACAAGCCCTCGTTCCGGCGCGGCAGCCTTTTGCTCGATCATGGTCTCGATGAAGGCGGCGTTCTCCTTCCCGATGAAGCCCTGGAATTGCGCTACGATCTGTCCCCGGGCAGCCTCCTCGTCGAAGGCGAAGGCTGCGGTGGCGATCACGATCAGCAGAAGAGGCGGAAGGGAGAACACCGTATAATAGGAAAGCGCGGCCCCCAGCTTGAGCGACTTGTCATTGCTCCACTGCGAAGCGGCTTCCTTGAGCAGCTCATACAGCTGTTTCGGTCGCAACACGCTTGTCGGGCTCCTTCCCCGCTGGTCAGCGAATGTTTCCCTCGAACCCGGGCAGGATCGCCTGAAAGAAGGCATTCCGGACCACGTTCACCAGGATCTGCCAGGTGCTCGCATCCGGGTTCTCGACAGTGCCCGCTATCGGTGTTTCCGTTGCCACCTGGTCGCGCGGGCGGTTCTCGAAGAGCTTTACGACCCCGCCGAGGATCTTTTCGTAAAGTTCCTTGAATTTGCTTTTTTCCTCATCGGTCCGCTCGTCGTATACTTTCAGGTCTTTGAACAGCGGCTTCACATATCCGGTGATCTTGTTGTGCTTGACGGCCACCTCTGAGTAGAAGGAGAAAAGGCCCGCCGAAACGTCGAATTTGCCGTATGCCCGGAAGAGGTCGTTCATGGACCGCATCTGCGTGTTCTTGATGGCGATCCTGACGTTGAAGTCCGGGCCCTGCTTCTCGGGTCGGAATGTGCCGCTCGCGATCGTGTCCCCGCTCCCCATGAACTGGCCGGAGAGGTACAGGTCCCCGGGCCCTTCACTGAATTGGTTGCTGAAATTGTTGAGCTCAAGATCCAGGTCGGTCATAAAGACCCGGTAGCGGGGATCGGCGGACAGGTGCACGATCCCAAGGCTGCTCTTTGCTATCCTCACTCGTTTCGCCTTAAGCAGGAGGCCCGGTTTATCCACGACTTCCCTTCCGGTCTTCTTAAGTTTTGCCGTCCTCTCCGCCTTCTTTGCCTTAGCAGCCTCTTCCGGGAGCGTTTGTGCTACGTACTCATAATCGATGGCTGCATTGGCCAGCGTCAGCTCCTTTACCACCAGGATCTTGCGCTCCGGCGAGTACTCGACGTTCGCCGAGCCCGACACCACGCCTTTCTCGATCCTGATATGGCGGGAAGCGGCGATCTGCCGGAACGGGGCCAGGTCCAGCTCATGCAGATCCACGTCGACTTTGAACGCCGCATGAGGCCTGAGCAGAAAGTCGGCCTGGCCGCTCATAGTTATTTTCGATCCGTACAGGACCGCTTCAAGGAATATGTCCGATGGATAGACCCCTCGTGCCGATTTGACGTTCTCCACATTCCGGGCAATGAGGGTTATGCCACTGGCCGTTACAGGAGCGGCCTTCATGCTTTCCAGGTAGGTGACCTCCCCGTTCCTGATCCGAAACTCGTTCACGGTGATCGGCGTGATCGCTTCAAGAGTTTCCTGCCATGCCTCTTTTTGTTCGGGGGGTTTCTTGATCTCGGCCTTGAGCTTGCCGATGTTGATGTACAATCGGGGATCGTCTATCGTCGCATCCGCAACAATATGTCCTGTAAAGAGATCGCGCCAATGCACACCGCCGCGGATCCTCCGGATCATGGCGATGGGCGGCTCGGGATTGGCCTTCTGGATGACGAGCAGGTTTTCGAGATCGACCGAGAGCAGCAGCGGGTGGGTCGTCAGGGCTCCGATCCGGATCGAATACCCCTTCAGACGGGCGTTCAGCTCCCGCTCAAGGTACCGGCGGAGCGGATCGTCCACAAGATAGGACGCGATAACGAGGAGAACGGCAACGGCAAGCAGGACGATTCCCGTTATGCGGACCCAGCGTT
>MHEA01000195.1:0-4634 GCA_001805085.1 Nitrospirae bacterium GWC2_57_9
GTCAATACTACTATCAGGCCCACTCTTTTCCTTGGTTCCAGCAATTGCAACATTTTATCGTCAAAGGGGATTGTGTTAGACGTCTCCGCACTCCCGCCCTGCTCGGTCTGGGAATCTTGATTCTTAAGCTCAGTCATTATGGCATCACTCCTTCACTCGTCATCACGCTTTTTCCCCGTGCTGATGCGTGTGGTTGCCGTGCGGGTAAAGGATCTCTGCAATGCGGTATCGACTTCGCGCAAACCATCGATAAAAAGCGCCAGCGATTATGTTGGATCCCGGAAGTTTGAACAACCCGGCGGCAGCACGGTATCTCTTCAGCCGCTTGAATATTTCGGGAAGTGCCTTTTCTCCTGCAAGCACATGCTCGCCGGGAAGAACGAGCTGCATCGCCTGCATGCAAGCTGCCTCTTCCATAAGGGGATACCGCTTTTTCCTGTTTTCCGACTGGCAAGTCAGCATCTCGAAGGCCTTCTTCTGCTCATGCTCTTTTATCCAGGCAGCAGTGCTGCTGCAGATCGGGCAGCTTCCGTCATAGATCAATACCGCTTTATCGGACTGGGAATTATTATGACGATCCATCATTCACCTCCATGCTTTCGGCGCGCCTTGCCCGGGATGAGCAGTTCGCGTATAAGATTGATCGTACCCGGCACTCCGTAACTCCGGAGGATGGTCATGAATTTAAAACTCCAGGAATAGGCAAAGTCTAGGGGTTTGCGGATGTTCTTGTGCCAGGCAAAATCGTATTGCCAAACCCGGGAACGTCCCGCACCCAGACGGTCAAGGATCATTTTTGTTTTCACACCGTCCCGGTTCAGACAATAAACATTGAGTGCGCTGGGATCGCCGTTCCAGCTTTTGGCGCCCACGATCTCACCTGCATCGACATAGAGCCGCAGTGCCTCGACAAGCGCGGTAATCCGATCTTCCCGGTCAAATACAATCCACTTCCCGCCGCTCTTTTTCCAGGCATCATGGTGGATTTTCTTCGGTTCATTCGGGAGGTACCAGGTCCATATTTTCTCTTTGGTGACCTTCATACCGTATTATAAAACCCTGACGAGGAAAATTAAACTGCGGCAAGCAACAGGAAAACCTTAATTTCCCAGCTTCCGGCTCGGCAGGCAGGGGAGATGGCTATATGAAACATGCTTCGAGTTTAAGAAAAAGCGATTTCATCGCTGGGGTCATCATCGTCCCTAACCTAACCCGGCAGACAATTCAAACTCTTTGACAGGATAAAAGCGCCGGCAAATAATACCATTGTCGTCATTGACGCAAACATATCTTTCGATTACGCTTTAGGTAAATAGTCTACTGAAAGAGAAGGAGGACAAGCCATTGCCGGAACAGATCGTGGAACCATTGATAAAACGCCTCGCTGTTCTCGATGAAAAGGGAAATGAGACGGTGACGCCTGCGCCTTCGCTTACTGATGAAGAATTAAAGCGGATGTACGAACTGCTCGTACTGGCGAGGACCTTTGATCAGCGGGCTCTGACCCTCCAGCGCGAGGGGCGGCTCGGGACGTACCCTTCGATCCTGGGACAGGAGGCCTCGCAGCTGGGAAGCGCCCTGGCCTCGGAAAAAGGTGATTGGCTTTTTCCGTCTTACCGGGAAAGCGGCGTCTATATCGCGCTGGGTTTTCCCCTGCACATGCTCCTTCAGTACTGGGCCGGAGACGAGCGGGGCATGAGGGTCCCCGAGGGTATGAACGTCCTTCCCGTGTGTATTCCCGTAGGTACCCAGATCCCCCATGCCGTGGGCGCCGCGATGGCGGCAAAGTACCGGAAAGACCGCGCTGCCGCGATCGTCTACTTTGGCGACGGCGGCAGTTCCCGGGGGGACTTTCACGAGGGAATGAACATGGCAGGCGTGTTCAAGCTTCCCGTTGTCTTTCTCTGCCAGAACAATCAATGGGCCATATCCGTTCCCCGGGACCGTCAGACCGCGTCAAAGACGATCGCCCAGAAGGCGGTCGCCTACGGCTTCGAAGGGATCCAGGTGGACGGAAATGACTTCCTTGCCGTGTACAAGGCGACCAGGGACGCCATGGCAAAGGCGAAAGAAGGAGGCGGCCCTACCCTGATCGAGTGCGTCACCTACCGGATGTCGGATCATACCACGGCGGATGACGCAAGCCGATACCGGCCGAAGGAAGAGACCGAGAAGTGGAAGGCGCGAGACCCGCTTTTGCGGATGCGACTGTACCTGGAGAAGAAAGGCCTCTGGACCGAGGCGTACCAGAAGGACGCGGAAGCACATGCAACAGCCATGGTCGACGAGGCCCAGAAGAACGCCGAGTCCGTGGCCGCGCCTGATCCGAAGGACATGTTCACCTATACCTATGCCGGCCTTACCCAGAGGCAGGCGCGGGAGATAAAGGATTTCTGACATGGCAACGATGAATGCGGTTCAGGCACTGAACCTGGCGTTGAGTGAGGAAATGGAGCGGGACAAGGACGTGGTTGTCCTCGGCGAAGACGTGGGAAAAAACGGCGGCGTGTTCCGGGTAACCGAAGGACTCTACGACCGCTTCGGCCCCGAGCGCGTGATGGACATGCCTCTTGCCGAAACAGGCATCGTGGGCGCCGCCATCGGCATGGCCTTTTACGGCTTGAAGCCCGTCGTTGAGATGCAATTCATGGGATTCATCTATGCTGCCGTGGAACATCTTTTCTCACACGCGGCGCGCATTCGTACCCGCTCGCGCGGGAGATTCACCGCGTCCCTCGTTGTGCGCACGCCTTACGGGGCGGGCGTAAAAGCTCTTGAGCACCACTCCGAAAGCGCGGAGGCCCTCTTTTGCCATATGCCGGGCTTGAAAGTGGTCGTTCCGTCGTCCCCGCTCACCGCAAAAGGCCTGCTTCTTTCCGCCATCCGCGACCCGGACCCCGTGCTTTTTCTTGAACCGACGAGACTCTACCGGATGCTCAAGGAGGAAGTGCCCGAAATCGATTATACGGTCCCCCTGGGAAAGGCCCGGATCGTCCGGGAAGGCACGGACGTCACGCTCATCGCCTGGGGAAGCATGCTCCAGCGGGCGATGAAGGCCGTGGAGGGTTTCAACACCGAGGTGATCGACCTCCTGACCCTCTCTCCCCTTGACGAAGAGACGGTACTTCAATCCGTGAAAAAGACAGGCAGGGTCGTGATCGTGCACGAAGCGCCTTCGATGTGCGGGCTGGGCGCCGAGCTCTCGGCATTGATCGCCGAATTCGCCATGCTCCATCTGAAGGCCCCTATCCTCCGGGTCACATCATACGATGTCGTTTTGCCCTTGCCGAAGCTCGAGGCCTATTACCTGCCGTCCATCGAAAAGATACGAAAGGCAATCGAGACGGTGCTGCAGTATTAACGAGGCTTAGGCCAAGGATTAAAACCAAAGACAAAAAGCATCTCTCGCAAAGCCGCAAAGGCGCAAAGAGGATCTTTGGTTTAACCCTGAAATTGTTTTGCCTTTCTTTGCGTCTTGGCGTCTTTGCGCGAAAACCGCTTTTCAGTTTTGTCCTCAAAAAATAAAGAAGGAAACGACCATGGCATTCGATTTTATTCTGCCTGACCTGGGTGAAGGAATTGCCGAGGCTGAAATCAGGAAATGGCTTGTCAAACAGGGCGACCTCGTAAAAGAACACCAGTCCGTTGTGGAGGTCGAAACGGACAAGGCCGTCGTGGAAGTGCCGTCTCCCAAAGGCGGAACAGTTCTCAGGATCTCCAGGGAAGAAGGAGAGACAGTCAAGGTCGGCGAAGTGCTCCTGATCATCGGTGAAGCGGGCGAGAAGACTGAAGCGCCGCGTGCAGCGGTAGAAAAGCCGAAGCCCGCAGAGCGGCCGAAGTCGGTCACCGTAATAGGCGAGCTTCCTGAGGAAGAGGAAGAAGTAAAACCCGCGGTGGCAGCGCGTCCGAAGCCGGCCCCGGCGGTTCAGGTTGAGAAGCAAGGGGCCGGCTTCCTTGCTGCTCCGGCTGTTCGGGCCTTTGCAAAGGAGAAAGGCGTCGACCTGGGTAAGGTTAAAGGCTCCGGGCCCGGCGGGAGCGTCTCTCGCGAGGACGTACAGAAGGCCATGAAGCAGCCCGCGAGGGCCGATGAAGAGACCGTTGTCGAGCGAATCGCGATCAGGGGGGTTAGAAAGGCCATAGCGAAAAACCTCTTGCTGGCGCAAAAGACCACGGCTTCCGTAACGGAAACGGACGAGGCGGACATCACCGCGCTGTGGGAGATCCGGGCGAGTCAGAAGAAGGTGCTCGAGGAAAAAGGGGTGCACCTCACGTTCATGCCCTTTATCATAAAGGCCGTGCAGCATACGCTCATGGACTTCGGCTCCTTCAATGCCTCGGTCGACGAAGAGCATGAAGAAATCATGATTAAGAAGTTTTACAACATCGGCGTTGCCGTCGATACTCCTGACGGGTTGATCGTTCCCGTCGTCAGAAATGTCGAGGAAAAGACCATCCGCGCGCTTGCCGTGGAGCTGCAGGACTTGAGCGCGAAAGCGCGGGAGCGGACGATCAGGCTCGACGACCTGAAGGGGAGCACCTTCACGATCACGAACTACGGGGCCTTCGGTGCTGTTTTTGCAACACCGATCATCAACTATCCGGACGTGGCGATCCTGGGGACAGGAAAAATTTCC
>MHEA01000195.1:4655-4723 GCA_001805085.1 Nitrospirae bacterium GWC2_57_9
GGCCAGGTGGTTATCCGCAAGGTCCTGCCGCTTTCGCTTACCTTCGACCACCGGGTGAATGACGGCGC
>MHEA01000196.1:0-873 GCA_001805085.1 Nitrospirae bacterium GWC2_57_9
TCATAACTGCAGAAAACTCGTTTCAGTCGTTTGAATTCTGGAGTGAGCGCTAACCCCGCAGCTTGCTGCGGGGTTAGCGAGCGAATACGATTATAATTACACCTTGAGAATCGAAATTCCCTGCAGCTTGCTGCAGGGAGCTTCAATTCTGGAGTGAGCGCATACGACGATTCCAAAGTTCCAAACCGATCAACCCCGCCTTTACCCTCCCCTGCTCAGGACCCCTTCCTCCGACGGTTCACCCAGTCTTCCAGCCTCTGTTCCAGGCTGGTCCAGAGTATTGTGAACAGGAAAACGGAGAAAAAGGTAATGGTGACGAGAACAGCTATAGCGAGGCAGATCAGGAATGCATCCTCAAAGCCTATCTGCTTCCCGAAAAGCCAGCCGGCTGCTGCGAGGATGAGGTACACGAGGAATAGCGCCCAGAGGACCTGTTTCAGGTCAGCGAATAAAGCTCGTCTCGATCGGTTCATGGTAAAGGGGTCAGGAAAGGATCATGAAGGTCTGGTTGTGCCTGTTCCAAATCAACGACTCAAACGGTTCCAACGACTCAATCTCATCAAACCCGCCTCGGCTTTTAGAAGAAGATCAGCCCGACTTCACCCGTCTCACGTCCAGGACCCCGTTGATACCCTCGATGTTCTTGATGATGGAGTTCAGGTGCTCCACGTCCTTGATGTCGATGGTGAAGTTCAGGGTGGCCTGCCGGTCCTCGCCCGTGATGGCCTCGGCATGGGTGATGTTGGCCTCTGCCGCGCTGATGGATGACGACACGCTGGCCAGGAGCCCCGGTTTGTCCTGGGTCCTGACCGAGATCTTGACCGCGTGCGCTCCCGGCTGGAAATCGCCCCAGGAAACATCCACGAGCCGCTC